>NZ_CP149994.1:2844465-3160517 GCF_051307055.1 Dryocola sharpae | reverse complement strand
CTGCTCGCGGCTCTGGCGCTGGTGGGATGCGATGATAACGATAAGACGCAGGCCATCGCTGCTGCTGCACAGGAACAACCCTCTGTTCCCACAGCAAAGCCCGATGCGGGGCAATTAGAAAAGCTGGCGCAGCAGTCAGCGGGTAGGCCATTAAAGCTGCTGGATGCGTCCGAGGTGCAGCTGGATGGCGCCAGCGCGCTGGTGCTGACCTTCTCCGTGCCGCTTAACCCCGATCAGGATTTTTCCCGCGTGGTGCATCTGGTGGATAAAACCAGCGGCAAGGTTGATGGCGCCTGGGAACTCTCGTCGGATCTGAAAGAGCTGCGCATGCGCCACCTTGAACCGAAGCGCAGCCTGCTGCTGACCGTCGAACGGGAACTGACGGCCCTTAACAAAGCCGCGTTTGATAGCAAGTTCGAAAAACAAATCGATACGCGGGACATTCAGCCGAGCGTCGGCTTTGCCAGCCGCGGCGCTTTGCTGCCGACAAAAGTGATTGCCGGACTACCGGTTATGGCGCTGAACGTCGATAAGGTGGATGTGAACTTCTACCGCATCAAAAATGAATCGCTTGCCGCATTCGTCAGCCAGTGGGAGTACCGTAACGCCGTCGCTAACTGGGAGTCGGACAACCTGCTTAAGCTTGCGGATCTGGTATATACCGGGCGATTCGATCTCAATCCGGAACGCAACACCCGCGAAAAAGTTATGCTGCCGCTGGGTGAAATTAAACCGCTGCAACAGCCGGGCGTTTACCTCGCCATCATGAATGAGGCGGGACATTACAGCTACAGCAATGCCGCGACGCTTTTTACCCTGAGCGACATTGGCGTTTCGCTGCATCGCTATCACGATCGTCTCGACGTGTTTGCCCAAAGCCTTGAGAACGGCGCCGCGCAGTCGGCCGTAGATATCACTTTGCTCAATGAAAAAGGTCAGACTCTGGCACAGGCAAAAAGCGACGCCGACGGCCATGCGCTGCTCGAAAAAAGCGATAAAGGCGTGCTGCTGCTGGCCCGTAGCGGCGAGCAAACCACGCTGCTGGATCTTAACCGTCCGGCGCTGGATTTGGCTGAATTCGATATCGCCGGTGAAAAAGGCTACAGCAAGCAGTTCTTTATGTTTGGCCCGCGCGATCTTTACCGTCCTGGCGAAACGGTAATGCTGAACGCTTTGCTGCGCGACGGCGACGGCAGGCCGCTGCCGGCACAGCCGGTCAAACTCGAAGTGGTTAAGCCCGACGGACAGGTAACCAAAACACAGGTATGGCAGCCGGAAAACGGTTTGTATCAATTTACTTACCCGCTGGGGAGCGATGTTCAGACCGGCAGCTGGCAGATGCGGGTCAATACCGGGGATAACCAGCCGCGCAGCTGGACGTTCAAAGTTGAAGACTTTATGCCGGAGCGTATGGCGCTCAATATCACCGCCGGAAAGCAGCCCGCAAGCCCCGATGAGGCGATAAGCTTCCAGGTCAACGGCCGCTATCTCTACGGCGCTCCGGCGGCAGGCAATAATCTGCAGGGGCAGCTTTTCCTGCGTCCGCTGCGTGAAGCCGTAGCATTGCTGCCGGGCTTCCAGTTTGGCGACAGCAACGAAGAAAACCTTTCCCGCAGCCTGGATGAAGTGCAGCTCCAGCTCGATGAGCGGGGTAATACCAGCGTCAGCGCTGACAGCCAGTGGAACGACGTCCATTCGCCGCTGCGCCTTGTGCTGCAGGCCAGCTTGCTGGAATCCGGCGGCCGTCCGGTAACGCGCCGTGCCGAGCAGGCAATCTGGCCTGCTGACGCATTACCAGGTATTCGCCCGCAGTTTGCCAGTAAAGAAATCTACGACTATCGCACCGACACAACGCGTACCCAGCCCATTGTGGATGAAGACAGCAACGCCGGTTTTGACGTCGTCTATGTGAATGCAAAAGGCGAAAAGCTTGCCGTATCGGGGCTGGACGTACGCCTGATCCGTGAACGCCGCGATTACTACTGGAGCTGGGAAGAGGGTCAGGGATGGCAGTCGCAGTACGATCAGAAAGATTTAGTGGAAGCAGAGCAGAAGCTGGATCTGGCAGCCGGAGAGACGGGTAAAATTTCCTTCCCGGTTGAGTGGGGTTCTTATCGTCTTGAAGTTCGCGCGCCGGATAGCAGTATCGTCAGCAGCGTGCGTTTCTGGGCAGGATACAGCTGGCAGGATAACAGTGACGGCACGGGCGCCGTGCGCCCGGATCGCGTCATGCTGAAAATGGATAAGCCGAGCTATAAGGCCGGTGACACCATTAAGCTGCATATTGCCGCACCTGCGGCGGGTAAAGGCTATGCCATGGTGGAATCCAGCGACGGTCCGCTGTGGTGGCAAGAGATTGATGTACCTGCCGAAGGTCTGGACATCGCCATCCCTGTCGATAAAAGCTGGCAGCGCCACGATCTCTATCTGAGCACGCTGGTGGTTCGCCCCGGGGATAAAAACCGCGCGGCCACGCCAAAACGCGCCGTTGGCGTGCTTCATTTGCCGCTCGGCGATGAAGGACGCCGTCTCGATATCGCCCTGGACGGCCCGGCGAAAATGCGGCCGAATCAGAATCTGACCATGAAGGTGAAAGCGAGCGCGAAAAACGGTGAATTGCCAAAGCAAATTAACGTGCTGCTTTCGGCGGTTGATAGCGGCGTACTGAATATCACCGACTATAAAACGCCCGATCCATGGGAGGCTTTCTTTGGCCGCAAGCGCTACGGCGCCGATATCTACGATATTTACGGGCAGGTGATTGAAGGCGAAGGGAAGCTTGCAGCCCTGCGCTTTGGGGGCGATGGCGATGAAGGCGATGAGCTAAGCCGCGGCGGTAAAAAGCCGGTTAATCACGTCACAATTATCGCCCAGCAGGCGCAGCCGGTGCGGTTAAATGAGCAAGGCGAGGGAACGGTCACGCTGCCTATCGGCGATTTTAACGGCGAGCTACGCGTAATGGCGCAGGCGTGGACGGACGATCGGTTTGGCAGCAGCGAAGATAAAGTTGTCGTTGCCGCGCCTTTGGTTACGGAGCTTGCGGCTCCACGTTTTATGGCGGGTGGGGACAGTAGTCGTCTTGCTCTGGATTTGACTAACCTTACCGACCTGCCGCAGCGGCTAACGGTCAACCTGAAAACCAGCGGCCTGATTTCCCTTGACGGCTCATCCTCCTTGTCTGTGAAACTCGCACCGGGCGCGCGTTCTACGCTGCTCGTCCCGGTACGCGCCCAGGAAGGCTTCGGCGAGGGGGAGCTGAGCGCGGAAATCACGGGCCTTAATCTGCCGGGTGAAATCGTTACGCCGCAGGTTAAGCAATGGAAGCTGGGCGTGCGTCCTGCCTTCCCGGCGCAAACGGTGAACAGCGGCGCGGTGCTGACGCCGGGCGAAGCCTGGTCAATTCCTGCGGAGCATCTTTCCGGGCTGGCGCCGAAAACGCTTGCGGGGCAATTGCTGCTTAGCGGACGTCCGCCGCTCAATCTCGCACGCTATATTCGTGAGCTAAAGGCTTACCCGTACGGTTGCCTGGAGCAGACGACAAGCGGCTTGTTCCCTTCGCTGTATACCAATAAAGCACAGCTAACGGCTTTGGGCATTACCGGCATCAGCGACGAACAGCGTCGTGCGGCCATCGACCTTGGGATTTCGCGCCTGCTTGATATGCAAAGAGAAAACGGCGGCTTTGGCCTGTGGGATAAAGAAGGGCCGGAAGAATACTGGCTTACCGCCTATGTTACCGACTTTCTGGTTCGGGCAGGCGAGCAGGGCTATAGCGTTAACCCGCAGGCGCTTAACAACGCCAACCAGCGCCTGCTGCGTTATCTGCAGGACCCCGGCCTGATTGCCCTGCGCTACAGCGACGACGCGCCTGCCAGTAAATTTGCCGTTCAGGCTTACGCAGGCCTGGTGCTGGCTCGCCAGCAGAAAGCGCCGTTGGGGGCGCTGCGTGAACTGTGGCAACGTCATGAAACGGCTAAATCTGGCTTACCGCTGGTACAGCTGGGCGTGGCGTTGAAACTGATGGGCGACGCGCCGCACGGCCAGCAAGCGCTGACGCTGGGGCTGCAAACAAAACGCAGCGATGAGCGCATCTGGATGGCTGACTACGGCAGCGATCTGCGCGATAAAGCGATGATGTTGAGCCTGCTGGAAGAAAACAAGCTGCTGCCGGAACAGCAAAACCAGCTGCTGTCTGAGCTTTCAAACCTGGCTTATAGCCAGCGCTGGCTATCGACTCAGGAAAGCAATGCGCTATTCCTCGCCGGGCGCAACTGGCAAACGGCGAAGGGCGACTGGCAGGCGCAGGCTTCATTTAGCGAGACATCTTTAACAGCGGACAAAGGCGTGACGCGTAACCTGACGGGTGACCAGCTGGCAAGCCTGCAGGTCACAAATACCGGTACGGCAAACCTCTATCTGCGTCTTGATAGCGCAGGCTATCCGCAGCAGGCTCCTTCTCCTTACAGCAATGTGCTGCACATCGAACGCCACTTGCTGGATGCCAAAGGCAACAGCAAACCCGTCTCTGCGCTGAAAAGCGGCGAGCTGGTGATGGTCTGGCTGGACGTGTGGGCGGATAAAAACGTCCCGGATGCGCTGGTGGTCGATCTCCTGCCGGCAGGGCTGGAGCTGGAAAACCAGAATCTTACTGACAGCAGCGCGAGCCTTGCGGACAGCGGCAATGAGGTTCAGGGCCTGCTAAGCCAGATGCAGCAGGCGGATATTCAGCATCTTGAATTCCGCGACGATCGCTTCGTTGCCGCATTGCCGCTTAGCGAAGGGCAGCATGCAACGCTGGTTTATCTTGCCCGGGCGGTGACGCCGGGAAGCTATACGGTGCCGGTGCCGCAGGTTGAATCTATGTATGTGCCGCAGTGGAGGTCAACCGGTGCCAGTACAGGCGTTCTTACGGTTTTACCGTAAGCCGGTGACGATGTGAAACGGCTGCGCTGGCGGCGCCGTTACCTTTTTGTTGCGGTGCCTTTGCTTTTCGTTCTGGGTATGTGGCTGGCCGATAAGCGCTGGCCGCTTCCCCTGAGCGAAGCCCGGCCTGCACGGGTGGTGGTGGCGGCTGACGGCACGCCGCTGTGGCGTTTTGCCGATAAAAATGGCGTCTGGCGTTATCCGGTCACCATCGACGAGGTTTCACCGCGCTATCTTGAAGCGCTGATCAACTATGAAGATCGTTTCTTCTGGAAGCATCCGGGAATTAACCCTTTTGCTATCCTTCGTGCCGCCTGGCAGGATCTCAGCAGCGGCGAAGCGATCTCCGGTGGAAGTACCTTAACCATGCAGGTTGCACGCCTGCTCGATCCTCATCCCCGCACTTTGGGCGGCAAGCTTCGTCAGGCCTGGCGGGCGATGCAGCTTGAGTGGCATCTCTCCAAAGCGCAGATCCTCACGCTCTATCTCAACAGAGCGCCCTTTGGCGGCACGTTGCAGGGCGTGGGCGCGGCGAGCTGGGCCTACCTGGGTAAATCACCGGCGCACCTGAGCTATTCCGAGGCGGCTCTGCTGACCGTGTTGCCGCAGGCGCCAAGCCGCCTGCGTCCGGACCGCTGGCCGCAAAGGGCGGAGGCGGCGAGGAATAAAGTGTTAAAACGCATGGCCGGGCAGGGAGTCTGGTCGCCTCAGCAGGTAAAGGAATCGCTGGAGGAGCCCGTGTGGCTGGCTCCGCGCCAGGCGCCGCAGCTCGCACCGTTATTTTCGCGCTACCTCGCCAGCCGTACACGCGCCCATAAGATCTCCACCACGCTTGACGCTTCCCTCCAGCGTCAGCTTGAAGAGATGGCGATGGGCTGGAAAGGGCAGCTGCCGCCTCGTTCTTCGCTGGCCTTGCTGGTGGTTGACCATACGACAATGAACGTGCTCGGCTGGGTGGGATCGCCGGATATCAATGACGAGAGCCGCTTTGGACACGTCGATATGGTCACGGCGGTTCGTTCGCCCGGATCGGTGCTGAAACCTTTTCTTTACGGCATGGCGCTGGACGACGGCCTGATCCATCCTTCTTCGTTATTGCAGGACGTGCCCCGGCGCTTTGGCGATTATCGTCCGGGAAATTTCGACACGGGTTTTCATGGTCCGGTGAGCATGAGCGAAGCGCTGGTACGCTCGCTTAATTTGCCTGCGGTGCAGGTGCTGGAGGCTTACGGACCCAAACGCTTTGCCGCCCGGCTGCGCAATGCAGGCCTGGATCTGCGCTTCCCGGCGGGTAGCGAGCCTAACCTTTCGCTGATCCTTGGCGGCGCCGGCGCCCGTCTCGATCGGTTAGTTGCCGCTTATAGCGCGTTTGCCCGTCACGGGCGAGCGGCAAAACTGCGTATGCAGCCCGATTGGCCGCTGGTGGAAAGGCCGCTGCTTTCGCCTGGAGCGGCATGGATTATCCGCCGCATCCTTGCGGGAGAAGCATTGCCGCAGCCGGACGCTTCAATGCCGGCCGTTGTGCCCCTGGCCTGGAAAACGGGAACCAGCTACGGCTACCGCGACGCCTGGGCTATCGGCATCAGCTCACGCTATTTGATAGGCGTGTGGACAGGGCGGCCAGACAGCACGCCTGTGGCCGGGCAGTTTGGGCTGGGCAGCGCGGTACCGCTGCTCAACCAGGTGAACAATCTTTTACAGGCGGGGTCCGGGGTGCAGCAGGCTCGTTTGCCAACCGATTCCCGCCCGCCGTCCGTCTCAGCGGGCACTATTTGCTGGCCGGGCGGACAACATCTGCCGCAGGGTGACAGCAACTGCAGGCGCAGATTGTCCAGTTGGCTGCTGGATAACAGCGAACCGCCTACTCTCCAGGCCCCGGGGCAGGAAAGTATCCAGGGGATCCGGCAGACGATCTGGCGGGATAAGTCGGGCCGCCGCGTAGCGGCAGATTGTCCGGATGCTGTCGAGCAGCGCCTTGAGCTTTGGCCGTTGCCTCTGGAACCCTGGCTGCCGCCGGCGGAAAAGCGGGCTGCGCGTTTGCCGCTGGCGTCGCAGACATGTCCTCCCATGCAGAAAAATTACCTTGCGCCTTTATTGTTGTCAGGCGTGCGGGAGGGGGCTATTTTAAAACGCTTGCCAGGGCAGACTCAGTTGCCGCTACGTTTGTCGAGCCAGGGCGGGCAAGGGGAGCGCTGGTGGTTTTTGAATGGTGATGCGGTGGGTGAAAACGGTGTGGGCGTAGCGCTTACTCTGGATAAACCCGGGCGTTATCAGGTACTGGTTCTGGATGAAGCAGGCCAGGTCGCCGCCGCGAACTTCACCGTTCAGTAAGACAAAGTGTATTTTCCGGGGCCCTGCGCTAAAAATGTTGCCGAAATCACTCTTATTTTAAAAAAATGTTATATCCGTCCATAGGCAACGCGAGCCTTGCTCATTATAATCGGCGCCAATTCATAACCGGGTAACCCCTAAATATTTCGAACTGCAGGTAGGCGGCAAGCTTAGGAATCCCAGGAGCTTACTAAAGTAAGTGACTGGCGCGAGTAAGCGCAGTTAACACCCCTGCAGTTTGAAAGATGACGGGGACCGGGCAAACAGAACAAACACAGAGGTAATCATGGCTATTGAACGTACTTTTTCCATCATCAAACCAAACGCGGTGGCAAAAAACGTTATTGGTAACATTTATACTCGTTTTGAATCAGCAGGGTTTAAAATCGTTGGCGCGAAAATGCTGCATCTGACTAAAGAGCAGGCGCAGGGCTTCTATGCTGAGCACGAAGGTCGCCCTTTCTTTGACGGTCTGGTTGAGTTCATGACCTCCGGCCCGATCGTAGTGAGCGTGCTGGAAGGCGAAAACGCGGTACAGCGTCATCGCGATCTGCTGGGCGCTACTAACCCGGATAACGCGCTGGCAGGCACTCTGCGTGCGGATTACGCTGACAGCTTCACCGAGAACGGCACCCACGGTTCCGACTCTGTAGAATCAGCAGCGCGCGAAATCGCCTACTTCTTCGCAGAAGGCGAAGTGTGCCCGCGCACTCGCTAATAAGCGTTAGCTGTTAAGCGTCCTTTACATTTTATTCAGCTCGGGTCGCTTTCAGTCATGGCATACCTGCCATAGAATTTGTACAATGTTGCGCCCCGGATGAGTTCACTCTCCGGGGCGCATCTTTTTAACCCTCCTGGGGCCGTAACGTGTAACAACGAGGCCGGAAAAAATTATGTCTGAGCAAATTATCACCTCCGGGACGCCAGTAGCCGTCGTTTCTGGTAAGTCTGAAAAAATTAACCTGTTGGATCTTAACCGTCAGCAGCTGCGCGAGTTCTTCGCTGAAATGGGTGAAAAGCCGTTTCGTGCCGATCAGGTCATGAAGTGGATGTATCACTATTGCAGTGACGACTTCGATGAGATGACCGATATCAACAAGGTTCTGCGCAACAAGCTTAAAGAAGTCGCTGAGATTCGGGCGCCGGAGGTTGCCGAAGAACAGCGCTCCGCCGATGGCACCATCAAATGGGCGATTAAAATCGCCGATCAGCTTGTGGAAACCGTGTATATCCCGGAAGAAGATCGCGCCACGCTGTGCGTCTCATCCCAGGTTGGCTGTGCGCTGGAGTGTAAGTTCTGCTCAACGGCGCAGCAGGGCTTTAACCGCAACCTGCGCGTGTCGGAAATTATCGGGCAGGTCTGGCGTGCCGCGAAAATTATCGGCGCGCAGAAAAAAACGGGCGTACGTCCTATCACCAACGTAGTGATGATGGGCATGGGCGAACCGTTGCTGAACCTCAACAACGTGGTGCCAGCGATGGAAATCATGCTCGACGACTTTGGTTTCGGCCTCTCCAAACGCCGCGTTACGCTCTCCACCTCCGGCGTCGTTCCGGCGCTCGATAAGCTGGGCGATATGATCGACGTGGCGCTGGCGATTTCGCTGCATGCGCCGACCGACGCCATTCGCGACCAGATCATGCCTATCAACAAGAAGTACAACATCGAAACCTTCCTGGCCGCCGTGCGCCGTTATCTGGAGAAATCCAACGCCAACCAGGGTCGCGTAACGGTAGAGTACGTTCTGCTGGATCACGTTAACGACGGTACCGAGCACGCGCACCAGCTAGCCGAATGCCTGAAAGATACGCCATGCAAAATCAACCTGATCCCATGGAACCCCTTCCCGGGTGCGCCATATGGACGCAGCTCCAACAGCCGTATCGACCGTTTCTCTAAAGTTTTAATGAGCTACGGCTTCACTACCATCGTACGTAAAACCCGTGGCGACGATATTGATGCCGCCTGCGGCCAGCTTGCGGGTGAAGTGATCGACCGCACCAAGCGTACAATGCGTAAACGTATGCAGGGTGAACCTATCGCTGTCAAAGCAGTCTGATAAGCAGTTCCGTGCGGCTAAACAGGGTGGGATCCGCTCTGTTTAGCGTAAAAAGAAGCTAAAGTATAACTAACTGTAAATTTGGTACCTTTACGTTACTGCGGTTAATAATTACGGTGCGTTTCTTTGCGCTTTAAGGCAGTATGTAGCCGCACAATAACGGTTTATCTCCCGGCAGGTGGCAAGCACGGCGCAAGGTTAACCGACAGCATTTAAAATGCAGACTATGGTTAACTTAACTGGCTGAAACCACTGCCCTGTAGTACGGTGCATGTGCGTGATTTGCGTAATCTACGCTGGGTATTTTGCTGAAGGCCAGCCTTCAGCTGTCAGATTAGTTTCGCGGTACGGGTGAACGTGGCGTAGCGGAAACGTTGCGATACACAGCTCGTGCCTATTCTTCAATTGAACAGCACCAGCAGTTGTAGCCAATGAATACTGAAGCCACTCAAGAAACAAATGCAGCACAAACCACAGGCGTTCGTCTGCGCACCGCGCGTGAACAGCTCGGCCTAAGCCAACAAGCCGTGGCAGAACGTTTATGTCTGAAGGTTTCTACCGTTCGGGATATCGAAGACGACAAGGCGCCTGCTGAACTGGCGTCGACTTTCCTGCGTGGTTACATCCGCTCGTATGCGCGTCTGGTGCATATCCCCGAAGAAGAGCTGTTGCCGATGATGGAGAAGCAGGCTCCGGTCAGGGCGGCAAAAGTGGCGCCGATGCAGAGTTTTTCATTGGGCAAGCGTCGCAAAAAACGTGACGGCTGGTTAATGAGTTTCACCTGGCTGATCCTGTTCGTTGTGGTGGGTCTGACCGGCGCATGGTGGTGGCAAAACCATAAAGCGCAGCAGGAAGAGATCTCCACTATGGCGGATCAATCTACGGCGGAGCTTTCTGCGGGCAACAACGCGCAGTCGGTGCCGTTAAATACCGGCGCTGATAGCACATCAGCTGCGGATGCCGCGACTCAGCCTGCGCCTGTGCAAGAATCCCAACCGACGCCGGCAGACACCACGGCACAAACTACCGCTCCGCAAAACGCGCCTGCAGACAACTCAGCTGTAGTCTCGCCGAGCCAGGCTCCGGTTGATAATGCCCAGACCACCACTACGCCTGCTCCAGGCGCAGGTGCTGCGGCATCTTTGCCGACCGGGCAGGCCGACGTGACGCCGCCTGCCGCCGATGCTAACGCGCTGGTGATGAATTTCAGCGCTGACTGCTGGCTGGAAGTGACGGATGCTACAGGCAAAAAGCTCTTCAGCGGCATGCAGCGTAAAGGCGGTAATTTAAATTTAGCCGGCCAGGCGCCGTATAAGCTTAAAATCGGCGCTCCGGCAGCAGTACAGATTCAGTTCCAGGGTAAACCTGTCGATCTGAGTCGCTTTATCAGAACTAACCAGGTTGCCCGTCTGACCGTAAGCGCGGAATAATCGCTGCGGCGAGACGTGTACTTGTGGAGATTTGTAATGCATAACGAAACCCCGATTCAGCGTAGAAAATCTAAACGCATCTATGTCGGGAATGTGCCTGTCGGCGATGGCGCTCCCATCGCCGTGCAGTCCATGACCAACACCCGTACCACGGATGTTGAAGCCACGGTTAATCAGATTAAAGCGTTAGAGAGAGTAGGTGCCGATATCGTTCGCGTTTCGGTACCAACCATGGACGCAGCCGAAGCATTCAGGCTTATCAAACAGCAGGTTAATGTCCCGCTGGTCGCAGATATCCATTTTGATTATCGCATCGCGCTGAAGGTTGCCGAGTACGGCGTCGATTGCCTGCGCATCAATCCGGGCAATATCGGCAGCGAAGAGCGTATCCGCATGGTTGTCGACTGTGCCCGCGATAAGAACATCCCGATCCGTATCGGCGTTAACGCCGGCTCTCTGGAAAGAGATCTGCAGGAAAAATACGGCGAGCCGACGCCGCAGGCCCTGCTTGAATCGGCTATGCGCCATGTGGATCATCTGGATCGCCTGAACTTCGATCAATTTAAGGTAAGCGTAAAAGCCTCCGACGTTTTCCTTGCGGTGGAGTCTTATCGCCTGCTGGCAAAACAGATCGATCAGCCATTGCACCTGGGGATCACCGAAGCGGGCGGAATGCGCAGCGGTTCGGTTAAATCGGCCATCGGCCTTGGTTTGCTGCTCTCTGAAGGCATTGGCGATACCCTGCGTGTTTCGCTGGCAGCCGATCCGGTTGAAGAGATCAAAGTCGGTTTCGATATTCTGAAATCGTTGCGTATTCGATCTCGCGGCATCAACTTTATCGCCTGCCCAACGTGCTCACGGCAGGAGTTCGACGTTATCGGCACCGTTAACGCCCTGGAACAGCGCCTTGAAGACATCATCACGCCAATGGATGTTTCCATTATCGGCTGCGTGGTGAACGGGCCGGGTGAAGCGCTGGTTTCCACGCTTGGCGTCACCGGCGGCAACAAGAAAAGTGGCTTCTACGAAGATGGCGTGCGTCAGAAAGAGCGCATGGATAACGACAACATGATTGCTCAGCTGGAAGCGCGTATCCGTGCGAAGGCCAGCATGCTCGATGAGAAGCAACGTATCAGCATCCAGCAGCTGGAAAAATAGTGCGAAACATGGGAAGCACCTGGCTTCTGCGTGTATGATTGAACCCGCCGGGCTTTTTGCAGTAGTGAAGAGCCTGATTTTGGGTTCATTTTTTGTATAAAACGACAGAGAACAAACGTGGCAAAAAACATTCAAGCCATTCGCGGCATGAACGATTACCTGCCGGGCGAAACCGCCATCTGGCAGCGCATTGAAGGCATTCTGAAACAGGTGCTCGGCAGCTACGGTTATAGCGAAATCCGATTGCCGATTGTAGAGCAGACCCCGTTATTCAAGCGCGCCATCGGTGAAGTTACCGACGTGGTTGAAAAAGAGATGTATACCTTTGAGGACCGCAACGGCGACAGCCTGACCCTGCGTCCTGAAGGCACCGCGGGCTGCGTGCGTGCCGGTATCGAACATGGTCTTCTGTACAATCAGGAACAGCGCTTGTGGTATATCGGGCCGATGTTCCGCCACGAACGTCCGCAGAAAGGGCGCTATCGCCAGTTTAATCAGCTGGGCGTTGAGGTTTTTGGCCTGCAGGGGCCGGATATCGATGCTGAGTTAATCATGCTGACCGCACGCTGGTGGCGCGCGCTGGGCATCGATAAACATGTCAGCCTTGAGCTGAACTCTATCGGTTCGCTTGAAGCGCGTGCGAAATACCGCGAAGCGCTGGTGGCATACCTGGAGCAGTTTAAAGATAAGCTGGATGAAGACAGCCAGCGTCGTATGTACAGCAACCCGCTGCGCGTGCTGGATTCCAAGAATCCTGACGTTCAGGCGCTGCTGGACGATGCGCCAGCGCTGGGCGACTATCTGGACGACGACTCCCGTGAACACTTTGCCGGCCTGTGCCGGTACCTGGACGCCGCCGGTATTGCTTACACCGTCAATCAGCGTCTGGTGCGTGGTCTCGATTACTACAATCGCACCGTATTCGAGTGGGTGACCAGCAGCCTTGGCTCTCAGGGGACCGTGTGCGCCGGTGGCCGTTACGATGGCCTGGTCGAACAGCTCGGCGGCCGTGCGGCGCCGGCCGTTGGCTTTGCCATGGGGCTTGAGCGTCTTGTTTTACTGGTTCAGGCGATTAATCCTGAATTTAAAGCGGAATCCGTTGTCGATATCTACCTGATATCGTCGGGCCAGGGAACGCAGGCGGCGGCTATGCTGCTGGCCGAGCAGTTACGCGATCGGGCCCCGGCATTGAAGCTTATGACCAACTACGGCGGCGGCAACTTCAGGAAACAGTTCACCCGGGCAGATAAATGGGGCGCAAGCTTTGCATTGGTGCTGGGCGAAGACGAAGTGGCTAAAGGCCAGGTCGTGGTGAAGGATCTGCGCACGGGTGAGCAGCAAACCGTAGAGCAACAGCATACGGCTTCACATCTGCAGGCGCTGCTGGGTTAAACCCGGCTTAATCGTTAAGGAGAAGGACTGCGTGGAAGTTTACGAGAACGAAAACGATCAGATGGAAGCGGTAAAACGCTTCTTTGCCGAAAACGGCAAAGCGCTGGTAGTGGGGGTCGTGCTGGGGATTGGTGCGCTGGTCGGCTGGCGTTACTGGAACAGTCATCAGGCTGACTCTGCGATGGCGTCATCGCTGGAATATCAACAGGTCACCAGCGCGGCTGATGCCGGTCAGCCAGCTACGCTTAGCGCCGCAGAAAAATTTGCCGCTGAGACTAAAAACACCTACGGTGCGCTGGCTTCACTGGAACTGGCGCAAAAGTACGTTGATAACAACGACCTTGCCAAAGCTGCCGCGCAGCTGCAGCAGGGCCTGAGCAACACCAGCGATGCAAATCTTCAGGCTCTGATTAACGTGCGTCTGGCGCGTATCCAGATCCAGCAGAAACAGGCCGATACCGCGCTGAAAACCCTTGATGGCATTAAGGGCGAAGGTTGGGTAGCGATAGTGGCTGATTTGCGCGGTGAAGCGCTGCTCAGCAAAGGGGATAAGCAAGGCGCGCGTGATGCCTGGAGCAAAGGTGCCCAGACGAATGCTTCTCCCGCGCTGCGTGAAATGATGCAGATGAAAATCAACAACTTGTCCAGCTAAGAGGGACACGATGCAATTGCGTAAATTACTTGTACCAGGGCTGATTTCTCTGACGCTGCTCAGCGGCTGTTCACTGTTCAGCGGCGAAGAAGACGTGGTTAAGATGTCTCCGCTGCCAGCGGTTGAAAACCAGTTCGAACCAGAAAAAGTGTGGAGCACTTCGGTCGGCGACGGAATTGGCGATTTTTATTCCAACCTTCATCCTGCCTGGCAGGAGAGCAACGTTTATGCGGCTGACCGTCACGGCACCGTAAAGGCGCTCAGCGCGGATGATGGCAAAGAAATCTGGTCTGTCGATCTCTCTGAGAAAACCGGCTTCTTCTCCCGTAACCGCCCGGCATTACTGTCTGGTGGCGTAACGGTTGCCGGCGCGCATGTTTATGTCGGCAGTGAAAAAGCGCAGGTCTTCGCGCTCAATACTTCCGATGGTAGTATTGCATGGCAAAGCAAAGCCGCGGGCGAGGTGATTTCTCGTCCGGTAGTCAGCGACGGTTTAGTACTGGTTCATACCAGCAACGGCCAGCTGCAGGCGATGAACGAGACCGACGGCGCCGTAGCGTGGACGGTTAACCTTGATATTCCGGCGCTCTCCCTGCGCGGCGAATCAGCACCGGCAATCGCTTTTGGTGCTGCGATTGTAGGCGGAGATAACGGGCGTGTCAGCGCGGTGCTGATGAAGCAGGGCCAGCTTATCTGGCAGCAACGCATCTCCCAGGCAACGGGCGCGACAGAAATCGATCGTCTGAGCGATGTGGATACTACCCCGGTTATCGTTAACGGCGTGGTTTACGCGCTGGCCTATAACGGCAACCTGACGGCGCTGGATCTGCGCTCTGGTCAGATCATGTGGAAACGCGAACTGGGTTCGGTGAACGACTTTATCGTTGACGCCAACCGCATTTTCCTGGTCGATCAAAACGACCGCGTTATGGCGCTGAACGCGGAAGGCGGCGTAACGCTGTGGACGCAGAGCGATCTGCTGCACCGTAACCTGACTTCTCCTGTGCTCTATAATGGCTATCTGGTCGTGGGCGATAGCGAAGGTTATATGCACTGGATCAACACCGACGACGGCCGTTTTGTCGCTCAGCAGAAAATGGACAGCTCCGGCTTCCAGAGCGAGCCGGTTGTCGCCAGTGATAAGCTGCTGATTCAGGCGAAAGACGGTACGCTGTACTCGATCAAACGCTAAACTTTCCTGAGCAAGCGGCGAGTATGAAACGGTTCCTGATATCCGGGAGCCGTTTCCTGTTTTTGAGAGCGGCGCATTCTGGCGCCGTTTGACAATGAATTTTGAGTAATGAGGCTTTTATAATGGTACCTGTGGTTGCGCTGGTCGGGCGCCCTAATGTTGGAAAATCCACGTTGTTTAACCGCTTGACGCGCACCCGAGATGCGCTGGTCGCGGATTTCCCGGGGCTGACTCGCGACCGCAAGTATGGTCGTGCTGAAGTGGAAGGCCGTGAATTTATTGCTATCGATACCGGCGGTATTGACGGCACGGAAGATGGCGTTGAGACACGCATGGCTGAACAGTCCCTGCTGGCGATTGAAGAAGCCGACGTTGTGCTGTTTATGGTGGATGCGCGCGCGGGCCTGATGCCTGCCGATGAAGCAATCGCTAAGCACCTGCGTTCGCGCCAGAAGCCAACCTTTCTCGTGGCGAACAAAACCGACGGCCTGGATCCGGATCAGGCGGTCGTGGATTTCTATTCGCTTGGTTTAGGCGAAATCCACCCGATTGCTGCTTCTCATGGCCGTGGCGTAACCAGCCTGCTGGAACAAGCGCTGATGCCGTTTATCGACGAAGTGAACCCGCGCGAAGCGGAAGAAGAAGTCGATGAAGATGCCGCCTACTGGGCCGCGTTCAATGCCAAAAACGGCATCGTTTCCGACGACGAAGAGCAAATCGAAGAGGAAGAAGAGGAAGCCTTTAACCCTCAGGATCTGCCGATTAAGCTGGCCATCGTTGGCCGTCCGAACGTAGGTAAGTCAACGCTCACCAACCGTATTCTGGGCGAAGATCGCGTGGTGGTTTACGACATGCCGGGCACCACCCGCGACAGCATCTACATTCCAATGGAGCGCGACGAACGCGAGTACGTGCTGATCGATACCGCTGGCGTGCGTAAGCGCGGCAAGATCACGGAAACCGTTGAGAAATTCTCCGTTATCAAAACGCTGCAGGCGATTGAAGACGCCAACGTGGTACTGCTGGTGATCGACGCCCGTGAAGGCATCTCCGATCAGGATCTCTCTCTGCTCGGCTTTATCCTCAATAGTGGGCGCTCACTGGTGATCGTAGTCAACAAGTGGGATGGCCTGAGCAATGAAGTCAGGGAGCAGGTGAAAGAGACGCTGGATTACCGCCTTGGCTTTATCGATTTTGCCCGCGTGCACTTCATCTCTGCGCTGCACGGCAGCGGCGTTGGCAACCTGTTTGAATCCGTTCGCGAAGCGTACGACAGCTCCACGCGCCGTGTGAGCACAGCGCTGCTGACGCGTATCATGAACATGGCGGCAGAAGACCATCAGCCGCCGCTGGTGCGTGGCCGCCGCGTGAAGCTGAAATATGCCCACGCCGGTGGTTATAACCCGCCGATTGTCGTTATCCACGGCAACCAGGTGAAAGACCTGCCGGATTCTTACAAGCGTTACCTGATGAACTACTTCCGCAAATCGCTGGACGTAATGGGTACGCCAATCCGCATCCAGTTCAAAGAAGGGGATAACCCGTTTGCCAACAAACGCAACACCCTGACGCCGAACCAGATGCGTAAACGTAAACGCCTGATCAAGCACATCAAGAAGAGCAAATAATGAAGACGGGAGCGACAGGCTCCCGTTCTGTTTTTTGAGGAGATAAACGATGGAACTCACTTGCCCGGACTGCGGCAAACCGCTTGCCGCGACGGAAAGCGGCGCGCATTGCGAAAGCTGCAGCCACGACTTCACGCTGGAAGCCCGCTGCCCGGAATGCCATAAGCCGCTGGAGGTGTTAAAAGCCTGCGGAGCCGTGGACTATTTTTGTCAAAACGGCCACGGTTTGATTTCGAAAAAACGAGTCGAATTCGTCCCTGTTGCCGGCTGAGTTCTATTTTTTCGCCGCAGCTTTACGCCTGCGGGCAGGTTTCGCCGGCGTTACGCCGGTGACCTGGCTTTCCACCCAACCATCTTCCAGACGCGTGGTTAGCCTATCCCCGAATTTCACCTGTGTAGTCTTTTTCAGCACTTTGCCGTCTGGCTGCGTTGTGACGCTGTAGCCGCGGGCAAGCGTTGCTAAAGGACTGACCGCTTCAAGCTGCGCCAGAGCAGTGCCAAAACGCTGGCGGGTTGCGTTCAGGCGCGCAGTTACCACCTGGGAGAGCCGGTACTCAAGCTGCTGAATGCGCGTCTGCGCGCGATGAATACGCGCCTGTGGCTGCTGCTGGTTAAGGCGCTGCGCCAGGCGTTGTTGCTGCTGAGCGCCGCGGCGCAGCCTGGCATCCATAGAGAGGGTCAGACGCTGCTGCAAACGTTCCAGCGTGGTCTGCTGGCGCGCCAGCCGCAGCTGTGGATGCTGCTGCTGTAAACGATGCTGCAGACGAGTAAAGCGCTGCGTACGCTGCGCAAGAGAGTAATCCATCGCCATTTCCATACGCATCTGCTGCGACTGAATCTGACGTAATAATTCCACCTGATTGCGGCTGACAATTTCTGCGGCTGCGGAAGGGGTAGGCGCGCGAACATCGCCGACAAAATCGGCGATCGTGACGTCAGTTTCGTGGCCTACGGCGCTAACGACGGGAATTTTACTTGCGAAAATAGCGCGCGCTACCCGTTCGTCGTTAAAACTCCACAAATCTTCCAGCGAACCGCCGCCGCGACCGACTATCAGCACGTCACATTCATCCCGTAAATTCGCAAGCTCAATCGCGCGAACGATTTGCGCTGGCGCATCCGCCCCCTGAACGGCGGTGGGGTAAATGATAACGGGAAGGGAAGGGTCACGGCGTTTTAACACATGCAGAATATCATGCAGCGCCGCGCCTGTTTTTGAGGTGATAACCCCTACCTGGCGCGCCGGGCTGGGCAGCGGTTTTTTGTACTGTTGTTCGAACAGCCCTTCCGCCGTCAGACGCTGCCTGAGCTGTTCATACTGCTGTTGCAGTAAGCCTTCGCCCGCCGGTTGCATACTTTCGACGATAATCTGGTAATCGCCCCGCGGCTCGTAAAGCGTGATGTTGGCGCGCACAAGGATCTGCTGCCCGTGCTGCGGTCGGAAAGTCACACGGCGGTTACTGTTGCGGAACATCGCGCAGCGCACCTGAGCGGTATCGTCCTTGAGGGTGAAATACCAGTGGCCGGAAGAGGGCTGGCTGAAGTTGGAAATTTCACCGCTGATCCAGACCTGCCCCATCTCCTGCTCCAGCAGCAAACGGACCGTCTGATTCAGACGGGTAACGGTAAAAATTGAGGAAGAATTTGCGTTGGGCATGTGAGCTGGATCAAATTTTAAATCAGCGGGTTATTCGGTTCATAGTACCTGCCCGGGCGTGAGTGGCAAGGAGTTTTCATAAAAAAGTGTGGATGCAATCGATTCCGCTCTGTATAATGCCGCGGCAATATTTTATCTGTTCTCATTCACCCCAGGTTGAGATATTGCCATGCTACGAATCGCCAAAGAAGCACTGACGTTTGATGACGTTCTCCTTGTTCCAGCCCACTCCACTATTCTGCCAAATACGGCGGATCTCAGCACCCAACTGACCAAAACTATTCGTCTCAATATCCCTATGCTCTCCGCAGCGATGGATACCGTGACCGAAGCACGCCTGGCAATTGCGCTGGCTCAGGAAGGTGGCCTTGGTTTCATCCACAAAAATATGTCGATTGAACGCCAGGCTGAAGAAGTCAGACGCGTAAAAAAACACGAAAGCGGCGTGGTCACCGACCCGCAAACCGTGCTGCCGACCACAACCTTGCGTGAAGTGAAAGATCTGACCGAGCGTAACGGCTTCGCAGGCTATCCCGTGGTTACCGAAGATTACGAGCTGGTCGGCATCATCACCGGCCGTGACGTGCGCTTCGTTACCGACCTGAGCCAGCCTGTCAGCGTGTACATGACGCCGAAAGAGCGCCTGGTTACCGTGAAAGAAGGCGAGGCGCGCGACGTCGTGCTGGCTAAAATGCACGAAAAACGCGTTGAGAAGGCGCTGGTTGTCGATAGCGGCTTCCATCTGCGTGGCATGATCACCGTAAAAGATTTCCAGAAAGCAGAGCGTAAACCAAACGCCTGTAAAGATGACCAGGGCCGTCTGCGCGTTGGGGCTGCCGTCGGGGCAGGCGCAGGCAATGAAGAGCGTATCGACGCTCTGGTAGCCGCTGGCGTGGACATTCTGCTGATTGACTCCTCTCATGGCCATTCCGAAGGCGTTCTGCAACGTATTCGTGACACTCGCGCAAAATATCCAGATCTGCAAATTATCGGCGGCAACGTGGCGACCGCTGCGGGCGCACGCGCGCTGGCTGACGCAGGCGTGAGCGCGGTGAAAGTCGGCATCGGCCCTGGCTCTATCTGTACCACTCGTATCGTAACCGGCGTGGGCGTTCCGCAAATCACCGCCGTAGCGGATGCGGTTGAAGCGCTGGAAGGCACCGGCATTCCGGTTATCGCCGACGGCGGCATCCGTTTCTCCGGCGATATCGCAAAAGCTATCGCCGCAGGCGCGTCTGCCGTGATGGTTGGCGGCATGCTGGCCGGTACGGAAGAATCCCCGGGTGAAATCGAACTCTACCAGGGCCGTTCATTCAAATCCTACCGCGGCATGGGTTCTCTGGGCGCGATGTCCAAAGGCTCTTCTGACCGTTACTTCCAGACCGATAACGCTGCGGACAAACTGGTTCCGGAAGGTATCGAAGGTCGCGTGGCTTACAAAGGTCACTTAAAAGCGATCGTTCACCAGCAGATGGGCGGCCTGCGTTCCTGTATGGGTCTGACCGGCTGTGGTACTATCGACGACCTGCGTACCAAAGCGGAATTCGTACGCATCAGCGGTGCGGGCATCCAGGAAAGTCACGTGCACGACGTGACTATCACGAAAGAGTCTCCGAACTACCGCATGGGCTCCTGATTCTCCTCGCCCGGCCATGCGCCGGGCGATTTACTTTATCTGTTTCACTTGCCTCGGAATTAGCGTCAATGACGGAAAATATCCATAAACATCGCATACTTATCCTGGATTTCGGTTCTCAGTATACCCAACTGGTCGCGCGCCGCGTGCGCGAGCTGGGCGTTTACTGCGAGCTGTGGGCATGGGATGTCACTGAAGCACAGATTCGTGAATTCAATCCAAGCGGCATCATTCTCTCCGGCGGCCCGGAAAGCACCACCGAGCTGAACAGCCCGCGCGCGCCTGAGTATGTGTTTGCAGCAGGCGTGCCGGTATTTGGCGTGTGCTACGGCATGCAGACCATGGCGATGCAGCTTGGCGGCCATGTTGAAGGTTCTAACGAACGTGAATTTGGTTACGCGCAGGTTGAAGTTAAAACCGACAGCGCGCTGGTTCGCGGTATTGAGGATTCGCTTAGCGCCGCGGGCAAACCGCTGCTGGACGTCTGGATGAGCCACGGCGATAAAGTCACGGCGATCCCTTCGGACTTCGTCACCGTCGCCAGCACCGAAAGCTGCCCGTTTGCCATTATGGCCAACGAAGAAAAACGCTTCTACGGCGTGCAGTTCCACCCGGAAGTGACGCACACCCGCCAGGGCCTGCGTCTGCTGGAGCGCTTCGTGCTGGAGATCTGCGGCTGCGAAGCGCTGTGGACGCCGGCAAAAATTATTGAAGACGCTATCGTGCGCCTTCGTGAGCAGGTCGGTAATGATAAGGTTATTCTTGGCCTGTCCGGCGGCGTGGATTCATCCGTTACCGCGATGCTGCTGCACCGCGCCATCGGCGACCGCCTGACCTGCGTCTTCGTGGATAACGGCCTGCTGCGTCTTAACGAAGCCGAGCAGGTAATGGAGATGTTCGGCGACCACTTCGGGCTGAACATCGTTCACGTTCCTGCGGAAGAGCGTTTCCTGTCGCAGCTGGCGGGTATTGACGATCCGGAAGCCAAGCGTAAAACCATCGGCCGCGTCTTTGTAGAGGTGTTCGACGAACAGGCGCTGCGTCTTGAAGACGTGAAGTGGCTGGCGCAGGGCACCATCTATCCGGACGTTATTGAGTCCGCGGCCTCGGCAACCGGCAAAGCGCACGTTATCAAATCTCACCACAACGTGGGCGGACTGCCGAAAGAGATGAAGATGGGGCTGGTTGAGCCGCTGAAAGAGCTGTTCAAAGACGAAGTGCGTAAAATCGGCCTGGAGCTGGGCCTGCCGTACGACATGCTTTACCGTCATCCGTTCCCGGGGCCAGGCCTTGGCGTGCGCGTGCTGGGCGAAGTGAAGAAAGAGTACTGCGACCTGCTGCGTCGCGCAGACGCCATCTTTATCGAAGAGCTGCATAAAGCCGATCTCTACAATAAAGTGAGCCAGGCGTTCACCGTATTCCTGCCGGTACGCTCCGTAGGGGTAATGGGCGACGGTCGTAAGTACGACTGGGTTGTCTCCCTGCGCGCGGTGGAAACCATCGACTTTATGACCGCACACTGGGCGCACCTGCCATACGACTTCCTTGGCCGCGTATCCAACCGCATTATCAACGAAGTTAACGGTATTTCCCGCGTGGTATACGATATTTCCGGCAAGCCGCCGGCAACTATCGAGTGGGAATGAGCCTGCTGAAGTTCTGACCAGACCAACAGGCGGCCATGTGTCGCCTGCTTCTTATCAACCATAGGTAAACAACAGGCGTGACGAAGCGCACTGGCAATCGGCAGTGAGGATTATTGTGCTTAAGAGGTTGCGTTACCGGTTAGCGGTATTCACTGACAGGCTGCTTTGCTGTGTCTGCGCTTTTTTGTCCTGATGATGATGCCAGGCGCCAATCGAGGAGTAGACAAAACGGCCAAAAAGGAAGAGAAAACTGATGAGCAGAATAATGCGGGTCATTCGACCGTTAAACCGGTGTCGTCTTCGCATACTCGTAACCTGTGTCACGCAAAAAGCCCTTAGAGTTTGCCCGGCAACCGCGGGCGACAAGGAGTATTTAGGCATAGCGGTGCGTCAGGGTCAATTCTCCACTATGTAAAAAAGCGTCAATACGAACGTGGTTTCGGGGCACATACGCTTTTCTTACCGTTTATATTCCCTTAATAATTCTTATTAAAAGGAGCTTTTTCATCCTCCCGGCAGTGACTTTACGTGTAAATTGATTTGTATCAATTCTTCCAGGCGATCCCTAACTAAAATTTGTACTCCGCGCCATAGCGATATGGTTTCTATCAGTCAGGCTGGAGCCCTTTCTGAACATTACCCGAGCAGGATTGACAGGGTTTCGGTTTCTGGCGACCATCTATGCACTTTGCGACCTGGTACAATAAATATAAAAATAGCTGGTGGACGTTGCCGCTGGTATTACCTGCATTAATGCTTCCTTTGGCCGTATGGTTTAATGCGAATACCATTATGGAAGGCGGGCGCGTTTTTTTGATTTATATGCCGCTTGGGCTGTTTACCGCTTTTTTGATGATCTTCGGCTGGGCTGCCTTGCCGGGCATGATCCTTGCGTTAGTGATTCGTTACCTTCCCCTAAAAGGGGAGTTCGTGACTATGCTTGCGCTCGTCCACTTTCTTTTGCCCGTTACGCTCAGTTTTGCCGCCTACCGGGTCTTTGTGCCGCGCCGCCACGCCGTAACCTTTGGCGTACTTTCACTTACCTTGCGGCGTATGTTCTGGCTGGTTCTGTTTAATTCCGCGCTTTTTCTTTTTATCTATCAAATCGGTCTTTTTTTGGGCTGGTACGACCCTTTTTTGAGTATGGTTTCGGAAAGCCCGCTTCATCCGCGCACGCTGATAAATTTCCAGGCGGTGCTGGTCGGCACCTTAACCGGTATGCCTTTTTTCTACTTCCTCATTCGGATGATAAAAAACCCGTATTTTATTTTTTCCTTCCAGTCCAGGATGCGGGCGCAGGCGCAGCGTGGCGTGACGAAAAGCGAAGTATTGCTCTGGGGCGGGCTGATGGCGCTGCTGGTGAATTTGCTCATCCTGCCGCTGGGCGATTCCACTTCTATTTTCAGAACGGACTATACGCTGACGCTTATTTTGCCGGTGATGTTGTGGGGGGCCATGCGGTTTGGTTTCCTGTTTATCACCACTATCTGGACAATCATCCTTGTTATCCTGTGTAGCGGATTTTATCACTACCTGCCGCCGGATATGGGATTCCAGCTTCACCTGGCCATCGCTTCTTCCTGTTACGCAATATTTTCCATAACGATTTATATGATGGCGGCAGTGACGACGCGTCAGCGCTTTCTGCATGCCAAAGCGCGCCGGGCCGCCTTTACCGATCCCATCATCCAGATGCCTAATTTGCGCGCGCTTAATCGCGATCTCGGGCGCCATCCCTGGTCCGCGCTCGCATTTCTGAGCATTCCTGAGCTTGAGCTGCTGGGACGAAACTACGGCGTGCTGTTACGCATCCAGTACAAACAGCAGATAGCCGAATATTTGCGTCAGAGCCTCATTGCGGATGAGCGGGTTTATCATCTTTCCGGGCATAATTTGGTCGTGAGATTAAACTACGAATCACACGAGGAGCGAATTGAAGCAATAGATCGGCGCGTGAAACAGTTCCGCTTTTTGTGGGATGGAATGCCGCTTCAGCCGCAGGTAGGCATCAGCTACTGCTACGTAAAGCACCCTGTAGCGCATCTCTATCTCTTGCTCGGCGAGCTCAGCACTATGGCTGAACTTTCGCTTACTACCTGCCATCCTGAAAACCTGCAGCAGCAGGGCTCAAACCGGCTGCAGAATAAGGTAAAAAGCAAGGTTGCGATGATGAATCGTCTGCAAATCGCCCTTGAATGCGGCAACTTTACGCTGATGGCGCAGCGTATCGAAGGGATGCGCGGCGATTCGTATCATGAAATATTGCTTCGCATGAAGGGTGAGAACGGCGAACTATTTACCCCGGACAGTTTCTTACCTGTGGCGCATGAGTTTGGCCTGTCGTCGAGAATTGACCATTGGGTTTTCGAAGCCACTTTGCGGTTTATGGACAAAAGTCGTGAACAACTGCCGGGCTGCCGTTTTGCCATCAACCTCACGCCCGCTTCCGTTAGCCGCATACAGTTCCCGGCAGAGGTTAAGCGCCTGCTGGAAAAATATAATATCGAGCCGTGGCAGCTGATTTTCGAAGTGACGGAAAGCAATTCGCTGACCAACCTGGAGCAGGCCAACATTACGCTTACCGCGCTTCAGCGCATGGGATGCCGCGTGGCTATTGATGATTTTGGGACGGGCTATGCCAGCTATGCGCGGCTGAAGAATATCAGCGCGGATATACTGAAAATTGACGGCAGCTTTATTCGCAACCTGCTTACCAGCAGCCTGGATTATCAGATTGTCGAATCTATCTGCCAGCTGGCGAGAATGAAAAAAATGCAGGTCGTGGCCGAATATGTGGAAAGCGAGGCGCTGAAGGATGCGGTGCAACACCTCGGTATTGATTATATGCAGGGATACTTAATTGGTTATCCGCAGCCGCTGGAATCGCTATTGAATATGGCTGAAAGTGAAGCTTTGTAGAGCGCAGAAAGGTTAGCGCCATCCGCTGCGGATAACTTAAGCCGCAATCGTCGGGCTGGCCTCTTCTTCAATCTTTAGCTGCCAGCCGGGCGTGTTATCCCAGTAAAGCTGTTCGCGCTCCAGGTCAAGAAGCACCAGTGTATTCTGGCTAAACCAGCCGTGCGGAAAACGCAGCGTCCAGTGATTCTCTTCGGTTTCCAGCACTAGCGTAGGCGGAGTGGTGGTGGCCTGTCGTTGATTATTGAGCAGCACGGCCAGGCGCAAAATCTGTATCAGCGGCAGGAACTGCTTTTTCTTAAACAGCGTAAAACGCGGCAAATCGTCAATTTTAATGCCCTTGCGGTGATAACGCACCAGCGAAGCGATAAGCATCTGCTGCTCCTGATTAAAACCGGGCAGGTTGCTGTGCTGCAGAATATAGGCCGAATGGCGATGCAAACCGCTGTGATTAATATTCAGCCCCACTTCATGCAACATGGCGGACCACTTCAGCAGCGCGGCCATTTGCGGGTTGGCAAGCTTCGGGTTCTGCTTTTCCCATTGCTGATAAATATGCTCGGTTGTGGCCAGCACTCGCCTGGCCTGATCGCTGTCGATATGGTACTGATCCGCGAGGCTCTGCGCGGTGCGGATGCGGATATCCTGATGACGGAAACGGCCTTCCATTTCGTATAGCACCCCTTCGCGCAGCGCCCCGTCGGAGAGACGAAGCTCGCGGATCGCCAGTGAATCAAACACGCCACAGAGAATGGCAAGGCCGGGCACAAACACCGCTTTTCGCTCTTCGGATAAACCCGGCAGGCTCATCGAGCTGAAATTTTTAAACTTCAGCACCTCATCGCACAGCATTTCCAGGCGTTCTGGGGTAATAATACCGTTCTTTTCGCCCATATTTAGGAGCACTTCATGTGCGGCCTTGATGGTGCCGGAAGCCCCCATCGCGACATTCCAGCCCTGCAGGCGATACTGCCAGGAGAGATTTTCCAGTTTTTGTACCGCCGCAAGGCGCGCCCGCCTGAAGTTTTCGGGCGTAATGACGCCCTGCGGGAAGAAGTTTTGCCCAAAGCTCACGCACCCCATGCGGCGGCTTTCCACCAGCATAGGCTCAAAATCTTCACCGATTACCAGCTCGGTGGAGCCACCGCCGATATCGATAACCAGCTTGCGGCCTTTTTCTGGCTGGGTGTGTTCAACGCCCATAAAAATCAGGCGCGCTTCTTCATTACCGGGAATAATTTCAATCGGATAGGGAATAACCTGCTCGGCGCGTTTAAGAAACACCTCGGCGTTAACCGCCTCGCGCAGGCTGTGCGTACCGACAATGCAGACGTTCGCCGCTGCGAAGCCCTGCAGGCGTTCGGCAAAGAGCGCAAGGCATGAAAGGCCGCGCTCCATCGCCTCTTCACTTAGCTCGTTGCGGGCATTAAGCCCGTCTGCGAGATGAACGCGTTGCTTTAAGCGCCCGATGATTTGCATCGCGCCGTCGACCACACGGGCAATCACCATGTGGAAACTGTTGGAGCCCAGATCGACCGCAGCAAACTCCTGCGGCCTGGGAGCATGTTTTTTTATCGGCATAGCGTTAGTCAGGTTGTTCCAGAGATTTAATGTAATCGTAGATCGCAAGCTGTGCGCGGACCTTACGGCGGTTACCACGCGGCACATAGCGATTGCTCAGTTCTTTATCGAGATAGCGCGCCTTTACGGTATCACTAAACAGAATATCGATAATGTCCAGCACCCGCTGCTTCAGACGCGGGTCGAGTACGGCGACGGCGACTTCAATACGGTAATCGATGTTGCGCGTCATCCAGTCGGCGGAGGAGAGATAGACTTTCTTGTCGCCGCCGTTTTCAAACACGTAAACCCGGTCGTGCTCCAGATAACGGTCGACGATACCGATCACGCGAATGTTATCGCTGATCCCTTCAAGGTTAGGGATCAGAGAGCACATGCCACGCACCAGCAGATTAACCTTAACGCCGGAGCTGGAGGCAGCATATAACCTGTCAACCAGCCCTTTATCAACCAGATTATTAAGTTTTAGCGTAATGCCTGAAGGGAGGCCGTTTTGCGCATTGGCAATTTCTCGATCCACCAGATCGTAGAGCAGGCGACGCGAGTTTTGCGGCGATACCATCAGATACTCGAAGGTTACCGGCCGATAAGGATTTTCAATAAAGTTGAACACCCGGCGCACTTCATTGGTGATGCGTGCATCGGCGGTCAGTAACGAATAGTCAGTGTAGAGGCGAGCGGTTTTCTCGTTAAAGTTGCCGGTGCCGATGTGCGCGTAACGCACAACTTCATCGCCTTCTTTACGCGAAATCAGGAACAGCTTGGCGTGAATTTTCAGGCCGGGCGCCGAGAAGATAACGTGCACGCCCGCTTCCGTCAGGCGCTTCGCCCAGTGGATGTTGGCCTCTTCGTCGAAGCGCGCCTGCAGCTCCACGACCACGGTCACTTTTTTGCCGTTGTGCGCCGCGTGAATCATCGATTCAACAATGCGCGAGTCTTTCGCCACGCGATAGATATTGATTTTAATGGCCAGCACGCTCGGGTCGAACGAGGCCTGGCGTAGCAGCTCCAGCACGTGTTCAAAGGTGTGGTACGGGTAGTAAAGCAGCACGTCGCGGTTGCGAATGGCGTCAAAGCCGTTGCGGAATTTATCAAACCAGATATGGCGCAGGCGCGGCATCGGTTTGTTAACCAGGTTCGCCTTGCCGACGTTTGGGAAGTTAATAAAATCTTTAAAGTTATGATAACGACCGCCCGGAATAATGGAGTCGTAGTTGGTGATGGTCAGCTTATTGCGCAGCATTTCGACCATGGCATCGGGCATATCGCGCTGGTAAACAAAGCGTACCGGCTCGGCGGTCAGCCGCTGTTTCAGGCTGGATGACATCAGCTCGAGCAGGCTGGATTCCATTTCGGTCACCAGATCATATTCCGCATCGCGGGTCATTTTCATCGAATAAGCATTCAGCGAGTCGTAATCGAAAAAGCCCTTAAAAATCTCATCCAGGCAGTAGCGCAGAATGTTGTCCAGCAGGATCATCGGCTTGCGGCGGCGGGGCGCTTCCGGCGGCAGATTCACAAAGCGCGGCACTTTATCGGACGGGATCTCCAGCAGGGCGTAGCGCGTCTCTGCGCCACGGATAATCTCAACTGCCAGATAGGTGTAGTCGTCCTTAAGGAACTGCACCAGATCGGTGTCATGATTGATAAGAATTGGCGTGATGTACTGACGCAGATAGTGTTTGAAATAGTGGCGCAGCCATTTTTGCTGATTCTCAGAAAGCTGGCGTTCGTTAATCAGGAAGATCTGATTACGGGCCATCTCCAGCAGCAGATCGTTATACAGCCCGTCAAACTCCTGATCGGCCTTCAGCACGCGAGCCTGGATCTTATTCAGTAAGTGACGCGAGTTAGGCGCGGTCCCTTGTTCTTCGCTGATCAGAATGCGCCGTTTCAGCTCGGCGAAACGCACCTTATAAAACTCATCAAGGTTATTCGAATAGATGCCGAGAAAACGCATTCTCTCGATCAGCGGATTGATTTTATCCGCCGCTTCCTGGAGCACACGTTCGTTAAAAGACAACCAGCTCAGTTCTTTTTCGATATACAGCTTATCCTGACCCATTAGCCCTCACTTCCGTTTTCGTGGACGTTAAAATGCCGTCACGTCAGCCATTATGGCGAGCTTTGGCGGGGAATGTCCAACGACGCAGGCATAAAAAAGGGGCCGCAGCCCCTTAATGTTTATTCTTCTGCCGCGTGACCCTGCGGCGGGAGTTCTTTCCCGTCAAGCCAGGCTGCGTTATCGCGCATCTCAAGACGGCCCGCCATAAACCAGCTCACCACCAGCGGATATATGGCGTGTTCCTGATGCTGCACGCGTGCGGTGATGTCGGCTTCGTCATCGCCTGCAAAGACGGGGATGCTGGCCTGTAAAATGACCGGACCGCCGTCCAGTTCATCGGTGACGAAATGAACCGAGGTGCCGTGCTCTTCATCGCCGTTATCAAGCACCTGACGATGGGTATGCAGACCCGGATATTTTGGCAGCAGAGAAGGGTGGATGTTGATAAGGCGGCCGGAGTAATGCGCCACAAACGCCGGGCTGAGAATGCGCATATAGCCGGCAAGCACCACCAGATCCGGCGCGTAGGCGTCGATTTCCTGCATTAATTCGCGATCGAAAGCCGCGCGGTCGGCAAACTGGCTGGCGGTGAGCGCGTGGGCCGGAATGCCCGCCGCGCGCGCGCGTTCAAGGCCAAACGCGTCGGCCTTATTGCTGAACACCGCCGAAAGGGTGCCGTTAATCTTTTTTTGCTCGCAGGCGTCGATAATCGCCTGAAGATTGCTTCCGTTGCCGGAAATCAGCACCACAATGTGTTTCATCACTCAATAACCACGCGCTCGCTGGAATCAGTCGCTTTAATGATACCGATTTGCCAGGCGTTTTCGCCTTTGGCTTGCAGCGAGGCAACGGCTTTATCCGCCTCGGCGGCCGGCAGGACGATAAGCATGCCCACGCCGCAGTTAAAGGTGCGATACATCTCATGGCTGCTGATGTTGCCGGCTTTCTGCAGCCAGTTAAATACGGCAGGCCATTGCCATGAAGACTCATCAATCACCGCCTGCGTATTGTCTGGCAGCACGCGCGGGATGTTCTCCCAGAAGCCGCCGCCGGTCAGGTGGGCGATGGCGTGCACGTCTACTTCGCCAATCAGTTCCAGCAGCGGTTTGACATAAATGCGGGTGGGTTCCAGCAGGTGATCCGCCAGCGGCTTGCCTTCAAGTTCGGTGGTCAGCGGATCGGCGCCGCTGACTTCCAGCACTTTGCGTACCAGCGAATAGCCGTTAGAGTGCGGGCCGCTTGAGGCGAGCGCTATCAGCACATCCCCGTCGGCAACTTTAGAACCATCAATGATTTCAGACTTCTCAACCACGCCGACGCAGAAACCGGCCACGTCGTAATCTTCGCCGTGGTACATGCCCGGCATCTCAGCGGTTTCGCCGCCAACCAGGGCGCAGCCAGACTGCAGGCAACCTTCTGCGATGCCGGTAATGACGCTGGATGCGGTATCCACATCAAGCTTGCCGGTCGCGTAATAATCGAGGAAGAACAAAGGCTCCGCGCCCTGAACCACCAGATCGTTTACGCACATCGCGACCAGATCGATACCGATGGTATCGTGACGTTTTAAATCCATGGCCAGACGCAGCTTGGTGCCGACGCCGTCGGTACCGGAAACCAGCACGGGCTCGCGATATTTCTGAGGCAACGCGCACAGCGCACCGAAACCGCCCAGGCCACCCATCACTTCCGGGCGGCGGGTCTTTTTCACTACGCCTTTAATTCTGTCGACCAGAGCGTTACCAGCATCAATATCAACACCGGCATCTTTGTAGCTAAGAGAGGTTTTATCGGTCACTGCGCGTTCCCCACGGGTGGTATGGAATAAAAATCGCGGCAATTCTAACAGCGCAGGCAAACGTTTGCGAGCCTCTTGTAACGCGGGAAGAAAGATTGTTGATGTATACTCATTCGGGTTTGGTTGATCCCGATCAACCCCAATACCGATGGCGCGAATGCAAAAAAGCGGTATAATCCGGCGATTTTTTTTGTGGTCGCCAACATTCTCGGGGAGAAAGAGTAATGAAGATCGTGGAAGTGAAACACCCACTCGTCAAACACAAGCTGGGCCTGATGCGTGAGCAGGACATCAGTACTAAACGCTTTCGTGAACTCGCCTCAGAAGTTGGCAGCCTGCTGACTTACGAAGCCACTGCGGATCTGGAAATCGAAAAGGTCACTATCGAAGGCTGGAACGGCCCGGTAGAAATCGATCAGATCAAAGGCAAGAAAATTACCGTTGTGCCAATTCTGCGTGCCGGTCTGGGCATGATGGAAGGCGTGCTGGAAAACGTACCCAGCGCGCGTATCAGCGTGGTTGGCGTTTATCGTAACGAAGAAACCTTAGAGCCGGTGCCTTACTTCCAGAAGCTGGTTTCAAACATCGCAGAGCGTATGGCGCTGGTGGTTGACCCGATGCTGGCGACCGGTGGTTCTATGATTGCCACCATCGACCTGCTGAAAAATGCGGGCTGCACCAGCATTAAGGTGCTGGTTCTGGTGGCGGCGCCTGAAGGGATCGCCGCGCTGGAAAAAGCGCACCCGGATGTCGAACTTTATACCGCTTCCATCGATCAGTGCCTCAACGAGCACGGATACATTATTCCTGGCCTCGGCGACGCCGGCGACAAGATATTTGGTACGAAATAAAAAAGTAGCCGACTTCGAAAGTCGGCTTTTTTTTGGTTTTTAAAACCCGTCGTTCGTTAAAACAATACTCAGAGGAAAACAACATGACCCGCCGCGCTATCGGGGTAAGTGAAAGACCGCCGTTATTGCAAACGATTCCGTTAAGTTTGCAGCATCTGTTTGCCATGTTTGGCGCAACCGTGCTGGTGCCGATTCTGTTCCACATCAACCCGGCGACCGTTCTGCTGTTTAACGGTATCGGGACGCTGCTGTATCTCTTTATCTGTAAGGGAAAAATCCCGGCATACCTGGGATCAAGCTTTGCGTTTATCTCCCCCGTGCTGCTGCTGTTGCCGCTGGGTTATGAAGTAGCGCTGGGCGGCTTTATCATGTGCGGCGTGCTGTTTTGCATTGTGGCGCTGATTGTGAAAAAGGCGGGCACCGGCTGGCTGGACGTGATGTTCCCGCCGGCGGCGATGGGCGCCATTGTTGCGGTAATCGGCCTTGAGCTGGCGGGCGTTGCGGCAAATATGGCCGGGCTGCTGCCCGCGGAGGGCGCTTCCCCGGACAGCACCACCATCATCATTTCTCTGGTGACGCTTGCGGTAACGGTCTTCGGCTCCGTGCTGTTCCGCGGCTTCCTGGCGATTATCCCGATTCTTATCGGCGTGCTGGCGGGCTACGCGCTCTCCTTCGTGATGGGCGTGGTAGACGTTACGCCAATCCGTGAGGCGCACTGGTTTGCGCTGCCGACCTTCTACACCCCGCGCTTCGAATGGTTCGCTATCTTCACCATTCTGCCCGCAGCGCTGGTGGTTATCGCCGAGCACGTCGGCCACCTGGTGGTGACGGCGAACATCGTTAAAAAGGATCTGATTCGCGATCCGGGCCTGCATCGCTCGATGTTTGCCAACGGCGTTTCGACGATTTTCTCCGGTTTCTTCGGCTCCACGCCGAACACAACCTACGGTGAGAACATCGGCGTAATGGCGATTACCCGCGTGTATTCCACCTGGGTTATCGGCGGCGCGGCTATTCTGGCGATTCTGCTTTCCTGCGTCGGCAAGCTGGCGGCGGCGATTCAGATAATCCCGGTTCCTGTGATGGGCGGCGTTTCCCTGCTGCTGTACGGGGTGATCGGCGCATCCGGTATTCGCGTACTGATCGAATCTAAAGTTGACTACAGCAAGGCGCAAAACCTGATCCTGACTTCCGTCATCCTGATAATCGGCGTTAGCGGCGCGAAGGTGCACATTGGCGCCGCCGAGCTGAAAGGCATGGCGCTGGCGACTATCGTCGGCGTGGGACTGAGCCTCATTTTCAAAATTATCAACGTGCTGCGTCCGGAAGAAGTGGTGCTTGACGCGAAAGACAGCGAAGTAAAATCGTAGTGTTGCAGCAGGCCGGGCGGCGTTCCCGCCCGGTTCTACAGCACCCTGATTCTGTGATAGACTCTCAGCGTTTTTCTGCCTGTTATGGTTGAGGTACTTCTGAATACGCCGGCACAGCTTTCACTGCCACTCTATTTGCCCGACGATGAAACTTTTTCCAGTTTCTGGCCGGGTGATAACCCTTCTTTACTCGCCGCCCTGCAGGCCGTGCTCCGTCAGGATCACAGCGGGTATATCTATTTCTGGTCGCGGGAAGGGGGCGGGCGCAGCCATTTGCTGCACGCCGCTTGTGCGGAACTGTCGCAAAGAGGCGAGGCGGTGGGTTACGTGCCGCTGGATAAACGCACCTGGTTTGTGCCGGAAGTGCTGGACGGAATGGAACAGCTTTCGCTGGTGTGCATCGATAATATCGAATGTATCGCCGGTGATGAGCCCTGGGAAATGGCGCTCTTTAACCTCTATAACCGCATTCTGGAGTCGGGGAAAACCCGGCTGCTGATTACCGGCGACAGGCCGCCGCGCCAGCTTAATTTGCGGTTGCCGGATCTGGCATCGCGCCTCGACTGGGGGCAAATCTATAAGCTGCAACCGCTGTCGGACGATGACAAGCTTCAGGCGCTGCAATTACGCGCGCGTCAGCGTGGCTTTGAGCTGCCGGAAGACGTGGGGCGTTTTCTGCTTAAGCGTTTAGATCGCGAAATGCGCACGCTGTTTATGACGCTCGATCAGCTCGATCGCGCCTCTATTACCGCGCAGCGTAAGCTGACGATCCCGTTTGTTAAAGAGATTCTGGGGCTTTAAGCTTGCGGTGGATGGCGCAGGCTTATCCACCCTACGAAATCATTGCCGATACTGGGGCTTTAACCTTGCGGTGGATGGCGCAGGCTTATCCACCCTACGAAACCATTGCCGATACTGGAGCTTTAAGCTTGCGGTGGATGGCGCAGGCTTATCCACCCTACGAAACCATTGCCGATACTGGGGCTTTAACCTTGCGGTGGATGGCGCAGGCTTATCCACCCTACGAAACCATTGCCGATAATGGGGCTTTAACCTTACGGTGGATGGCGCATGCTTATCCACCCTACGAAACCATTGCCTTAGGACGGATAAGCCCCTGCGCCTGCGGCATTTATTCCGCCTTACAAAATCTCCAGCACCGACTCCGGCGGGCGGCCAATACGCGCCTGGCCATTTGCCAGCACGATCGGACGCTCAATCAGCTTTGGATTTTCCACCATCGCCTGAATCAGCTGCTCTTCGCTTAAGCTTGCCTCTGCAAGATTTAACTCTTTATAGAGATCTTCTTTCTGGCGCATCAGATCGCGTGCGCTTGCAAACCCTAATTTGCTCAGCAGAGATTTGAGCGTATCCGCATCCGGTGGCGTTTCCAGATACAGTACAACTTCAGGCTCCGCGCCGTTTGCCTTGAGCAGGCTTAACGTTTCGCGGCTCTTTGAACAGCGTGGATTGTGATAAATAGTGACGCCTGCGGACATATTAACTCCCGTTACATTTTCTGGTATTGAAGGAACCGTTTTTGCAGCTCGCGGAACTGATCGATACGCGCATCGTAGCGGGCCTGCTGGAGGCTGCCAAGCTTCACCTGGGCGCTGGCGCTGCTGAGCAGCGAGATGGCCTGATCCAGGCGACCGCCCAGCGCCATCACCTCGGCGCGCGCGGCCAGTTCCTGATCGCGATTGCCCAGCGCGGCTTCGGCCTGTGCCAGTAAATCCCAGCCGTTCACGTCGTCCGGATGGGCAAAGGTGTAGCGGTTGAGAATGGCGGCCGCCTGCGCGTGCTGGCCGGCCTGAACGTAGGCGTTAGCAAGGTTAAGCTGCAGCACCGGATTAAGATTCAGACCCGGCGCGTTCTTCAGGAGATTAATCGCGTCAGCGGTTTTGTTTTGCCCTAAATCGATATCCGTAGACAGATCGAGATACCACGCGTTTGTCGGCTGCGCGGCGAGCAAAGGCTGGAGCTGTTTGCGGGCCTCGCCCCAGTTTTTGGCTTCCATCGCCTGCAGCGCGCGACCGTAAATCGCCGCGTGCTGCTCGCGGACATTGCCTTTTGACCAGGCGTCAAGCAAATCGCTGGTGAGCTGGTTACGCCCGGAATTATACATGCCAAGCGTACGCGCTTTGGCCAGGTAAAAGTTTTCTGAGGACTGCACCACAATTGGCCGCATCTGGTTGGCACGGTTACGGGCATCTGCCAGACGGCTTTCCGGCAGCGGGTGCGTCAGCAGGATTTCAGGCGGGCGGGTGGAATAGCGTGCCTGGTCGAGCAGCTTTTCTAAGAAGGTTGGCATCGCTTGAGGATCGAAACCGGAACGCTGGAGCACCTGAATGCCGATGCGATCGGCCTCCTGTTCGTTCTGTTGCGTAAAGCTGATCATCCCTTGCTGCGTCCCCGCCAGCGTGCCCGTCAGGGCTGCCATTCCCGCCTGCGGGCTCGCCATCGCCAGCAGGATAGAGCCCAGCGCGCCAACCCATGTCAGGGGCGCGTTCTTTTTCTGGTCTTCCATCGCCCGCGCGAGGTGGCGCTGGGTGACGTGCGAGATTTCGTGCGCCATAACCGAGGCGAGCTGGCTTTCGTTATCGGCATAGCGGAACAGGGCGGAGTGCAGCACGACGTTGCCGCCGAAGAAAGCAAAGGCGTTTATTTCATCATTATTGATGAGAAAGAAATGGAACGGCGTCTTGACCGAATTAGCATGGCTAACCAGGCGCGTGCCCAGACCATTAATGTACTGAACTAACAGGGGATCGTTAATCAGGGGAGCGCTGCCGCGAAGCTGGCGAACATAAAAGTCGCCCATCTGCATTTCCTGGCCAATTGACAGCGTACTCCCGGCCGATGTCCCCATATCAGGCAGCTGATCGGCCACGTCCGCGAAGGCTGGCGTCGTTTGAGCTACGAGTAAGGTTGTCATCAGCGTTGCAACCAGCGTTTTTTTCAACTGCCTGAACATAACCGCTATCCTGTTTAATCGAGGTCTGAATTCGACACGTTACGGGCTAATTTGTTCGTACTTTCGCGGCGTTTTGCCGTGCGCATAACAAACGAAGAAAAGCTTAACACCGAAACCGACAGCGTACCTCAACCAGGAGCTTTCCGGGCGTAAAAAGCGAAGTCTTTAGCATGACATTTAGATACAATCCCGGTTCGCCTAAAGCTGTCAGGGAAGGGATATATGCTCGAGATGTTGTTGCAGTGGTACCGTCGACGGTTTAGCGACCCGGAAGCCATCGCCTTGCTGGTGATTCTGGTGGCCGGGTTTCTCATCCTTTTTTTCTTCCACGGGCTTCTGGCTCCGCTGCTGGTCGCCATGGTGCTGGCCTATCTGCTGGAATGGCCAACGGCGCGTCTTGAACGTATAGGCTGTTCCCGCAGCTGGGCGGCAACCATTGTCCTGGTGCTGTTTGTCGGCATATTGATGGTTATGGTGCTGGTGGTCGCGCCGGTTGCGTGGCAGCAGGGCATCTATCTGATTCGCGATACGCCGGGCATGCTGAATAAACTCTCTGATTTCGCCGCTGCGCTGCCAAAACGTTATCCGGCGCTGGTGGACGCGGGCATTATCGATGCGATGGCGGAAAATATGCGTGGCCGCCTGTCTGGCATGGGCGATCAGGTCGTGAAATACTCCCTGGCTTCCTTAGTGGGGCTTCTGACGCTGGCTATTTATCTGGTGCTGGTGCCGCTGATGGTCTTTTTCCTCGTCAAAGATAAAGATCAGATGCTCAACGCCGTGCGGCGAGTGCTGCCGCGTAATCGCGGCCTGGCGGGGCAGGTATGGCTTGAGATGAATCAGCAGATAACCAACTACATCCGCGGAAAAGTGCTGGAGATGATAGTGGTGGGCATCGCAACCTATATTGGCTTTATCGTTTTTGGGCTGAATTATTCGCTGCTGCTGGCGGTGCTGGTTGGCTTCTCGGTGCTCATTCCTTATATCGGCGCTTTCGTGGTGACCATCCCGGTCGTCTGCGTTGCGCTGTTCCAGTTTGGCCTGGGCACGGAGTTCTGGACGTTGTTTGCGGTGTATCTGATTATTCAGGCGCTTGACGGCAATCTGCTGGTGCCGGTGCTGTTTTCCGAGGCGGTTAATTTACACCCGCTGGTCATTATTCTCTCGGTGGTGATCTTCGGCGGGCTGTGGGGATTCTGGGGCGTCTTCTTCGCCATTCCGCTCGCCACGCTGATTAAAGCCGTCGTGCACGCCTGGCCTGACGGACTGGTCATCGACGACGAACGGCCTTAAAAAAAGCCGACTTCGCGTCGGCTTTTTAATATTTGCCGGAATTAAGCGTTCTCTTTCAGCCAGTTCATCACGATGTCGTGATGGTTGCTGGTTTTGAAGTCATCAAACACTTTCTCGACTTTGCCTTCGCCGTCTAACAGGAAGCTGATGCGGTGAATGCCGTCGTAGGTTTTGCCCATAAAGGATTTCTCGCCCCACACCCCGAACTGCTCGCAGACCTGATGATCCTCATCGGACAGCAGGGTGAAGTTAAGCAACTCTTTCTCGGCAAAACGCGAGAGCTTCTCTGGCTTGTCGGTGCTGATACCCAGCACTTCCACGCCAGCTTTTTTCAACTCGTCCATGTTGTCGCGCAGGCCGCATGCCTGAACGGTACAGCCGGGCGTCATCGCTTTGGGATAAAAGTAAACCAGAACGCGCTGTCCCTGGAAGTCGGTCAAATTTACTTGCTCGCCGTCTTGATCGGGCAGGCTAAATTTCGGTGCGCTGTCACCGGCTTTCAGTGGGCTCATCACTACTCTCCGTCTTTAATCATCTTGCTGTGGGTTCACCACGCTAATAGTGCCTTGCGCATGCAGTTCTGTACATAGGGCTTTAAAGGCCTGTTCAATAATTGCCGCATCTTCAGAGGCCGGGCTGTGGGCGGTTATCTGAATATACAACTGCGGCGGCATATTATCCTGGGCGGGCTGCGTGCGGGAAGCCAGCTCGGCAATGTTCATATGGTGCGTATCAAACAGATCGGTAAAGCGCTCGATCAGATGCGGCGAATCGGTGACTTCCACCTGCACCCAGACCGTGGCGGGCATGGCCGGACGATCCTGCGCGGCGGTGCGCTTCATGACGATCAGCAGATCCAGCTCGGCGCCTTTCAGCGGCAGCGTTGATTCAATCAGGGTTATCGCGTTCCAGCTGCCGGACAGCAGCATAATAAACGTAAACTCTTCACCGAGCATGGCGAGACGACTGTCTTCGATATTACAGCCGCAGCTGCTGACATGGCGGGTGATGGTATTAACAATGCCAGGTCTGTCCGCCCCGAGGGCTGTGATAACCAGATAATGGTGTGGTGAAGGAGTCAAACGCATTCTTCCTGTGAATCGGTGGGATATCATAAGGAAAGCATAAAAAAATCCTGCATACAACCGTGTAGAGTCACCTGGCGGCTTGCTTTTGATCCTGCACCAAACGTACCATTGAGGCACTTGTTTGCACAGAGGATGGCCAATGTTCACGGGAAGTATTGTCGCGCTTGTAACGCCGATGGATGAGAAAGGTAATGTCTGCCGGTCAAGCCTGAAAAAACTGATTGATTACCACGTCGCCAGCGGAACATCGGCGATTGTCTCTGTAGGCACGACCGGGGAGTCTGCTACCTTAAGCCATGACGAGCACGGCGATGTGGTCATGTTAACGCTTGAGCTGGCGGACGGGCGCATTCCGGTGATCGCAGGTACCGGTGCGAACGCCACTTCCGAGGCTATCTCCCTGACGAAACGCTTTGATAACAGCGGTATCGTTGGTTGCCTGACCGTCACGCCTTATTACAACCGTCCGACGCAGGAAGGGTTGTTCCAGCATTTCAAAGCTATCGCCCAAAGCACCGATCTGCCGCAGATGCTGTACAATGTACCGTCCCGTACCGGGTGCGATATGCTGCCGGAAACCGTTGCCCGCCTGTCGAGAGTAAAAAATATTATCGGTATCAAAGAGGCGACCGGGAACTTAACTCGTGTTAATCAGATCAAAGAGCTGGTTGCAGACGACTTCATCCTGGTGAGCGGTGACGATGCCAGCTCGCTGGACTTCATGCAGCTCGGCGGCCACGGCGTGATTTCCGTGACGGCAAACGTAGCCGCGCGTGAAATGGCGGAAATGTGTAAACTGGCGGCCAACGGGCAATTCGCTCAGGCGCGTGAGATTAATCAGCGCCTGATGCCGTTGCATAACAAATTATTTGTTGAACCCAATCCTATCCCGGTGAAATGGGCCTGTAGAGAATTGGGACTTGTGGCGACCGATACCTTACGCCTGCCAATGACGCCGCTGACTGACGAAAGTCGTCCGGTGATTATCAGCGCGCTTAAGCATGCGGGTTTGCTGTAAAGTTTAGGGAGATTTGATGGCTTACTCAGTACAGAAGTCGATGGTGGCGAAGGTTGCAGTGGTGACGCTCGCGATGCTGCTGGCGGCATGCAGCAGCGACCAGCGTTATAAGCGCCAGGTTAGCGGCGATGAATCCTATCTGGATGCAGCGCCGCTGGCGGATATCCACGCTCCGGCAGGCATGATCCTGCCGGTGGAAAACGGTCAATATAATATTCCGGTTACCAAAGGCGGCGGCGCAGTAGGCAAACAGCTTGATATCCGTCCGCCAGCTCAACCGCTGGCGCTGGTTAGCGGGGCGCGTACCCAGTTTACCGGCGATACCGCTTCGTTAATGGTAGAAAGCGCTCGTGGCGCTACGCTATGGCCGCAGGTGGTCAGCGTTATTCAGGCTAACAACTACACCATCGATAAGCGTGATGACGCAAGCCAGACGCTAACAACCGATTGGGTACAGTGGAACCGTGCCGATGAAGACGAGCAGTATCGCGGCCGCTATCAAATCGCCGTGAAGCCGCAGGGCTATCAGCAGGCGGTGGTCGTGAAGCTGCTGGGCCTGGAGCAGGCCGGCAGGCCGGTATCGGATGCCGCCTCAATGCAGCGCTACAGCGCGCAAATGCTTAACGTTATCAGCGCAGGCCTCGATAAAGCACAGACCGATCTGCAAAACGCGAAGGATAACCGCTCTTCCGCCCAGCTTGATGTCCAGAGCGCAGCGGATGATACCGGCTTGCCGATGCTGGTGGTGCGCGGTCCGTTCAACGTGGTCTGGAGCCGCTTGCCGGCAACGCTTGAAAAAGCCGGCATGAAAGTGACCGATTCCACCCGCTCTACCGGCAGCATGGCCGTCACCTACAAGCCGTTGTCCGACAGCGACTGGCAGGAGCTAGGGGCGAAAGATCCGGAACTTGCCAGCGGCGACTATAAGCTACAGGTGGGCGACCTCGATAACCGCAGCAGCCTGCAGTTTATCGATCCGAAAGGGCACACCCTGACGCAGTCGCAGAACGACGCGCTGGTCGCCGTATTCCAGGCGGCATTCAGCAGGTAAATTTAAGGGCCGGAGCGATCCGGCCTTTTTTCTGGTCGGTGACGCAAACGTGTGCGTAGCAACAGATAGCGGAATTTTTAGTTAAATCACACCTGGAGTAAGAAAGATGCAAAAGCAAGCTGAGTTGTATCGTGGCAAAGCGAAGACCGTATACAGCACCGAAAACCCGGATCTGTTGGTGCTCGAATTCCGCAATGATACGTCAGCAGGAGACGGCGCGCGCATTGAGCAGTTCGACCGTAAGGGAATGGTAAACAACAAGTTTAACCATTTCATTATGGCCAGGCTGGAAGAGGCGGGCATTCCTACGCAAATGGAGCGGCTACTTTCCGATAATGAAGTGCTGGTGAAAAAGCTCGATATGGTGCCGGTTGAGTGCGTTATCCGCAACCGCGCCGCCGGATCGCTGGTGAAGCGTCTGGGCATTGAAGAGGGTATTGAGCTTAATCCGCCGCTGTTTGACCTGTTCCTGAAGAACGATGCGATGCATGACCCGATGGTCAACGAGTCTTACTGCGAAACCTTTGGCTGGGTAAGCAAAGCGCATCTCGCCCGCATGCGTGAGTTGAGCTACAAAGCTAACGATGTGCTGAGCAAATTATTTGATGACGCCGGCCTTATCCTGGTGGATTTCAAGCTGGAGTTTGGCTTGTTCAAAGGCGAAGTGGTGCTGGGCGATGAGTTTTCTCCGGACGGCAGCCGCCTGTGGGATAAAGAAACCCTCGACAAAATGGACAAAGACCGTTTCCGCCAGAGCCTGGGCGGCCTGATTGAAGCCTACGAAGAAGTGGCCCACCGTCTTGGCGTTAAGTTAGACTAGTTTCGCACGCGCTATTTTCTGAGGCCGGATGTGTTTTGCACATTCGGCTTTTTCACATCCTGTTTCTTATGGTAATCCAGGGATTAACCACCTACGATCTACTTATTACAGGCTGTGAATAATGGAGTAAGCCATGCGTTGGCAAGGTCGTCGCGAAAGCGACAACGTAGAAGACAGGCGTAACAGTTCCTCCGGACCGAATTTTGGCGGCGGCGGTGGATTTCGTATACCTCGTGGTAAAGGTGGGATTGTCCTGCTAATCGTCGTGGTCGTCGCGGGATACTACGGGGTGGATCTCTCCGCGCTTCTTGGCGGCGGTCAGCCGGTCACGCAGCAAACTACACAGCGTTCCATCAGCCCGAACGATGACGAAGCGGCAAAGTTCACCTCGGTTATTCTGGCTACCACGGAAGATACCTGGGGCCAGATCTTCCAGAAAATGGGCCGCACCTATCAGCAGCCGAAACTGGTGATGTACCGCGGCGCCACGCGTACTGGCTGCGGCACGGGCCAGTCGGTGATGGGGCCGTTCTACTGTCCGACGGACAGCACCGTCTATATCGACCTCTCTTTCTATGACGAGATGAAAAGCAAACTGGGCGCCGACGGCGATTTTGCCCAGGGCTACGTCATCGCTCATGAAGTCGGTCACCACGTCCAGAAACTATTAGGCATCGAGCCTAAAGTCCGTCAGCTTCAGCAGGGCGCCTCCCAGGTGGAAGGCAACAAGCTGTCGGTGAAGATGGAGCTGCAGGCCGACTGCTTTGCCGGCGTCTGGGGCAACAGCATGCAAAAGCAGGAGGTGCTGGATGTCGGTGATTTGCAGGAAGCGCTGAATGCCGCTGAGGCGATTGGTGACGATCGTCTGCAGCAGAAAGGACAGGGACGCGTTGTGCCGGACAGCTTTACTCACGGCACCTCTGAACAGCGTTACACCTGGTTTAAACGCGGCTTTGACAGCGGCGATCCTGCACAGTGTGATACCTTCGGGAATAATGTCCGCTAAGAGCGCCCGGCTATAAACGGCAATAAGGATTGCAGGCATGGAACAGCTTCGACTCGTCACGGCCGACATGGCCAGCGCCGGTATCCGGCGTCTGCTTATCCTTGCAGGCGAAGCCGCCTGGAGCAGCCAGCAGATAAGCTCGCTGACCGGCCAGCTTGCCGGCGACTGGCTATGGGTTGGCGCGGCGCCTGAGCTTCCGTTGAACTGCGCGCCTTCGGCCATGCGCAGGCTGCTTGGCCGGGAGTTTCTCCATGCGGTCTTTGACGCCCGCAGCGGGCTGGATGCGGAAGCGCTCGCGGTCCTTGCCGGAACGCTAAAGGCCGGGAGCTGGCTGGTTATGCTGGCGCCCGACTGGCTTTGCTGGCCGCAACTTCCCGATACGGATTCCTGCCGCTGGAGCGACAGCCCGCAGCCCGTTGCCACGCCGAACTTTATCTCCCACCTCCAGCGCTGCGTGCTTGCCGATAGCGAAACTTATCTCTGGCAGCAGCATCAGCCGTTTCGCTTACCCGAGTTTCGCGCCCGTGCGCCCTGGCATCCCGCAAACGGCGCGCCTGAACGGGAGCAGGCCGAAATTCTTTCCGCGCTGCAAGCCATGCCGCCAGGCGTGGCGGTGGTAACTGCGCCACGCGGCAGGGGAAAATCTGCGCTTGCAGGTATGCTGCTGAAAAGCCTCTCAGGCAAAGCGCTGGTGACGGCACCGACGCGGGTAGCCACAGATGTGCTGGCGCTACACGCGGGGGAAAACTTCAATTTCATCGCCCCGGACGCGCTTCTGGCTCAGCCGCAAGGGCAGGAGGCGCCGTGGTTAATTATTGATGAAGCCGCTGCGTTGCCGGCGCCGCAGTTACGCCAGCTGATTGCCCGTTTCCCGCGCACGCTGCTTACCACTACGGTTCAGGGATACGAAGGCACCGGGCGGGGATTCTTACTGAAGTTTTGCGCGGGCGTTGATTCGCTCACTCGTTACGCTCTTTCAGCCCCCATTCGCTGGGCGCAGCACGATCCTCTGGAGTCGTTAATCGACAGCATTTTGCTGTTTGAGGAAGCAGATTTCACTCACGTTGCCCGGGGGGAGGCCACGCTGAATTCGGTCGCACAAGACGAAGTCGGCCAGCTTCAGCAGATGTATCGCTTGCTCTCGGGAGCGCACTATCGCACCTCGCCGCTGGACTGGCGGCGCATGCTTGACGCCCGTGGGCAACATGTCATTGCCGCCCGCTGTGGCGGTGAAACCGTTGGCGCAGTCTGGCTGGTGGAAGAGGGCGGGCTGGATGAAAATCTCAGCCGGGCGGTGTGGGCTGGCTTGCGTCGGCCGCGTGGAAATCTTGTGGCGCAATCTCTTTCTGCCCACGGCGGCAGCCCGCTGGCCGCGACCTTAAAGGGGCTGCGCGTAAGCCGCATTGCCGTGCATCCGTTACGGCAGCGGCAGCGGTTGGGGCAGCAGATGATGGCGATGGCGAAAGCGGGGGCGCAGCCGAACGTGGACTATTTATCGGTAAGCTTTGGCTTTACCGACGAGCTGTGGCGATTCTGGGAAAGCTGCGGGTTCGTGCTGGTTCGCGTCGGGAGCCATCGTGAAGCCAGCAGCGGCTGCTATACGGCGATGGCGCTGTTACCGCTGAGCGATGCAGGCGCTGCGCTCACCCGGCACGAGCATCTTCGCCTGCAGCGAGATATCGCTTGCCTGCAGCCGTGGATAGCCAGGCCTTTACCCATCGCATCTCATCCAGCGACTACGCTAAATAGTGATGACTGGCTTGAGCTGGCCGGTTTTGCCTTTGCGCACCGCCCGCTGGAAGCCTGCCTGGGCTCGCTCAGCCGCCTGCTGACGGCCTGCGATCTGCCGTTAAAGGCTTTACGTGGCGGGGTTCAGCGCAGGCTTAAGGCGCAGGCGCTGTCTCAGGAGCTTCGTCTTTCCGGGCGCAAAGCGTTGCTGGCGGCGATGCGGCAAGAGGCGCAGCAGGCGCTGGAAAAACTTGATACACCACGGAGCGTTGCGCTCAAAAATTCTCTTTTGCAAATGCAATCGTCAGCGGCAGAAACTTAAGGAGATACCATGAAACATGAGCACTTTGTTGTTCAGCGTCCCTCCGCACCGGCAAAACAGTTACTGCTGCTGTTTCATGGCGCGGGCGATAACCCCGTCGCTATGGGTGAAATCGGTAGCTGGTTTGCGCCCCGGTTTCCTGACGCTTTAGTCGTGAGCATTGGCGGCCCGAGCCCGAGCGGCCCGCATCAGGGTTTTGAATGGTTTTCAGAGGCCGGCGTGACGGAGGAGAACCGTCAGGCTCGTATTGACGCCGTTATGGCGACGTTTATTGACGTGGCGCGCTACTGGCAGCAACAGAGTGGCGTTCCCGGAAGCGCCACGGCGCTGATTGGCTTCTCGCAGGGGGCGACGATGGCCCTTGAAAGCATTAAAGCCGTGCCGGAACTTGCTGCTCGCGTGGTGACCTTTAACGGGCGTTATGCGGCGCTTCCACGCCAGGCGCCAACGGCCACAACCTTCCATCTGATTCACGGCGCTAAAGACAATGTGATTAATGTGCAGCACGCCTTTGAGGCATCGGAGGCGCTTGAGCGCGCCGGTGGGGATTTCACGCTGGACGTGATAGATGATTTGGGCCATGCCATCGATGAGCGCAGCATTCAGATTGCGCTCAACCACCTGCGTTATACGGTGCCGAAGCACTATTTTGACGAGGCGTTAAGCGCAGGCAAACCGAATGACGACGATATCGTTGAATTTATGTAGGTCGGGTAAGCGCCGCGCCACCCGACGTGATTAGCTGAACTAAGGCTTTTTCTTCGGCCAGTCGTCCTCGTCATCCCACTTGTCGTTAAAATCACGATGCGGGGGCAGATCGGGTTTGTTGGCCATGTATTTTTTCGGGTCGATACGTTTCAGATCCTTAATAACATTAAGGAAAATTCCCAGCAACAGCACCAGTACGATGACCCACCAGTAATGCGATAGCCATTCCATGCTAATACCCCTCTTTCGCCTTTTTCCCTGACATCGTTGCGGCGTTAGCTGCGCTTACTTACCCGAATCGCTTACTAACAGGCTCATCGGGCCAGGTCCGGGCTGGCTTGCCGCAACGCCAGATACTGTGGCGAGGTTAAATTAAATGGAGCCCGTCAGGCGACAAGCTGTTCCATAATACGTTGATACATACGGGCGAGGAGCTGCAGGTCGGCGGCGTTGACGCATTCATTAATTTTATGAATGGTCGCATTCACCGGCCCAAGCTCCACCACCTGTGCGCCCATACGTGCGATAAAGCGTCCATCGGACGTGCCGCCGGTGGTTAATAGCTGCGGCCTGATTTCATTATAGTGCTCAACGGCGTTCACTACCGCATCGACAAGCCTGCCGCGTGAGGTAAGGAACGGCTGGCCGGAAAGCCACCAGTCCAGCGTGTAGCGCAGCTGGTGCTTCTCAAGCAGGGCTGTCACCCGCTGCTTGATCTCCGCATCGGTCAGCTCGGTGCTGAAGCGGAAGTTAAACTGCACAAACATCTCGCCCGGGATGACGTTGTTGCTGCCGGTGCCGGCCTGGACGTTGGCGATCTGCATGCTGGTCGCCGGGAAAAACTCGTTACCCTGGTCCCACTCAATAGCCACCAGCTCGCTTAGCATCGGCGCCGCACGGTGAACCGGGTTATCCGCCAGATGCGGATAGGCAACGTGCCCCTGCACGCCATGAATCGTCAGGTTGCAGGTCAGCGACCCGCGACGACCGTTTTTCACCACGTCACCTACAACCTCGGTGCTGGAAGGCTCGCCCACCAGGCAATAATCGAGACGCTCGCGGCGCTCCATCAGCGCTTCCACCACCTTAACGGTGCCATTTTTGGCGCTGGCTTCCTCATCGGAAGTGATGAGAAACGCCAGCCGGCCTTTATGGTTTGGATGCTGAGCCACAAAACGCTCTGCTGCCACGACCATCGCCGCAAGCGACCCTTTCATATCAGCAGCGCCGCGGCCAAACAGCATGCCGTCGCGAATGGTCGGCTCGAAGGGCGGGTTTATCCAGCGGTCCGCATCGCCGGAGGGCACGACATCGGTATGACCAGCAAACGCCAGCGTTTCGCCCTGTCCTCTCCACGCCCAGAAGTTTTGCGTGTCGCCAAAGTCCATGTGCTCAACGGTAAAACCGATAGCGCGTAGCCGCTCAATGAGCAGCGCCTGACAGCCTGCATCGTCGGGGCTCAGGGAAGGGCGGCGGATAAGCTGTTGCGTCAGCTCAATAACCGGGCAGGACATAAGACTATACCTCGTTGATAAACTGCTGATAGTTCGATTCATTGAAACCCAGCAGCATAGGCTGCCCGGGCGCGCAGAGCAATGGGCGTTTGATGATTGCGGGCATTTCGGACATTAAAGCGGCCGCCGACTGCGCGTCTGTTATGGATTCGCGACGCGCCTCATCCAGCTTACGCCAGGTGGTGCCGCGCGTGTTCAGCAGCGCTTCCCATCCCAGCTCTGCGATAAAGCCGTTAAGCAAATCGGCCTGCAGGCCATCCGCACGGTAGTCATGAAACTGATATTCGACGCCGTGAGCTTCCAGCCAGCGGCGCGCCTTTTTGATGGTGTCGCAGTTTTTAATGCCGTAAAGGGTAATCATGCGCTTTCAGTCCTTTTGTCGATTTCCTGATCTTTTAATCAGATAATTAGAATGATGCTAAATGGTAATAAAGTACGACGGAAAAATATAATCTGAATGCTACGCTTATCGTCACTGAATATAGCTAAGATGAGCTGAATCGAATAAAAATTCATCAGCTATGCAGGCTCGCTGCATATGTAAATTAAGGTTCTTCGCGCTGACAGAATTTTTCCTTATCTTAAACTGAATATATAAATGTCTTTAATAATAGTTTCAATGCCGTTATTTCATCCGTTCCCTCCTGTAAAAACCGCCAGAATAGCTGCGGGCGCGCCCGCGCTGCCAAATCCGCGAAACTTCTGAAAATTGGAGAAACATTTTGTTTCAGGTGCTCCGTCACATTAATAAACAAAGCACGGGTTAAAATTAAACCTGACGCAATAGCAATATATAGGGAGGAATGGCCGGGAAAGGAGCAGGCGAGTATAGCTTCACGCCACGGGTTGCATTGCGTATAATTAAAGCAATTATAAGAGAGGCTGTTATGATTGAGCATGAACTGGGGAACTGGAAAGATTTCATTGAAGATATGCTTCGTAAATGATCTGACCAGAAAACTGCAAGAGCGCAATGTGCTTATTTGAATATTATCCTGAGCACAGCTGAAAAAGGCGACCCAAAAGGCCGCCTTTTTTGTGCGCTTTTGATCGCTCAGCCTGCCTGCGGCTCTTTAAGCGGGAAGCGGCGACGCACCAGCACAAAGAACAGCGGCACAAAGAAGATTGCCAGCACCGTCGCTGAGATCATGCCGCCCATCACGCCCGTGCCTACCGCATGCTGGCTGCCGGAGCCTGCGCCGCTGCTGGTTGCCATTGGCAGCACGCCGAAGATAAAGGCCAGCGAGGTCATCAGAATCGGGCGTAAACGCTGGCGGCAGGCGTCGAGAGTGGCTGCGACCAGCTCCCGTCCCTGGGCATTCAGATCGTTGGCGAACTCCACGATCAATATCGCATTCTTCGCCGACAGGCCAATAACGGTAAGTAGCCCAACCTGGAAGTAGACGTCATTCTCAAGCCCCCGCATCCAGGTGGCGAACAGGGCGCCGATTACGCCAAGCGGTACGACGAGCATAACGGAAAACGGCACCGACCAGCTTTCATAGAGGGCGGCAAGACATAAGAAGACCACCAGCAGCGATACCGCATATAAGGCTGGCGCCTGCGCGCCCGAAAGCCGCTCCTGATAAGACATGCCCGTCCATTCAAGCCCAAACCCATTCGGCAGTTTATGCATCAGGCCTTCCATAATCTGCATTGCCGCGCCGGTACTCACGCCAGGCGCGGCCTCGCCTACGATCTCTACGGCAGAATAGCCGTTGTAGCGTTCCAGACGAGGCGAGCCCGTAGTCCACCGCGAGGAAGAGAAGGCGGAGAACGGCACCATGCCGCCGTCTTTGTTACGCACGTACCACTGGTTAACATCTTCCGGCAGCATGCGATACTTCGCGGCGGCCTGCACATAGACCTTTTTCACGCGGCCGCGATCCATAAAGTCATTCACATAGCTGGAGCCCCAGGCCGTTTGCAGGGTGTCGTTGATATCGTCAATAGACACGCCCAGCGCCTGCGCTTTTCGCTGATCGATATCTATCTGCATCTGCGGGCTATCGTCCAGACCATTATGACGAACGCGGGTCAGCCCCGGTTCATTGTCGGCCAGGTTGAGCAGCTGGTCGCGCGCGTTCATCAGCGCATCGTGCCCGGCGCCGCCGTGATCCTGCAGCTCCATATCAAACCCGGCTGCGTTACCCAGGCCGCTGATGGCCGGTGGGCTGCTGGCGATAACGCGTGCTTCTTTGATGTTACGGAAGGCCTTAGTGGCCCGCTCGATAATGGCGAAAGAGCTGCCCGTGTCCGGATCGCGCGCTTCCCAGTCCTTCAGGCGCACAAACATTCGCGCCACGTTTTGCCCGTTCCCCCCGGGACCTGCGCCCACGGTGGAGAAGACCGACAGCACGTTATCTTTTTCTTTCGTCAGGTAATACTGTTCGATATCCGCAACGACCTTCAGCGTCTGCTGCTGCGTTGAGCCGCTCGGGAGCTGAACGGATGTGGTGAACACTCCACGGTCTTCTAGCGGCAGGAATGAGGTGGGCAGCCGAAGGAACAGGAATACCATTCCGCCCAGCAGCAGCGCGTAAATCAGTATCCAGCGTGCGCTGCGCGCCAGAATTTTACCTACGCTGCTTTCATAGCGCGCGGCATTACGGTTGAACATGCGGTTAAACCAGCCGAAAAAGCCTTTCTGACCGTGATGTTCACCTTTATGTAAGGGTTTAAGCAACGTGGCGCAAAGCGCAGGAGTAAGGATCATCGCCACCAGCACCGAAAGCACCATGGCCGAAACTATGGTGATCGAAAACTGGCGATAAATAGCGCCCGTGGTGCCGCCGAAGAAAGCCATCGGCACGAACACGGCGGAAAGCACCAGCGCAATCCCCACCAGCGCGCCCTGTATCTGGCCCATCGACTTGCGGGTTGCCTCCCTGGGCGACAGACCTTCTTCGCTCATGATGCGCTCGACGTTCTCCACCACGACGATGGCGTCATCCACCAGCAGGCCGATCGCCAGCACCATGGCGAACATGGTGAGCGTATTAACGCTGTAGCCGAAGGCGTAGAGCACCGAAAAAGTCCCCATCAGCACCACGGGCACGGCGATGGTGGGAATGAGCGTTGCGCGGAAATTCTGCAAAAACAGGTACATGACGAGGAATACCAGCAGAATGGCTTCCAGCAGCGTTTTTACCACGTCTTTGATAGAGGCCTTGACGAACGGCGTAGTTTCATAAGCGATTTTCGCTTCCAGCCCGTGCGGGAAGAACTGAGACAGCTCTTCAATTTTGGCGCGGGCGAGCTTATCCGTCTCCATCTCATTCGCCCCCGAAGCGAGCTTGATGCCGAGGCCCGAGGCCGCCTGGCCGTTATAGCGGCTCAGGAAATCATATTTTTCAGCCCCCAGCTCCACTTCCGCCACATCGCCCAGCGTCACCAGCGAACCGTCCTGATTAACACGCAGCGTAATGTCCTTAAATTGCTGTGGCGTCTGCAGTAAAGACTGGGAGTTGATGGTCGCGTTTAGAGCCTGCCGGTCAACCGACGGCGTTCCTCCGAGTTGCCCAACGGCTACCTGCGCGTTCTGCGCGTTAATCGCATCGACCACGTCCTGCGTGGTTAGCTGCAGGCCGGTGAGTTTGGTTGGGTTAAGCCAGATACGCATGGAATACTGCGAGCCGTAAGCATCCACGTCCCCGACGCCGTTAATACGGCTGAGCGGATCCTGAATATTACTCGCCACATAGTCGGCGATATCCTGTTTATCCATGCTGCCATCGGTGGAAACGAAGGCCACCATCAGGATATTGGTGTCTCCGGTTTTTCTTACCGTGACGCCCTGAGTCTGCACGGCCTGCGGCAATTTACGCAGCGCGGACTGCAGCTGATTTTGCACCTGCTGCACGGCTTCATTCGGATCGGTCCCGGCTTTAAAGTTCAGCATGATCGTGGCCTGGCCGGTGCTGCTGCTTTGCGACGACATATACATCAGATTGTCGATGCCGGTCATATTCTGCTCGATGACCTGGGTGACGGTATTTTCCAGCGTTTGGGCTGAAGCCCCCGGATAGTTAGTGCTGATGCGTACCTTTGGCGGGGCGAGGTCGGGATATTGCTCAACGGGGAGCGAAAAAATAGCCAGCGCGCCGGTGAGGCACAAAATAATGGCCAGCACCCAGGCGAAAATGGGGCGGCTGATAAAAAAATTCGCCATCTGGATGGAACCTCGTAAGCGCTGCAGATTGTAGTTATGGGGGCTGCGGTCACTGTAGCCTTAACCTCAGGTCCAAACGTGGAGAAATTGAGAAGATAATGTAAATTATCTTAGCGCGCTATTGATACCGGCTGTCAAATTCAAGGGGTTAATCTCCGCGGCTTTCAAGAAATAGCACCGTCGCCGCCACGCGTGAACGAACCTGGAGTTTACGTAATAAATTGCGGACGTGGACCTTCACCGTCTCTTCTGAAATATGCAGGCCGGCTGCGATTTGCTTGTTAGACAGGCCTCTTGCCACTTCCTGCAAAACGTCCAGCTCGCGTTCGGTCAGCGTGGCGAACGGCGCGCCGCTGCGTTTGTGCGTTCCCCGGGTGCGCAAATACTCGGCGACCTGCGCGCTGAAAGCTCTCCCGCCTTCTGCTCCACGGCGAATATCATCCAGTAACGTTTCCGGCTCGCTATCTTTGAGTAAGTAGCCATCGGCGCCGGCATCAATCAGCGTGAAGACATCGCTGCGCGAATCTGACACGGTCAGGACGATAATACGGGCGCTGACGCCTTCCCGACGCAGGGCGTTGAGCGTATCCAGCCCGCTCAGCCCTTTCATATTCAAATCGAGCAGGATGAGATCGGGATCAAGTCGATTCGCCAGACCGATGGCTTCGGTGCCGCTGCTTGCTTCACCGGCCACGACGAAACCGTCGTCCATCTCCAGCAGCTGGCGAATGCCCCGCCGCATCAACGGATGATCGTCGACAATCAACACTTCAAAGACAATTCGCTCACTCATCGCTGCTCCTGCTATTTTCATCATTATCGTTGTTATCTGACGCCGACGAACGAAAAGTTATCATAATCAGCGTTCCACCCTGCGCGGGGCGGGAAATGGTTAGCTGTCCGCCCAGCTGGGCGGCCCGCTCGTGCATGATATTCAGGCCATAATGGCCTTCCGGCTCGCTCAGGCTCGCAATTCCCTTGCCGTCATCAACAATAGCCGCCGCGTGTTCGCCGGTAGGGGAAGTGGTGCAGGTTATTGCTATCTCTTGCGCTTCTGCATGTTTGATAGCGTTTAGCACAGCTTCACGAATAATTTGCAGCAGATGCACCTGCTGCTGCGCGTCCAGCTCGTGAGTGGGCATTCTACAGTCGAGGCGAATCGTTGCATTCGTTTGTTGGCGAAGCGGGGCGATCATCTCCTGCAGGGCCGCGGGCAGATCGGCCTGTTGCAGCGTCAGACGGAACGTTGTCAACAGCTCCCGCAGCTGCCGGTAGGCGTCGTTTAGCGCCTGGGAAAAATCGCCGATTATTCTTTGCGCGCGCGCATTTTCTTCAGGCACCGCGCGCTTAAGCAGCGTGAGCTGTATGCGCAAATAAGAAAGCACCTGCGCCAGGGAATCGTGCAGCTCGCGGGCGATGGTCGCTCGTTCCTGCATCAGCAGCAGCTGCTGATAATGTTTTTGCGCCTGGTTGAAATAGAGGCCGCGTCCCAGCATGGTCGCCACGCTTTGCATCAGCGGCATGGGCGGCGAGCCGGCAGAAGCCTGCCAGCGCAGCAGGCCTGGCTCACCGTCCTGCTGCGCGATGGCCACCGACTGCCAGGGAACGGACTCCTGCGGCGTGCCTTCGCTCAACAGCCAGTTTTCCCCCACCAGCATCTCAAGGTAATCCACCTTTTCCTGCTGGCGAACAAGCTGAAGGATCTGCGTAAAACAATGCCTGTCGATCGTGCTGACGTTCAGCGCCTGCGAGCAGGAGTAGAGGACTTCAAGCGTGCGATTTGCTTCCTGCAGGCTTAGCGTTTTTTGCTGCACCTTATCTTCAAGGGAGCGGTAAAGCCGTTGCAGTTCGTCCGCCATGCGCGTGAAGGTGTGGGCAAGCAGGCCAATTTCATTGGGCAGGCTGGTATCAAGAGGAGGATGATCGAACTCGCCACGCTCGACAGATTTGCTGGCGAGCATCAGCTTTTTGAGCGGGGCGACAACCTGGTGGCGGAAGCGGCGAAGCGTAAAAAAGACCAGCGTGAAAATAGCGATGAATCCCACCACCGACGTGGCGACGACCTGCATCATCTTTCGCTCGGCATAATGCTGGAGCGCCAGCACAAACAGATCGATTTGCGCCACGTAGCTTGCGATATGGGCATGATACCAGCCGGTATCGCCCTGACGAACGTGATGTTCCATATCGCGCCAGGCGTTGTTAATGGCGTCGTATCGCTCACGCACTTCTTCCGGCACCCAAAAACGGCCCGGGTTGAGCAGGGCTTCAGAGCGCAACGACTGATTGTATTGCGCAAGATGTTCGTTCAGGTGCGCGCGATCGCCCTGTAAATCGTAGCCAAGACGATAGCTTTGCATGCGCAGCGAACCCGCCACGTTAACCGCCTCTGCATCCCGTAAACTGCTGGCGAGCGTCAGGATGGCGATGCCCGTCGAGAGCAGCGACAGCAAAACGATATAAAGGAATGCGCGGGCAAGGCTTGCCCGGACCGAGCGTTGCGCCATCACAGCACGAATGACCTCTTAAAATCCATGGTGGGCGAAACGTACCAGAAAGGCGCGCTTGCTCAAACGTTTGTTGTGGTTATTTCGGCCCGGCTTGCAAAACTGAACGAGGCGATTAACGCCCGGCGATCAGAATTTTCTCATTGGAGTTACATTTTACCCAGGTGAAGCCCGGGCAGCGCGACGAAGGAGAGATCTTCACCTTCCCCGCAGCAAGCCGCCAATTCCTCCAAATCCTATGCATCTTTGATCCCACAACGGCATTTACCCCTTTAGGGGGATGCCTCTACCACCCCTTTGTCACATAACGTAACCCTCAATAAAAACCCGTAGAAAACTACGGAAATAACAATGACGTATTTGCTGGCCTCACGCTCGTGGGGCGGCGTTTGTGATGCAAGGATGTGCCCAATGGCTGAGCTGTCCCGACGTGGATTATTGACCGGTAGCTGGCGCGGTAACGCGACGGCTTTTCGCCCTCCCTGGAGCGGGGACGAGGAGCATTTCCTCACTGAATGTATTCGCTGTGATGCCTGCCTGCCGGTTTGCGAAACCCGTATTTTGCGGCGCGGGCGAGGCGGATACCCTGAAATCGACTTCAGCAAAGGCGAATGCACTTTCTGCTCCGCCTGCGCAGACGCTTGCCCGCAACGGCTTTTCCAGCGGCGCGAAGCGTCGCCATGGGAACACACTCTTTTTATCAGCGACGCCTGCCTGGCCTGGAGCGGGGTGGAATGCCGCAGCTGTCAGGACGTTTGTGAAATGCAGGCCATCGCGTTTCGCCCTTCGGCGCAGGGAATATCGCTGCCCCAACTTAACCGCGCCGCATGCAACGCGTGCGGCGGCTGTATCTCCGGATGTCCGGCATCCGCTCTGACGATGAGGCACGCTGATGCAAACTAGCTGGCACGTCTGTGGCCTGATCGTACAGGCGCATCCCCAACATATTCCTGCCGTTAGCGCCGCCCTGAGCGCGCTTGCCGGTAGCGAGGTCGCCGCAAGCGATGCCGAACACGGCAAGCTGGTGGTGGTGATGGAGGCAGCGCGTAGCGATGCGCTGCTCACGCAAATTGAGTCGGCACGCAATATCGCAAACGTGCTGGCGGTATCGCTGGTTTATCACCAGCAGGATGAGGAAGGTGAGGAAACACCATGAAACTCAGTCGACGTAGTTTTATGAAAGCGAACGCCGTCGCGGCAGCCGCGGCGGCGGCAGGCCTGAGCGTGCCGGGCGCCGCTCGCGCGGTTGTCGGAAAACAGGATGCTATCAAATGGGATAAAGCGCCGTGCCGCTTCTGCGGGACGGGCTGCGGCGTGCTGGTGGGGACGCAGAATGGCCGTATCGTGGCAAGCCAGGGCGATCCTGATGCGCCGGTTAACCGCGGCCTGAACTGCATTAAAGGCTACTTTCTGCCGAAAATCATGTACGGAAAAGACCGCCTGACCCAGCCGCTGCTGCGCATGAAAGACGGCCGTTACGATAAAGAAGGTGAATTCGCCCCGGTTAGCTGGGAGCAGGCCTTCGACATCATGGAGGAGAAATTTAAAACCAGCCTGAAAGCCAAAGGGCCGGACGCCATCGGCATGTTTGGCTCGGGGCAGTGGACCGTCTGGGAAGGCTATGCGGCGGCCAAGCTGTTTAAAGCCGGGTTCCGTTCAAACAATATCGACCCTAACGCGCGCCACTGCATGGCTTCTGCGGTGGTCGGCTTCATGCGCACCTTTGGTATGGATGAGCCGATGGGCTGCTATGATGATATCGAGCAGGCCGATGCCTTTGTGCTCTGGGGCTCCAACATGGCGGAGATGCACCCGATATTGTGGTCGCGCATCACCAACCGCCGCCTGTCCGATGAAAAGGTCAACGTGGCCGTGCTTTCCACCTTCCAGCACCGCAGCTTTGAGCTGGCCGACAACGGTATGGTCTTCACGCCGCAAAGCGATCTGGCGATCCTTAACTATATCGCCAACTACATCATCCAGAACGATGCGGTAAACGAGTCGTTCTTCAGGCAGCACGTGAACCTGCGTAAAGGCGTGACGGATATCGGCTACGGCCTGCGTCCAACGCACCCGCTGGAAAAGGCGGCGAAGAATCCGGGCTCCGACGCCTCCGAGCCGATGAGCTTTGACGAATACAAAGCTTTTGTCGCCGAGTACACGCTGGAGAAAACGGCTGCAATGAGCGGCGTGCCGAAAGATCAGCTTGAAGCATTAGCGAAGCTGTACGCCGATCCGCATAAAAAAGTCATCTCTTACTGGACGATGGGCTTTAACCAGCATACGCGTGGCGTCTGGGCGAACAACCTCGTCTATAACCTGCACCTGCTGACCGGCAAAATCTCCCAGCCGGGCTGCGGTCCGTTCTCGCTGACCGGCCAGCCCTCCGCCTGCGGCACCGCCCGCGAAGTGGGGACGTTCTCGCACCGTCTGCCGGCGGATATGGTGGTGACAAACGACAAGCACCGCGAAATCGCTGAAAAGATGTGGAAGCTGCCTGCCGGCACCGTTCCCGCTAAAGTGGGCCTGCATGCCGTAGCGCAGGATCGCGCGCTGAAAGACGGCAAGCTGAACGTCTACTGGGTGATGTGTAATAACAATATGCAGGCCGGCCCGAACATTAATGAAGAGCGTATGCCGGGCTGGCGCGATCCGCGCAACTTCGTGATCGTCTCCGATCCCTATCCAACCATCAGCGCGCTGGCGGCGGATCTGATCCTGCCTACCGCTATGTGGGTGGAAAAAGAAGGGGCTTACGGCAACGCCGAGCGCCGCACGCAGTTCTGGCGCCAGCAGGTTCCGGCGCCCGGTGAGGCGAAGTCGGATCTCTGGCAGCTGGTGCAGTTCGCTAAGCGCTTCAAAGTTGAAGAGGTGTGGCCTGCGGAGCTGGTTGATAAAAAACCAGAATATCGCGGCAAGACGCTATTCGACGTGCTGTTCGCAAGCGAAGCGGTCAGCAAGTTCCCGCTGAGCGAACTGGCAGAGGATCAGCTTAACGATGAATCCCGCGAGCTGGGCTTCTATCTGCAAAAAGGACTCTTTGAAGAGTATGCCGCATTCGGACGCGGCCACGGCCACGATCTGGCGCCTTTCGACGATTACCATAAGGCGCGCGGTCTGCGCTGGCCGGTCGTGGACGGCAAAGAGACGCTGTGGCGCTACAGCGAAGGCAACGATCCCTACGTAAAAGCCGGGGAAGGCTACAAATTCTACGGCAAGCCGGACGGCAAAGCGGTGATCTTCGCGCTGCCTTTCGAACCTGCCGCAGAAGAGCCGGATAAAGAATACGATCTGTGGCTCTCTACCGGTCGCGTGCTGGAGCACTGGCATACCGGCAGCATGACGCGCCGCGTGCCGGAGTTGCACCGCGCTTTCCCGGAAGCCGTGTTGTTTATCCATCCTCTGGATGCGAAAGCGCGCGACCTTAAGCGCGGCGACAAGGTGAAGGTGGTCTCCCGCCGCGGCGAGGTTATTTCCATTGTCGAAACGCGCGGGCGCAATAAGCCGCCGCAGGGGCTGGTTTATATGCCGTTCTTCGACGCCGCGCAGCTGGTTAATAACCTGACGCTCGACGCGACGGATCCGCTCTCTAAAGAGACGGATTTCAAGAAGTGCGCCGTGAAGCTGGCGAAGGCGTAACGCGCTATGCCTCGGGTGAATCTTTCTCAACCGGCGCGTCGCCGCTTTCTGCGTGATGTTGCGCGGGCAGCGGGCGGACTTGCCGCCATCGCCGTGGTTCTTGGGCTGCAACAGCAGACCGCCAGGGCGCACGGTGTGCGGCTGCGTCCGCCGGGCGCGCTGGATGAGGAGGCATTTTCCCGCGCCTGCGTACGCTGCGGCCAGTGCGTGCAGGCATGCCCTTACGACACGCTGAAGCTGGCGACGCTGGCTTCCGGGTTATCGGCGGGCACGCCTTATTTCGTGGCGCGGGATATTCCCTGTGAAATGTGCGAGGACATTCCCTGCGCCAAAGCCTGCCCAAGCGGCGCGCTGGATAGCGACATTGCTTCGATTGACGCCGCGCGCATGGGGCTTGCGGTACTGCTGGATCACGAAAGCTGCCTGAACTATCAGGGCCTGCGCTGCGACGTTTGCTATCGCGTCTGCCCGTCCATCGACAAAGCCATCACGCTTGAGCTGGAACGCAATGCGCGCACCGGTAAACATGCGCGCTTTTTGCCCACCGTACACAGCGACGCCTGTACCGGCTGCGGCAAGTGCGAACAGGCATGCGTGCTGGAGCAGGCGGCGATAAAAGTACTGCCGCTCGCAATGGCGAAAGGGGAGGTGGGGCGCCACTACCGCTTCGGCTGGCTGGAGGGAAAAGATGGCAAACCATAAGCAGGACGCCGGGCGCGATGCCGTTGCGAAAAAGGGCTGGCCGCTTAGCCACAGGTGGTTGCTGATGCGCCGCTGCACGCAGCTTGCTGTGCTGCTGCTGTTTCTCAGCGGTCCGCTGTTGGGCGTGTGGATCCTGCATGGCAACTACAGCGGCAGCCTGTTGCTGGACAGCGTTCCGTTAAGCGATCCGCTGCTGGTGCTGCAAAGCCTGCTTAGCGGTCATCTTCCCGCCGTGCTGGCGCTAAGCGGGGCGGGCATCGTGGCGGGCGGCTATGCGCTGCTGGGTAAAAGGATCTTTTGCGCCTGGGTTTGCCCGGTGAATCCGCTCACCGATCTTGCCGCCTGGCTGCGTCGTAAAACGGGCTTTAACGCCTCGGCTACGCTGCCCCGCTGGCTGCGCTATCTGCTGCTGGCGCTGATACTGGCGGGCAGCGCGTTAACCGGCTCGCTGATCTGGGAATGGATCAATCCGGTGTCGTTGATGGGACGCGGCCTGGTGTTCGGTTTCGGGGCGGGCAGCTGGCTACTGGCTGCGCTTTTTGCCTTCGATTTACTGGTGGTTGAACACGGCTGGTGCGGCCATCTTTGCCCGCTCGGCGCCCTTTATGGCGCTATCGGCGGTAAAGGCGTAATTGAGGTGCAAACCTCCGGGCGCGAACGCTGCACCCGCTGTATGGATTGTTTTCACGTTTGCCCGGAGCCGCAGGTGCTGCGCGCTCCGGTACTGGATAAACACAGCCCGGCGCGGGTGACGAGCCGCGACTGCCTGAACTGCGGTCGCTGTATCGATATCTGTCCCGAGGATGTTTTCAAAATAACAATACGATGGAGTTCGGGAGCAAAATCATGAAAAGCCATGTCCTGACAAAGGCGTTGTTTCAATGGATGGCGGCGTTAGCCCTGGTGGCGAGCGGCGCGTTATGGGCGGCGAACGGCGTGAATCTTAACCAGTCGCCGGAAGTGTCGGGGACGCCGGAAGGCTCGGTACGCATGCCAAAGCAGCAGGAGCGTATGGCGCTGAACTATGTGAATCAGCCGCCGATGATCCCGCACAGCGTGGATGGCTACCAGGTGACAACCAATACTAACCGCTGCCTGCAGTGTCACGGCGTTGAGCATTATCGCGCCACGGGGGCGCCACGCATCAGCCCAACGCACTTTATGGACGCCGATGGAAAAGTCCTCTCTAACGTCGCCCCGCGCCGTTATTTCTGCCTGCAATGCCACGTGCCGCAAACCGATGCTGCTCCTATCGTCGGAAACACTTTTACGCCGTCTGAAGGCTTTGGGAACTAGAGGCGAATATGGATAAATCAAACCGTAAGCCGGGCGTCATTCGCCGTATCTGGCAGTGGTGGCGTCGTCCGAGCCGTCTGGCGCTGGGCACGCTGCTGCTGATTGGTTTTGCTGCGGGCATCATTTTCTGGGGCGGGTTCAACACCGGCATGGAGATGACCAACCGCGAAGAGTTTTGTATCGGCTGCCATGAAATGCGCGCCAACGTTTACCAGGAATATATGGAAACGGTGCACTACAACAACCGCAGCGGCGTGCGGGCCACCTGCCCGGATTGTCACGTTCCGCACGAGTGGGTGCCGAAGATGATCCGTAAAATTCAGGCCAGCAAGGAGCTGTATGCGAAGGCGTTCGGCCTGATAGATACGCCGCAGAAGTTTAACGACCACCGACTGGCGATGGCGCAAAACGAATGGCGAAGGATGAAGAACAACAATTCGCAGGAGTGCCGTAACTGCCATAACTTTGACTATATGGATCTCACCGCGCAGAAAACCGTGGCGGCGAAGATGCACGACCAGGCTATTAAAGACGGGCAAACCTGCGTTGACTGCCATAAGGGCATCGCGCATAAGCTGCCTGATATGAGCGAGGTCAGGAACGGATTTTGACGCTCGCTTCCCTGTTTTTTCTCTTGTGACCTGAGATCTTTAATAACGGAGCCAACAGCTATGGCTCCGTTACTTTTTTCACTTTCCAGCACTTTCTACGTTCAGAGCCGCGTTTTTAGGTGCTTATATAGGGAGCGCCGCCGACAACTAGCTGTTGTATCGGCACAATAATGATTATTGCAGATGAAAAGTCCAACAGTTTTTCTGATTCAAACCGATTGTATATTAGTGACATGAAAATTGCGGGTGCAAGCTAATATCTATGGAGGGAAAAATATGTTAACGCGTATAAGAGTGGTGACCAGTTTGATGCTTTTGTTGGGGCTGTTCAGCCTCATGCAGATACTATCCGGCGGTCTATTTTTTAACGCTCTAAAAGATGCGAAAGATGATTTTTCCCAACAGCAACTTATTCGACATGAGCAGGTTACGCTCAACGGTACCTGGGCGGAACTGCTCCAGGCTCGCATTACCCTGAACCGTGCCGGTTCACGTTTCCTGCTGATCCAAAATGACGCACGCTCGGTGGATGAAATTCAGGCAGTAATTAAAGAGATGCTAGTTAATGCCAGAAAGAACCTTAAAAATGCTGAGAAATACTGGGATGATTATAACGCGATTACAAATGAAGCCGGCATAAACCAGGAAACCTTCCGTGAAATAGCGCGCAATTATGATATCTATCACGGCGCACTTGTTGAGCTGGCGCAATTACTGGAGGCGGGGAAAATAGATGAATTTCTCGATCAGCCGACGCAAAAATATCAGGATGAATTTCAAATTCAGCTAAATAAGTACCTTGAAAATAACAGCAAGCTCTTTGATGAGGTCGTCGCTAAAAACAACGCTTCTTACAGCCTGGCCATCTGGATTCTGATGATTACGATTTTCTTTGTCATGGCGGTGGCTATCCTTACCTGGTTTGGTCTTCAGAAATCCCTGATTGTTCCCCTTAACAAGCTGATTAGCAGTATTCGACATATTTCCGAGGGCGACCTGGTCCGTAAAATTGAAGTTGAAGGCACCAATGAAATGGGCCAGCTAGCGGCAAGCCTGAGAAACATGCAGGCAGGTCTGGTCAGCACGGTGGGCGGCGTGCGTGAGAGCGCAGATGCTATCTATACCGGCGCCAGTGAAATTTCTATCGGCAATAACGACCTCTCCTCTCGTACCGAACAGCAGGCAGCCTCGCTGGAAGAAACCGCGGCCAGCATGGAAGAATTAACGGCGACGGTTAAGCAGAATGCGGAAAATGCCTCTCAGGCCAGCCAGCTTGCGCTAAGCGCCTCTGAGACTGCCCGGCGGGGCGGGAGAGTGGTGGATAATGTCGTGAGCACGATGAACGGCATTGCCAACAGCTCCCAAAAGATTGCCGACATTATTAACGTCATTGACGGCATTGCCTTCCAGACTAATATTCTGGCGCTTAATGCTGCGGTAGAAGCTGCCCGTGCCGGTGAACAGGGGCGCGGATTTGCGGTTGTAGCCAGTGAAGTACGTAACCTGGCGCAGCGGAGCGCTCAGGCAGCGAAAGAGATTAAGGGACTGATTGAAGATTCTGTCAATAAAGTCGATATGGGTTCAAGCCAGGTGGAGACAGCCGGAAAAACGATGGATGAAATCGTCGATGCGGTCACCCGAGTGACCGATATCATGAGTGAAATTGCATCGGCATCGGATGAACAAAGCCGGGGTATCGATCAGGTCGCTATTGCCGTTACCGAAATGGATCAGGTGACGCAGCAGAATGCTTCGCTGGTAGAAGAATCAGCGGCGGCAGCGGCAGCGCTGGAAGAGCAGGCGAGTCGTTTGACCCAGGCTGTCTCGGTATTTCGTATTCATCATAACCAAACGGAAGCTAAGTATTTTAAAGCGGCTAAACCGGCGGCCAAAGTTGTTAAACCCGTGCGCGCGGCTCAATCTGATTCCAATGAGCGGTGGTCCACGTTTTAAACTTGTTTATCCGTAGATAACCTAACCGACGGTACAGGCTTCTAAAAGTGCACTGCCGTTTGATTCCCCTTTACCCAGCCAGGGCGAGGGGGAATCAGTTTTATGAAACCCCGGTCTGCTAAAACCAGACGAGACAACGCTAACACAACGGCCTATGATTACCGGCTCCCATTACCCGTTGCGGAGAGCCCATGTCGTTAAAAATCGAAATCATCAAAGATAAAATCCTCTCAGATAATTACTTTATCCTGCGCAATATCACCTACGATTTATCGCGCAACGCCGCCGAAGCTGTTCGTCACAGGCGCGAGGTTTACGATCGCGGTAACGGCGCGACCATCCTGCTGTACAACCGTGAAAAGAGAACCGTGGTGCTGACGCGTCAGTTTCGGGTGGCAACCTGGGTCAACGGCAACGCGGACGGCATGCTGATCGAAGCCTGCGCAGGGCTGCTGGACGCCGACGAGCCGGAGGTCTGCGCGCGTAAAGAGGCAATGGAAGAGACGGGCTATCTGGTTGGCGAAGTCGAGAAGCTGTTTGAGCTTTACATGTCGCCAGGCGGCGTGACGGAGCTTATCTATTTTTATCTTGCCGAATATACCGATGCCCAGCGCGAATCCGCCGGCGGGGGCATCGATGACGAAGATATTGACGTGCTGGAGCTGCCTTTTGCACAGGCGCTGGAGATGGTAAACAGTGGCGAAATTCGTGACGGTAAAACGGTTATTTTGTTGCAGCAGCTGCAGTTACGCAAAGTAATGGAATAAAGTATTTTTATTTCAATGACTTATTTGATGCATTTTTTGTACAACTCTATCCGATAAATCCGATTGAGCAGGGGCCCTGAGAAGCCGAAGATATCGCCAAAATTAGTACGTTTTTCTCCCTTCGTCTTCTCAGGATATGTGCCGCTAATGTATTACCGGATGAAATCGCTTTTACTCTCAAGTCTGCTTCTGGCGAGCACGGCGATCGCTGCCCCGGCACAAGAATCCTTTTCTGACTGGCAGGTTACCTGCAACAACCAGAATTTTTGCTCGGCGCGTAATACCGGCTTGCACCATGGGCTGGTGATGACGCTTACCCGCAGCGCAGGGGCACATACGGACATCAACCTGCGCATCGACTTAGGCAATCTGGAGACGGCGGAAACCGGGGCGCTGCCCATTGCCCCGCGGCTGCAGCTTGATGGCGAACCGCTGGAGCTGGATAAAAAAAAGTGGCGGGAGACGCCGCACCATCTGATTACCGGCGATGCTAACGCCATTAATAACCTGCTGGATAAAATCGGTAACGCTACCGCCATTACGTTAAAGGACGGGCAGGAGACAATTTCGCTTTCCGGTTTGAAAGCGGCGCTGCTGTTTATCGATAGCCAGCAAAAACGCGTGGGCAGCGAAACGGCGTGGATTAAAAAAGGGGACGATCCGCCGCTCAGCGTGCCGCCAGCTCCCGCCCTGAAGGAAATTACGATCGTCAATCCCACCCCAACTCCCTTTACTCAGGATGAACTTAACGATTTGCTGGATTACGGCGCCTGGCGGATGAACAACAGCCAGTGTTCGCTCGATCCGATGCGCCGCGAAGTGCGCATTTTTGCCGTCAGCGACGACAGGGCCCTGATGCTGGTAAGCTGCGAGGCCGGGGCTTACAACGTTGTCGATCTTGCCTGGCTCGTCTCCCGCCGCAAGCCGTTCGCTTCGCGGCAAGTCCTTCTGCGGCTGCCGTTTACGCCAGCCAGCGGCAATGCTGATTTAGAGCTGATGAACGCAGGCTATGACGAAACGAACAAAGAGCTGACGACTATTGCTAAAGGACGAGGTCTGGGAGACTGCGGGGCGTCCAGCCGCTGGCGCTTCGATGGTCAGCGCTTTCGCCTGGTACGCTATGCCGAAGAGCCAACCTGCGACGGCTGGCACGGCAGCGGAGCGTGGCCGACGTTGTGGGTGACTAAGTAGCTTTTTGCCATTTGTCGCTGCGCTGACCGGATTATAAATTAATGAAAAGTAGGGCGGATAAGCGCAGGCGCCATCCGCCGCTCTAGTCAGGCTTTTTTACTCAACACCTTCTTCGCCTTCTCCACCACGTTCTCAGCGGTGAAACCAAAGTACGGGAAGAGCTTATCGGCTGGCGCTGACTCGCCGTAGCTGGTCATGCCGACGATGGCGCCTTTCAGGCCGACATATTTGTACCAGTAATCCGCAATACCCGCTTCCACCGCCACGCGTGCGGCGATATCGGAAGGTAATACCGCTTCGCGGTACGCTTCATCCTGGGCGTCAAACACATCCGTCGACGGCAGGGAAACAACGCGAACCTTGTGGCCTTCGGCAGTGAGTTTATCCGCGGCCTGCACGGTAATTTCCATCTCCGAGCCGGTGGCGATCAGGATAATATCCGGGGTGCCGTCGCTCTCCTGCAGAATATACCCTCCGCGGCTTATCGCTTTGAGCTGCTCCGGGCTTCGCTCCATTTGCGCCAGGTTCTGACGAGAGAGAATAAGCGCCGTCGGGCCGGTATGGCGCTCGATAGCCGCCTTCCACGCTACCGCAGCTTCCACCTGATCGCAGGGGCGCCAGGTGCTGAAGTTTGGCGTCAGGCGCAGGCTGGCAAGCTGTTCAACCGCCTGGTGCGTCGGTCCGTCTTCGCCCAGCCCGATTGAATCATGCGTATAAACCATGATCTGACGGGCTTTCATCAATGCCGCCATACGCGCCGCGTTACGGGCATACTCCACGAACATCAGGAACGTTGCGGTATAGGGAACAAATCCGCCGTGGTGGGCAATGCCGTTGGCGATTGCCGTCATGCCGAATTCACGCACGCCGTAGTGAATGTAGTTGCCGGCGAGATCTTCCTTAATGGATTTGGAGCCGGACCAGATTGTCAGGTTGCTTGGCGCGAGATCGGCCGAGCCGCCGAGCAGCTCAGGCAACAGCGGCCCGACGCTGTTAAGCGTATTTTGTGAAGCCTTACGCGTGGCGATTTTCGCCGGGTTAGCCTGCAAATCCTCAATCAGTTTCTGCGTGGTTTCCTGCCAGCCTTCCGGCATTTTACCGTCCATACGACGATTAAACTCGGCGGCAAGATCCGGATAGGCTTTAGCGTAGGCGGCGAACTTATCCTTCCAGGCGGCCTCGGCCTTTTCACCTTCTTCTTTAGCATCCCAGTCGCGATAAATCTCTTTTGGGATTTCAAAAGGCGGGTAGTTCCAGCCGAGCTGTTTACGCGCCAGCGCCACTTCTTCTTCACCAAGCGCCGCGCCGTGCGCCTCTTCTTTGCCCGCTTTATTCGGCGAGCCGAAGCCAATGACGGTGCGGCAGATAATCAGTGAAGGTTTGTCTTTTACGCTTTGCGCTTCCTGAATCGCTTTTTTCAGCGCTTCCGGATCGTGGCCGTCAATTTCATGCACGACGTGCCAGTGATAGGCTTCAAAACGTTTTGCCGTGTCATCGGTGAACCAGCCTTCGGTTTCACCATCAATCGAGATGCCGTTGTGGTCATAGAAGCCGATAAGTTTGCCCAGCCCTAACGTACCCGCCAGCGAACAGACTTCGTGGGAGATGCCTTCCATCAGGCAGCCGTCGCCCATAAATACATACGTGAAGTGATCGACAATCTCATGATCCGGGCGGTTGAACTGCGCGCCCAGAGTACGTTCGGCAATAGCCAGACCCACCGCGTTAGCTAAACCCTGGCCAAGCGGGCCGGTGGTGGTTTCCACGCCCGGCGTGTAGCCCTTTTCCGGGTGGCCCGGCGTTTTGGAGTGAAGCTGACGGAAATTTTTCAACTCTTCCATCGGCAGGTCATATCCGCTCAGATGCAGCAGGCTGTACAGCAGCATCGAGGCGTGTCCGTTTGAGAGGATAAAGCGATCCCGATCGGCCCAGGCGGGATTGGTGGGATTGTGCTTAAGAAAGTCGTTCCATAACACCTCAGCAATATCTGCCATTCCCATTGGCGCGCCAGGGTGGCCCGAATTTGCTTTTTGTACCGCGTCCATGCTCAGGGCACGAATGGCATTGGCAAGCTCTTTACGAGATGACATGTTTCACTCCAATGTGTTGTTAAAGTTTGGCTGCTAGTAAATTTTCCAGGCTGCGCTGGTCCACGGCGAACTGGCGAATGCCGTCGGCCAGCTTTTCGACGGCCATCGCATCCAGGTTATGTTCCCAGCGGAACTCCGCTTCGCTCAAAGGCTCAGGTCGACGGAAGCCCTGTGAGGTCGGCACCAGCTTACGAATCACCGGCTCTTCGCTTTCCTGCAGCTGCTGCAGCAGATTTGGCGCAATGGTGAGGCGGTCGCAGCCCGCGAGGGCCAGGATCTGCTCGGTACGACGGAAGCTCGCGCCCATCACCACGGTGTTGTAATTGTGCTGTTTAAAGTAATCATAGATATTGCGCACGGATTTAACGCCCGGATCTTCTTCCACCACGTACGGCTCCATCGGCTTGCGCGCCTGATACCAGTCGTAAATGCGGCCAACGAACGGTGAAATAAGGAATACCCCCGCTTCGGCGCAGGCGCGGGCCTGAGCGAAGGAGAATAGCAGCGTCAGGTTGCAGTCGATCCCCTCTTTTTGTAACTCTTCTGCGGCGCGAATGCCTTCCCAGGTGGAAGCCAGTTTGATCAGAATGCGCGATTTATCAATGCCCTGCTCGGCATAGAGCTCAACCAGACGGCGCGCTTTCGCGACGCTTTTTTCTTTATCGAAAGAGAGGCGGGCGTCCACTTCTGTCGAGACGCGGCCAGGGATGCTTTTCAGAATTTCTGCACCAAAATTAACGGCCAGCTTATCGCAGGCCTCGCTGACCTGCGCTTCGCGGGTGCCGCCGTGCTTTTTACCCCAGGCGAGCGCGTCTTCTATAAGTGATTGATAATGCTCCAGACCTGCGGCTTTCAGCAACAGGGATGGATTAGTGGTCGCATCCATAGGCTGGTAGTGGCGGATAGATTCAATATCGCCGCTGTCGGCAACCACGGTGGTGAATTGTTTAATACCGTCTAGCTGGTTCATATATATCTCCTTGAAATACAATGTCTTTATGGAGCGTTCCATGTCGCTCACGGGGGAAATCCATTAAATGTATAACTAAAAAGCATAGCAGACGGCCAGGGGGTTGCCGTTAATGACGTGTAACATTGTCACTATAATTCCCTAACAAAATTGCCCTGGGATGTTGATAGTATGGGCATGTTCAAAGTTTACGAAGCACGCAGGCGTGATACTACGTAACCTTAGCGACCCGTTGATAATGAGTAAGAAAGGAACGAAGAAATGGATGAACAACTGAAGCAAAGTGCCCTCGATTTTCACGAATTCCCCATTCCCGGAAAAATTCAGGTTTCGCCAACCAAGCCGCTCGCTACCCAGCGTGATTTAGCCCTGGCCTATTCGCCGGGCGTTGCGGCGCCTTGTCTGGAAATCGAAAAAGATCCGCTGGCGGCCTATAAGTACACCGCGCGCGGCAACCTGGTCGGCGTGGTTTCAAACGGTACCGCCGTGCTGGGGCTTGGCAATATCGGCGCGCTGGCCGGTAAGCCTGTTATGGAAGGAAAGGGCGTTCTGTTCAAAAAATTTGCCGGCATCGACGTGTTTGATATTGAAATCGATGAACAGGACCCGGACAAACTGATTAACGTGATTGCCGCGCTCGAACCTACCTTCGGCGGGATAAACTTAGAAGATATTAAAGCGCCGGAATGTTTCTACATTGAGAAAACGCTGCGCGAACGCATGAACATTCCCGTGTTCCACGACGATCAGCATGGCACCGCCATTATCTGTACCGCCGCGGTGCTTAACGGCCTGCGAGTTATCGAAAAAAATATCTCCGATATTCGTTTAGTGGTCTCCGGCGCGGGCGCGGCAAGTATTGCCTGCATGAACCTGCTGGTGGCGCTGGGGATGCAGAAACACAATATTGTGGTTTGCGATTCCAAAGGCGTTATCTATAAAGGCCGTGAAGAAAACATGGCGGAAACTAAAGCGGCCTACGCCGTTGACGACAACGGCAAACGTACGCTGGAAGAGGTCATCGAAGGCGCGGATATTTTCCTCGGCTGCTCCGGCCCGAAAGTCCTGACGCAGGAAATGGTCAAGAAAATGGCGCGCGCGCCGCTGATTATGGCGCTGGCTAACCCGGAGCCGGAAATCCTGCCGCCGCTGGCAAAAGAGGTGCGTCCGGATGCGATTATCTGTACCGGTCGCTCTGACTTCCCTAATCAGGTAAACAACGTGCTGTGCTTCCCGTTCATCTTCCGTGGCGCGCTGGACGTAGGGGCGACGGCAATCAACGAAGAGATGAAGCTGGCGGCGGTTCACGCTATCGCCGAGCTGGCTCATGCCGAGCAAAGCGACGTGGTGGCTTCCGCCTATGGCGAAGAGGAGCTGACGTTTGGGCCTGAGTATCTGATCCCTAAACCTTTCGACCCGCGCCTTATCGTGCAGATTGCGCCAGCGGTTGCGAAGGCGGCGATGGATACCGGCGTGGCAAGGCGTCCTATTGAGGACTTCGAGGCCTACAAAGAGAAGCTCACCGAGTTCGTCTATAAAACTAACCTGTTTATGAAGCCAATCTTCTCCCAGGCGCGCAAAGAACCAAAACGCGTGGTGCTGGCGGAAGGCGAAGAAGCCCGCGTGCTGCATGCAACTCAGGAACTGATCACGCTGGGCCTGGCGAAACCGATTCTGATCGGTCGTCCTTCCGTTATTGAAATGCGCCTGAAGAAGCTCGGCCTGCAAATGCGTGCGGGCACGGATTTCGAAATCGTCAACAACGAATCCGATCCGCGCTTTAAAGAGTACTGGAACGAGTACTACAACATCATGAAGCGCCGCGGCATCACCCAGGAGCAGGCGCAGCGTGCGGTTATCAGCAACACCACGGTGATTGGCGCGATCATGGTTCATCGCGGCGAAGCGGACGCCATGATTTGCGGCACCATCGGTGAATATCACGAGCATTTCGAAGTAGTGGAAAAGCTGTTTGGCTATCGTGACGGGGTAAAAGCCGCCGGCGCCATGAACGCGCTGCTGCTGCCGAGCGGTAACACCTTTATTGCCGACACCTATGTAAATGACGATCCAACTCCGGAAGAGCTGACGGAAATTACCCTGCTGGCCGCGGAAACGGTGCGTCGTTTTGGTATCGAGCCGAAGGTGGCGCTGCTGTCGCATTCAAACTACGGTTCCTCCAACTCAAAAGCCGCCTGCAAAATGCGCGCGACGCTTGAGATGGTTCGCGAGCGTGCGCCCGAGCTTGAAATCGACGGAGAAATGCACGGCGATGCCGCGCTGGTGGAAAGCATCCGTAACGAACGCATGCCGGACAGCCCGCTGAAAGGGTCGGCGAATATCCTGATCATGCCAAACGTGGAAGCCGCGCGTATCAGCTATAACCTGCTGCGCGTCTCCAGCTCTGAAGGGGTAACCGTTGGGCCGGTGCTGATGGGCGTTGCGAAACCGGTACATGTTTTAACGCCAATCGCTTCCGTTCGCCGCATCGTCAATATGGTGGCGCTGGCGGTGGTTGAGTCGCAGACTACTCCGCTGTAATGCTGAAGGTGGGTGGCGCAAGCGCCACCCACCTTACGAAATGCTTAAACCCACTCCTTAACGGGCAGGAAATCACGATATAAGGCGGCCTCCGGGCTGCCTTCTTCCGGCTGATAGTTATACTCCCAGCGCACCAGCGGCGGCATCGACATTAAGATCGACTCCGTGCGCCCGCCGGTCTGCAAACCGAACAGCGTTCCGCGATCCCACACCAGGTTAAACTCTACGTAGCGCCCGCGGCGATAAAGCTGGAAGTCGCGTTCACGCTCTCCCCACGGCAGGGCTTTGCGGCGTTCAACGATTGGCAGGTACGCCTGCAGATAACCGTTCCCGACCGCCTGCATAAAACTAAAGCAGCGATCGAAATCTGGCGTATTCAGATCGTCAAAGAACAGCCCGCCAATGCCGCGCTGCTCGTTGCGGTGTTTGATAAAGAAGTAGTCGTCGCACCATTTTTTGTAACGCGGGAAAACGTCTTCGCCAAACGGCTGGCACAGATCGCGGGCCGTTTTGTGCCAGTGAATCGCGTCTTCCGCAAAGCCGTAGAACGGCGTTAAATCAAAGCCGCCGCCGAACCACCATACCGGATCACAGCCGGGCTTTTCAGCGATGAAAAAGCGTACGTTGGCGTGGCTGGTGGGAACATAAGGGTTGAGCGGATGAACGACCAGCGAAACTCCCATCGCTTCGAAGCTGCGCCCGGCAAGCTCCGGGCGGTGTGCGGTTGCAGAGGCGGGCATGGCGTCGCCATGGACATGCGAAAAGTTAACGCCCGCCTGCTCGAAGACGTTTCCGCCGCGTAATACCCGGCTGCGCCCGCCGCCGCCGCCTTCTCTTTGCCAGCTATCTTCTTCAAAGGCAGCGCCATCCATGTCGGCAAGCTGTCGGCAAATGGTCTCCTGCAGCTGCAACAGGTACCGTTTTACGAGGTGGATATCGGGCGTATTCATCGGATTAACGTTTCCTGCCGTGTGCTTTTTGATTATCGAACCAGTTGAAATAGCTGATGACGCCATCGGCTATCGCGCTGGCAATCTTATGGCGAAACGCCCTGGTGCCGAGAAGCTTCTCTTCGCCGGGGTTGGTAATAAATGAGGTTTCCACCAGCACCGAAGGAATCGAGGGTGATTTTAACACCACGAAAGCGGCCTGCTCGGTATGGCGGCTGTGAAGCTTATGCACCGGCTTGATTTGCTTGAGGATATGCGATCCAAGCGTCAGGCTATTTTTGATGGTATCCGTCTGCACCAGGTCAAACAGCACCTGCTGCAGGTAGTGGTCTTTGTTTTTTACCCTGCTGCCCGCCACGTCGTCGGCGGCGTTCTCTTTATCAGAAAGGTATTTCGCCATGGCGCTACTGGCGCCGCGATTGGAGAGGGCGAAAACGGACGCGCCTGCTGCCGTTGGGCTGGTAAAACCGTCGGCATGAATGGACATAAACAGGTCCGCGCCGTGCTTGTGGGCAATCTCAACGCGGTCGTAAAGAGGAATGAACTCGTCGCTGGTGCGGGTCAGCCTGGCCTCGATCCCTTTGCTGCGCAGGATGCTGCGCACGTTTTTGGCAATCGCCAGCACCACGTGTTTCTCTTTTGAGCCATTATGTCCGATGGCGCCGCTATCAATGCCGCCGTGGCCGGGATCTAACATCACAATGCGGCGGCCGCCGGATTTCTTTGCGGGCTTACTGTGGTTAGCCGTGGTTTTGAGCGTTTTGCTCTCCTGCCGGGCCAGCGCCTTACTTGCGCCGGTTAAGGTCAGGGCAGCCAGACCAGTAAACAGCAACTGGCGGCGGGTAGTGAGGTGCGTCAGCGATTTAATTTTACTCATGCGGCTAATTATTTATCTTATGAATTCTTGATTAGCATTTATATCGTATCGTCAATGCGTTAACGACAGGCGTTTGGCCGAAAAGTTTATCTTTTCATTTCAATCCGTGAACGGGCGACAAGTATGCCATTTTTTACCGGCTTTTGCGGCAGATATTGGCTTAATGGGAAGGAAACGCCATAATCAGGTTTTTCAGACTAAAAGCGGCTAATACCATGGAAATACGCGTTTTTCGGCAGGAAGATTTCGAAGAGGTCATCACCCTTTGGGAGCGCTGCGATCTGCTGCGGCCATGGAACGATCCGGAAATGGATATCGAACGTAAGCTGCAGCACGATGCGGATCTGTTCCTGGTGGCGGAAGTGGGCGGGGAAGTTGTCGGCTCGTTGATGGGCGGTTACGACGGCCACCGCGGCTCTGCCTACTATCTTGGCGTGCATCCTGAATTCCGCGGGCGCGGCATTGCCAACGCGTTACTCAGTCGCCTGGAGAAAAAGCTCATTGCGCGCGGCTGTCCCAAAATCCACATCATGGTGCGTGAAGAAAACGATCTGGTGATTGGTATGTACGAGCGGCTGGAATACGAACAGCAGGATGTGGTGATGCTGGGCAAGCGCCTGATTGAAGATCAAGAGTATTGATGCTTTTTAACTATCCACCTTCGGATTACGACGTTCACGGCAATCTGAAGACGCCTTTTCTGTTCTGGTGCATTCTTCTGTTTCAGGCGCGGACCTGGTTTTTGCTGGTGCTGGCGGGCGCATCCCGCCAGCAGGGCGATGCCCTGCTCGGCCTGTTCTACCCCGATCGCGACAGCTTCTGGCTGGGCCTGCTGCCCGGCATTCCGGCGGCGCTGGCGTTTGTCCTCAGCGGCCGTCGCCACCTCTGGCCGAGGGTCTGGGCTGCCTGGCGCTGGGTTTTAATCGGTACGCAGGCGGCCGTACTTGCATGGCAAATTGGGGCGATCTGCCAGGGAGAAGAGCTGACCGGCGTGACGCTGGCGCTGTTGACCGGCGACATTTTTGCCCTGTGGTGGCTCTTTACCAGCCGCCGTTTGCGCGACTACTTTTTGGCGCAGCGTGAATGAAGGGCACTTTTAAGGAAGTTTGTACTCCAATGCCCGTTATCACTCCAAAACGAAGGAATTTTTGATGAAAACTTTGCGCCTGATGATGTTAGGAGTGCCGCTGATACTCAGCGGTTGTTCGACAATTTCTGACATGCACTGGTCAAGCCTCTCGCCGATGAGCTGGTTTGGTTCCGCGCTCAAAGTGAGCGAGCAGGGCGTCGGCGGCTTAAACGCCGGCACGCCTTTGAATGAAGAAGCCGTCAGCGAAGGGCTTAACGATAATTACCGTCTGCGCAGCGGCATGAAAACCGATAGCGGCTCCGTGGTTCGCTATTTCGAAGCGATGGATGACAAGACGCTGATGGTTATTGTGAACGGCGATAACGGCACGGTAAGCCGCGTGGACGTTATGGATAAAGAAATTAAAACCGAAAGCGGCGTCGGGATCGGCACGCCGTTTAGCGAGCTGTATGATAAAGCCTACGGCGCATGCGCAAAAGGTACGGGCGACGATGCCCAAAGCGTGGAATGTAAAGCGCCGGGCAGCCAGCACATCAGCTACCTGTTTAGCGGTGAATGGCGGGGACCGGAAGGGCTGATGCCGGCCGACGATACGCTCAAAAAATGGACCGTCAGCAAAATCATCTGGCGTAAATAAATCAGCGCCGGGTTTGCGTCTCCTCAAGAAGGCGCAGCCGTAATCGGGTATGATATGCCGATAAATGCCACATTGCGTGGCGTTAATATTTGATGAAAATGACCAGAAAACCGCGTTTTTCTGGTCATTTTGTTTTCAACCAGATAATCAACCAGTTGATTTTCAAACTAAAAGAACTTACGTCCGGTTGAGTGAGCGTTTCCACGTGCTTATAAAGTCGCTCAGCTGACATTCAGGAGGATTCATGTCTCGGGTTCAAACCGGTATTTTGCCGGAACACTGTCGCGCCGCCGTCTGGCTGGAGGCGAGTATTCAGGGTGATTTTGATGCCATTCGTCAGGGCTGCAGGACCTTTACTCAATCGCTGAATGCGCTGCAGGTAAAATTCCCGGAAGCGAGGCTGGGAGCGGTAGTGGCATTTGGTCATGACCTGTGGCGTGATTTGAGCGGCGGCGTGGGCGCGGAAGAGCTGAAAAACTTTGCGCCGCTGGGCAGAGGGCTGGCCCCGGCAACCCAGCACGATGTGATGATCCATATTTTATCCCTGCGCCACGACGTAAACTTTTCCGTTGCGCAGGCGGCGCTGGCCGCTTTCGGCGACGCGCTTTCTGTCGAAGAAGAAGTTCACGGCTTCCGCTGGGTGGAAGATCGCGATCTGAGCGGCTTTGTTGACGGCACCGAAAACCCCCAGGGCGAAGATAGTCGCCGTGAAGTGGCGGTGATCGACGAAGGCGTTGACGCTGGCGGCAGCTACGTATTCGTACAGCGCTGGGAGCACAATCTCAAACAGCTAAACCGTATGAGCGTTGACGACCAGGAAATGATCATGGGCCGTACTAAAGAAGCCAACGAAGAGATTGATGGCGACGAGCGTCCGGCAACGTCTCACCTTAGCCGTGTCGATCTGAAAGAAAACGGCAAAGGGCTGAAGATCGTTCGCCAGAGCCTGCCGTACGGCACAGCCAGCGGTACACATGGCCTTTATTTTATCGCCTACTGCGCGCGTCTGCACAATATTGAACAGCAGCTGTTGAGCATGTTTGGCGAAACAGACGGCAGGCGCGACGGCATGCTGCGCTTTACCAGGCCGGTGACCGGCGGCTATTACTTTGCCCCGTCGCTGGACAGGCTGTTAAGCCTGTAGTTCGCAGGTCGGGCGAGCGCTGGCGCCGCCCGACAAACTGCCGAAAAGGTCGGCCGCCGCCTCCGCTTATCCGCCCCGCAAATCAGCGCCTCCCGTCTTATATCCCTTTCTTATTGCAAATCACCAAACGGTATATAAAAGCGTTACAGCTTTAGCTCGCGTTATAAATAAACTGAGGAGATGTTAAGCACGGTCGTTATCGCAAATAAGGGTGCCCAATGGCAAACACGTCAGTTAAAAAAGTATGGAACGCGCTCGTTGTCTCTGCGTTGCTGGCAGGCTCTGCCCATGCAACGGAGCTGCTCAACAGCTCTTACGATGTGTCTCGCGAGCTGTTCGCCGCGTTAAACCCCGCGTTTGAACAAAAATGGGCGCAGGAAAATAATGGCGACAAGCTGACGATAAAACAATCTCATGCCGGGTCATCAAAACAGGCGCTGGCGATATTACAGGGCTTAAAAGCTGACGTTGTAACTTATAACCAGGTGACAGACGTACAGATCCTGCACGACAAAGGCAAGCTGATCCCGGCGGACTGGCAGAGCCGGTTGCCGAACAACAGCTCGCCTTTCTACTCCACCATGGCTTTCCTGGTGCGTAAGGGCAACCCGAAGAACATTCACGACTGGAGCGATCTGGTGCGTCCGGACGTGAAGCTTATCTTCCCGAATCCAAAAACTTCCGGTAACGCGCGCTACACCTACCTTGCCGCGTGGGGCGCGGCAAATAAAGCTGACGGCGGCGATAAAGCCAAAACCGAGCAGTTTATGACGCAGTTCCTGAAAAACGTCGAAGTCTTTGATACCGGCGGTCGTGGCGCTACCACAACTTTTGTAGAACGTAACCTGGGCGACGTGCTGATTAGCTTTGAATCTGAAGTGAACAACATCCGCAAACAGTATGAAAAAGACGGCTACGAAGTTGTGGTGCCGAAGGTGAATATTCTGGCTGAATTCCCGGTCGCCTGGGTTGATAAGAACGTGAAGGCGAACGGTACGGAAAAAGCGGCTAAGGAGTATCTGAACTTCCTGTATAGCCCGGCTGCGCAGACAATTATCACCGACTATTACTACCGCGTGAACAGCCCGGAAGTGATGGACAAGCTGAAAGACAAATTCCCGCAAACCGAGCTGTTCCGCGTGGAGGATGTGTTCGGCGGCTGGCCGGAAGCGATGAAAACCCATTTCGCAAGCGGCGGCGAGTTCGACAAGCTGGTCGCGGCAGGACGTAACTAATGTTTGCTGTTTCTACCAAACGCGTGCTGCCGGGCTTTACGCTAAGCCTCGGCACCAGTTTGCTGTTCGTTTGCCTGATTTTATTGCTGCCGTTAAGCGCGCTGGTCATGCAGCTCTCTGAGATGACGCTTGCGCAGTACTGGGAAGTGATCTCCAACCCGCAGGTGGTGGCGGCTTATAAAGTTACGCTGCTGTCTGCAGGCGTGGCTTCCCTGTTTAACGGCCTGTTCGGCATGCTGATGGCCTGGATTTTAACGCGCTATCAGTTCCCGGGCCGCAGCCTGCTGGATGCGTTAATGGATTTGCCCTTCGCGCTGCCAACGGCGGTGGCGGGCCTGACGCTGGCCGGCCTGTTTTCGGTTAACGGCTGGTACGGCGAGTGGCTGGCGCAGTTTGGCATCAAGGTGACTTATACCTGGCTTGGCATTGCGGTGGCGATGGCTTTTACCAGCATCCCTTTTGTGGTGCGTACCGTGCAGCCCGTGCTTGAAGAGCTTGGCCCGGAATATGAAGAGGCGGCCGAAACGCTGGGCGCAACGCGCTGGCAGAGCTTTCGCCGCGTTATTTTGCCTGAGCTTTCGCCTGCGTTGATGGCGGGCATAGCGCTCTCCTTCACGCGCAGCCTGGGCGAGTTCGGCGCGGTTATTTTTATCGCCGGGAACATCGCCTGGAAAACGGAAGTGGCGTCGCTGATGATTTTCGTGCGTTTGCAGGAGTTTGATTATCCTGCTGCAAGCGCTATTGCTTCGGTGATCCTCGCCGCTTCCCTGCTGCTGCTGTTCACCATAAATACGCTGCAAAGTCGCTTTGGTCGACGCGTGGTAGGTCACTGATGACGGACGTTACCGAATTGAAAAGCTATCGCCGCTCCGGTTTTAACTGGGGTAAATGGGCGCTGATTGGCCTTGGCGTGCTGATTTCGTTTCTGCTGCTGGTCGTGCCGGTGGCGTCGATTTTTGCCCAGGCCTTCTCAAAGGGGCTGATGCCGGCGCTGCAAAATATTGCCGACCCTGACATGCTGCACGCCATCTGGCTGACGGTGATGATCGCTCTGATTACCGTGCCGGTGAACCTGGTGTTCGGTATTCTTCTCGCCTGGCTGGTGACGCGCTTTAACTTCCCGGGCCGCCAGCTGCTGCTGACGCTGCTGGATATTCCCTTTGCCGTTTCGCCGGTTGTTGCCGGCCTGGTTTACCTGTTGTTCTACGGCTCCAACGGCCCGTTAGCCGGTTTTATGGACGACTATAACATTCAGATTATGTTCGCCTGGCCGGGCATGGTGCTGGTGACTATCTTCGTGACCTGTCCGTTTGTGGTGCGCGAGCTGGTGCCGGTGATGTTAAGCCAGGGCAGCCAGGAAGATGAAGCGGCTATTTTGCTTGGCGCTTCCGGCTGGCAGATGTTTAAGCGCGTGACGCTGCCGAACATCCGCTGGGCGCTGCTTTACGGCGTCGTGCTGACTAACGCCCGCGCGATTGGCGAATTTGGCGCAGTCTCCGTTGTTTCCGGTTCCATACGCGGCGAGACGTTCTCGCTGCCGCTACAGGTCGAATTACTTCAGCAGGATTACAACACCGTCGGCTCGTTTACCGCCGCCGGGCTGTTAACTCTGATGGCAATCGTTACCCTGTTTTTAAAGAGTGCGCTGCAGTGGCGTCTGAATAATCAGGAAAAACGCCTGCAGCAGGAGGGAAATCATGAGCATTGATATTACCAATATTAAGAAATCTTTTGGTCGCACCCAGGTGCTGAACGATATCTCTCTGGATATCCCTTCCGGCCAGATGGTCGCGTTGCTGGGGCCTTCTGGCTCGGGTAAAACCACGCTGTTGCGTATTATCGCGGGCCTTGAGCATCAGAATAGCGGGCGCATCAGCTTTCACGGCACGGACGTGAGCCGCATCCACGCCCGAGATCGTAAAGTGGGCTTTGTGTTCCAGCATTATGCGCTGTTCCGTCATATGACGGTTTTCGACAATATCGCGTTTGGCCTGACGGTGCTGCCGCGTCGCGAGCGTCCGTCTGCGGCGGTGATTAAGCAAAAAGTAACCCGTCTGCTGGAGATGGTGCAGCTCTCCCATCTGGCCGATCGGTTCCCGGCGCAGCTTTCCGGTGGGCAGAAACAGCGCGTTGCGCTGGCGCGTGCGCTGGCCGTTGAGCCGCAAATACTTCTGCTTGATGAGCCCTTTGGCGCGCTGGACGCTCAGGTGCGTAAAGAGCTGCGCCGCTGGCTGCGTCAGCTGCATGAAGAGCTGAAATTCACCAGCGTATTCGTTACCCACGATCAGGAAGAAGCGATGGAAGTCGCCGATCGGGTCGTGGTAATGAGCCAGGGGAATATCGAACAGGTCGATACGCCTGAGGCCGTATGGCGTGAACCGGCAACCCGCTTTGTGCTTGAGTTCCTCGGCGAAGTAAACCGTATGAAGGGCACCGTTCGCGGCAGCCAGTTCCACGTTGGCGCTCATCGCTGGCCGCTGGGCTTTACGCCTGCCTATCAGGGAGCGGTGGATCTGTTTCTGCGCCCGTGGGAAGTGGACGTGAGCCGCCGCACCAATCTGGACTCTCCCTTGCCGGTACAGGTGCTGGAAGCCAGCCCGCGTGGCCACTATATGCAGCTGGTCGTGCAGCCTCTGGGATGGTATGACGAGCCGCTGACCGTGGTATTACGCGAAGATCACGTGCCGGTGCGCGGCGAGCGCCTGTTCGTCGGCCTGCAGCATGCCCGTTTGTATGATGGCAATAACCGAATCCAGGGGACTTATAATGGCCAGCTAGACCTGGCGCAATCCGCCTGATAAGTTTATGCCACTACACGCATCGCTACAGCGGCCTTTGCGGCCGCTTTTTTTATTTTCCGGGTAAGCAAGTGACAACTTTAGAAAGCACAATCGGCAATACGCCTCTGGTAAAATTACAGCGTACTGGCCTGACAAACGGCAGCGAGATCTGGGTCAAGCTGGAAGGCAATAACCCGGCGGGATCGGTAAAAGACCGCGCTGCGCTGTCGATGATTGTACAGGCCGAAAAGCGCGGTGAAATCGCGCCGGGCGATACGCTTATCGAGGCTACCAGCGGTAATACCGGTATTGCGCTGGCGATGATTGCCGCCCTGAAAGGGTATCGCATGAAATTGCTGATGCCGGATAACATGAGTCTGGAGCGCAAGGCCGCTATGCAGGCGTATGGCGCAGAGCTGATTCTGGTCACCAAAGAGCAGGGTATGGAAGGGGCCCGTGAACTGGCTCGTTTAATGGGCGAACGTGGCGAAGGCAAGGTGCTGGATCAGTTTAACAATCCCGATAATCCTTACGCGCATTACACCACTACCGGGCCGGAAATCTGGCAGCAGACGCACGGGCGTATCACCCACTTCGTTTCCAGCATGGGAACTACCGGCACTATTACCGGCGTGAGCCGCTTTATGCGCGAGCTGGAAAAAAAGGTCACTATCGTAGGCCTGCAGCCGGAAGAGGGCAGCAGCATCCCGGGCATCCGCCGCTGGCCGGAGGAGTGGCTGCCAAAGATTTTTAATCCGCAGCTTGTCGATGAGGTTATCGATATGTCGCAGCCCGAAGCTGAGCAAACCATGCGCCGCCTGGCAGTAAGCGAAGGGATATTCTGTGGCGTAAGCTCCGGCGGTGCGGTTGCTGGCGCATTGCGTGTGGCGCAGGCCAATCCGGGAAGCGTGGTGGTGGCGATTATTTGCGATCGCGGCGACCGTTATTTATCGACAGGCGTATTCGGTGAAGAGAGTTATGCGCAGGGCGCGGGTATTTAAAGATCCGATAAAAACAAAAACGGCACCTCAAGGGTGCCGTTTTTAATGTGTATGCGCTCAGCTTACTTCTTGATGCGGATCACCGGGGTTTCGCCCACGGTCACGCTACCAGATAGTTTGATCAGCTCTTTGATCTCATCCATATTGGAAATAACAACCGGCGTCAGGGTAGACTTGGCTTTCTCTTCCAGCAGCGGCAGATCGAACTCGATAACCACGTCGCCTTTCTTAACGCGCTGGCCTTCTTCTGCGATGCGTTTAAAACCTTCGCCCTTCAGTTCAACGGTATCAATACCGAAGTGAACGAACAGCTCGATGCCGCTATCGGATTCGATAGAGAAGGCATGGTTGGTTTCGAAGATTTTACCGATGGTGCCATCAACCGGAGCAACCATTTTGTTGCCGGTAGGTTTAATAGCGATGCCATCGCCGACGATCTTCTCTGCAAACACCACGTCCGGAACATCTTCAATGTTGACGATTTCGCCAGAAAGCGGGGCAACAATCTCAATGGTTCCGGTGTCTTTTTTATCATCAGAAACCAGAGATTTCAGTTTATCAAACAAACCCATGATCTTCTCCTAAGCAGTAAATTGGGCCGCATCCGGTGGATTAGCAGATTGTTTTTTCTTCAATGAACTTGTTAACCAGCGTCATTAACTCGTCCGTTGTCGGTTGAGCAAGAGCCTGCTCTGCTAACACCTTCGCATCTTCGAAGTTCGTGTTACGAATAATCTTCTTAATGCGCGGGATAGAGATGGCACTCATACTGAATTCATCCAGACCCATCCCCAGCAACAGAAGTGTAGCACGTTCGTCGCCTGCAAGCTCACCACACATGCCGGTCCACTTACCTTCTGCATGAGAAGCATCAATAACTTGCTTAATCAGGGTCAGCACGGACGGTGACATTGGCTGGTAAAGATGGGAGATCATATCATTACCGCGGTCAACCGCCAGCGTATACTGAGTTAAGTCATTGGTGCCGATACTAAAGAAATCAACTTCTTTGGCTAAATGATGCGCAATCGTTGCGGCGGCAGGGGTTTCCACCATCACGCCTATCTCGATTGATTCGTCAAAGGCTTTGCCTTCGTCACGCAGTTCCTGCTTGTAGATTTCAATCTCTTTTTTCAGTGCACGCACTTCTTCAACGGAGATGATCATCGGGAACATGATGCGCAGTTTACCGAAAGCGGATGCGCGCAGAATGGCACGAACCTGATCGCGCAGGATCTCTTTGCGATCCATGGCGATTCGCACCGCGCGCCAGCCCAGGAACGGGTTATCTTCTTTCGGGAAGTTCATGTACGGCAGCTCTTTGTCGCCGCCGATGTCCATGGTACGAACGATCACCGCTTGCGAGCCACAGGCTTCAGCAACGGCTTTGTACGCGGCAAACTGCTCTTCTTCTGTTGGCAGAGAGTCGCGGTCCATGAACAGGAATTCGGTACGGTACAGGCCCACACCTTCAGCGCCGTTGCGCTCTGCACCGTCGATATCACGCACGGTACCGATGTTGGCGCACACTTCTACCTGATGGCCGTCGAGCGTGATGGCCGGCAGGTCTTTCAGTTTCGCCAGCTCCGCTTTCTCAGAGGCAACCTGCTGCTGTACGGCGCGCAGGGCTTCGATCTCTTCGTTAGTCGGGTTAACGTAAACTTTGTTGTTAACCGCATCGAGGATCAAATAGTCGTCGTTTTTTACTGCGGAAGTTACGCTGCCGGTGCCCACGATCGCCGGCAGTTCCAGAGAACGCGCCATGATGGAGGTGTGGGAGGTACGGCCGCCGATATCGGTAATGAAACCCAGAACCTTTTGCAGGTTAAGTTGTGCCGTTTCAGATGGCGTCAGATCCTTGGCTACCAGGATAACTTCATCCTGAATCGCGCTCAGATCGATAATCGCCAGGCCGAGAATGTTGCGCAGCAGACGTTTACCGATATCGCGCACGTCAGCCGCACGCTCTTTCAGGTATTCATCGTCGAGCTCTTCCAGGGCAGTGGCCTGGCCTTCAATGATTTCGTGAGCCGCTGCGTCCGCAGTGACTAACTTATCTTTGATAAGGGCTATGATTTCCTGCTCCAGCTCTTCGTCTTCCAGCAACATAATGTGGCCTTCGAAGATAGCTTCCTTCTCTTCACCGAAGGTCTCGCCAGCTTTAATTTTGATCGTTTCTAATTGTGCGGACGCTTTTGCGCGACCGCACAGGAAACGTTCAACTTCCTGCTCAACTTTGTCGGCAGAAATTTTCTTCCGGTCGATGACAATTTCATCTTCCTTCAGCAAAAGTGCCTTGCCGAAAGCGATACCCGGGGATGCTAAAATGCCTGAAATCATAACCCTACCTTACTTGTGACTGATATTTACGAAGAACCCAGAACTTATTCGAGTTCAGCCATCAGTTTTACTAAATGCTCAACCGCTTTCTGATCGTCTTCGCCTTCAGCAGAGATGGTCACAACGGTGCCCTGGGTCAGGCCCAGAGTTTGCAGTTTGAACAGGCTTTTTGCGCTGGCGCTTTTGCCGTTGGAAGTCACGGTGATCTCAGAGACAAAGCTTTTTGCTTCTTTCACAAACTGAGCAGCAGGGCGGGTGTGCAGACCGTTCGGAGCGGTAATGGTAACTTCTTGCTGGAACATTGTATTTCCCCAACTTATAGGTTTAGTGTTGTGGAACTAAAGTCTAGCCTGGTGGCTTAACTTTAGCCTGTATAGTTAGCGTCGGCGTTAACTGGATGCGACACAGAATGCTTTCAGAAGCACGAAAGATGCGGCGGCGTTTGCCCGACAATTCGCGTTTCGCTCGGCCTTAACCATTATGCCGTGAAGTTCTGGCTTAAACCAAATCGTAAAATCGATTCAGCTTGCCTGCGTCACAAAGCGATTAATTTCGCGCATCAAAATAATTAGCTGGTTAAATACCAGACCTGGCGAGGTGAAGCAATGCTGAAGTGGGCAAAACTTTGACGAAGACCACAAAAAAGCACCCATTCGGGTGCTTTTTTCGTCAGTTTAAACAACCTGGCATCACTGTTGCAGTTCTTTTTCGGTAAAGAGCTCTGTAAACATCGCCGTACTGAGATAACGCTCGCCGGAAGAGGGAAGGATAACCACAATATTCTTATTGGTAAAGGCTTCGTCTTCCTGAAGCTTTAACGCAGCGGCAACGGCGGCGCCTGAGGAGATGCCGGCCAGGATGCCTTCTTCTTCCATCAGACGACGAGCGGTGGAGATCGCTTCGTCATTGGTGATGGCTACAACCTTGTCGATAAGCTTCAGATCGAGGTTGCCGGGAATGAAGCCTGCGCCGATGCCCTGAATTTTATGCGGGCCCGGCTTGAGCTCTTCACCCGCCAGCGCCTGAGCGATAACCGGGGAGTCCGTCGGTTCAACCGCCACGGTAATCAGATCGGTTTTACCCTTGGTGTTTTTAATGTAACGGCTGACGCCGGTCAGCGTACCGCCGGTACCCACGCCTGAGATGAACACGTCAACTTCCCCGTCGGTGTCTTCCCAGATTTCCGGGCCGGTGGTTTTTTCATGAATTTCAGGGTTGGCCGGGTTGCTGAACTGCTGCAGCAGCAGATACTTCGCCGGATCGCTGGCGACGATTTCTTCCGCTTTCTGAATGGACCCTTTCATACCCTTAGCGCCTTCGGTCAGCACTAAATTAGCGCCGAGCGCCTTAAGCAGTTTTCGACGCTCGATGCTCATGGTTTCAGGCATGGTCAGCGTCAGCTTGTAGCCGCGCGCCGCGGCAACGTAGGCCAGTGCGATGCCGGTGTTGCCGCTGGTAGGCTCCACCAGCTCGATGCCAGGTTTCAGCACGCCACGTTTTTCGGCATCCCAAATCATATTGGCACCGATACGGCATTTGACGCTGAAGCTTGGGTTGCGGGACTCGACCTTCGCCAGAATACGTCCGTTACCGATGCGGTTCAGTCGAACCAGCGGCGTATGACCGATTGTCAGCGAGTTGTCTTCATAGATCTTGCTCATAGCCCGTCCTTAACTGTATGAAATTTGGGAAACCTCCCCAGCATACCTGCTCGTGAGCTATGGGGAAGTAAAGAAATCGTATATCTATATGTAGAAGGGAAATAAGCAAAAGCAAGAAGGAATAAGGAGCGACATAAGCCGCTCCAGAAAACTACTTCCACACGGCATGCCCGGCGCGATAGCAGTCAACCCACATCGCCGTCGCGCCGCAGACCGCGACCGGCATGATAAACAGATTCAGGAAGGGGATGAGGGTAAAAAGGCTGACCAGCGAACCGAACTGCATATTGATCGCTTTCTTTTCCCGCAGCGCGACGCGCATCTCGCGAAACGGCACTTTATGGTTATCAAACGGATAATCGCAGTACTGAATAGCCAGCATCCAGGCGCTGAACAGGAACCACAATACCGGGGCGACCGTCTGGCCGATACCGGGAATAAAGTACAGAATCAGCAGCACAACCGCTCGCGGCAAATACCAGGCGAACTTTTGCCATTCCCTCTTCATGATACGCGGCACATCTTTCAGGACGCCCAGCACGCCGGTGTCTGGCGGCGTGGCGCCCGTCAGCCGGGCCTCAAGCTGTTCAGCCAGCAGCCCGTTAAACGGCGCGGCAATCCAGTTGGCGAACGTCGAGAAGAAGTAACCGAAGACCAGCAGCAACGAGATAACGGCCAGCGGCCAAATCAGATAGCTCAGCCACTGCAACCAGTCCGGCACATGGGAAAGCATGGTCGGGATCCAGGTATCGAGACGGGTAAACAGCCACCAGAACGCGCCGCCCATCAGCAGAATATTGACCAGCAAAGGTAAAATGACATAGCGCTTGATACCTGGCTCACGCACCAGTTTCCAGCCCTGGGAAAAATAGTAAACGCCGCTTTTCGGGGCAAACGCCGAAGATGAGACCATAGCCCGGAGACTCCTTTTACGTCAGTGTAATGACAGGCGCGTTCATCATAACCGAGGCTAATGAGAAAAACTCGTTAAGAAATGGTCGAAAAAACAGCGAAAAGGCTATTTCGTAACATCTTTATGCGGAGAAAACCGTGTGCGTACTTGCACTTGAGCGGATGGGCAAATACTCTTAGTGAGTAAATGTTTGCCGCGTTGGCAAGGTGTTAGAACAACAGAGAATATAATGATGCAGGATTTGCGTCTGATATTAATCATTGTTGGCGCGATCGCCATAATCGCCTTACTGGTTCATGGCCTCTGGACCAGCCGTAAGGAGCGTTCTTCCGTTTTCCGCGATCGTCCGTTGAAACGCATGAAGTTAAAGCGTGACGACTACGAACCGGAAGACGACGCCGACGATGAGGAAGATGAAGGGGTAGGTGAAGTGCGCGTGCGTAGGGTAACGCCTGCGCAGGAACCAGTGACTCGCGAGCCGGAAACGCCTCGTCAGCCGCAAGCGCCTCAGCATCAGTACGAACCGCCTTATGCCTCGGCCGAGCCGCGTCGTCCCGTGCCGCCGAAGCCCGCAGTGCCGGAAGCACCGCGTCAGGAAGCGCCTGTACAGCCTGCTTTTACGCAGCCGACAGAACCAGCCCACCAGCCTGCATCGGTAAGACAACCTGAGCCTGAACCGCAGATGGCGCAGCCGGTTTATCAGCCTGAGCCGGTGTCTGAGCCCGTTATAGAAGAACATAAAGCAGAAGAGCCCGCGCCCGCTGCTCCTGCTCCGCAAGCGCTTAAAGAAACGGTCATCGTGATGAACGTTTCCGCCCATGCCGGCAGCATGATTAACGGCGACGTGCTGCTCAACAGCATTCAACAGGCTGGTTTTATCTTTGGCGAGATGAACATCTTCCATCGCCATCTCAGCCCTGACGGTAGCGGCCCCGTGCTCTTTAGCCTCGCAAATATGGTTAAGCCCGGTTCGTTCGATCCGGAAACTATGGCGAACTTTGCAACGCCCGGCGTGACAATTTTCATGCAGGTGCCTTCTTATGGCGATCCGCATCAAAACTTCAAGCTGATGCTGCAATCCGCTCAGCATATTGCCGACGAGGTCGGCGGCGTGGTGCTTGATGACCAGCGCCGCATGATGACGCCGCAGAAGATGCGCGAGTATCAGGATCGGATCCGCGAGGTCGTTGAGGCCAACGCCTGATAGCCTGCTGGACACTCTTCCCCTAAACCCCCGCATGCCGGGGGTTTTTTCTATTGATGGTGCGATATGGACTCAATCGAACAACAACTCACTGAACTGCGAACCACGCTTCGCCATCATGAATACCTTTATCATGTGCTTGATAACCCAGAAATTCCGGATGCGGAATACGATCGCCTGATGCGTGAACTGCGTGCCCTGGAAGAGGCTCATCCTGAATTAATCACGCCAGATTCGCCGACGCAGCGCGTGGGCGCCGCGCCGCTGAGCGCCTTTACCCAGGTGCGTCATGAAGTGCCGATGCTTTCGCTGGATAACGTCTTTGATGAAGCGAGCTATCTTGTCTTCAATAAACGCGTGCAGGACAGGCTGAAGCACACCGACGCGCTGACTTTTTGCTGCGAGCTGAAACTCGATGGCCTTGCCGTAAGCCTGCTGTATGAAGACGGCGTGCTGACTCGCGCGGCAACGCGTGGTGACGGCACCACCGGCGAAAATATCTCGGCTAACGTGCGCACCATTCGCGCAATTCCGCTGAAGCTGCACGGTGAGAATATTCCACGTCGCGTTGAAATACGTGGCGAAGTGTTTCTGCCGCAGGCGGGCTTCGAGAAAATTAACGAAGAAGCTCGCCGCACCGGCGGTAAAATCTTCGCCAATCCGCGTAATGCTGCCGCAGGATCGCTGCGTCAGCTCGATCCGCGCATTACGGCCAAACGTCCGCTGACTTTCTTCTGCTACGGCGTGGGCCTGCTGGAGGGCGGCGAACTGCCAGCCAGCCATATGGCGCGCCTGCAGCTGTTTAAAGCCTGGGGTTTGCCGGTAAGCGACCGTATCCGCCTGTGCAGCACGCCGGAAGAAGTGCTGGCGTTTTACCATCAGGTTGAAGCCGACCGTCCCGTGCTTGGGTTTGATATCGACGGCGTTGTGATCAAAGTGGACTCTCTCGTCTTACAGGAAACGCTAGGATTTGTGGCCCGCGCCCCACGCTGGGCGGTGGCGTTTAAATTCCCCGCGCAGGAGCAAATGACCTTTGTTCGCGACGTTGAGTTTCAGGTGGGACGCACCGGCGCAATTACGCCGGTGGCGCGCCTTGAACCCGTGCAGGTGGCGGGCGTTCTGGTCAGCAACGCCACGTTGCATAACGCCGATGAAATCGAACGTTTAGGCCTGAGAATCGGCGATCGCGTGGTGATCCGCCGCGCCGGCGATGTGATCCCGCAGGTTGTCAGCGTGGTGGAGTCTGAACGGCCAGCCGAATCGAAAGAGGTTATTTTCCCGATACGCTGCCCGGTTTGTGGGTCGGACGTTGAGCGTGTGGAAGGCGAGGCGGTGGCCCGTTGCACCGGCGGCCTGATTTGCGGCGCCCAGCGTAAAGAATCCCTGAAGCACTTTGTTTCGCGTCGCGCGCTGGATGTAGACGGCATGGGCGATAAGATTATCGATCAGCTGGTCGAAAAGGAGTATGTCCATACTCCGGCTGACCTGTTCCGCCTGTCTGCGGGCAAGCTCACCGGCCTGGATCGCATGGGGCCGAAGTCTGCGCAGAACGTTGTGAATGCGTTAGAAAAAGCTAAATCCACCACCTTCGCACGCTTCCTTTATGCTTTAGGGATCCGCGAGGTGGGGGAGGCAACCGCTGCCGGCTTAGCCGCCTATTTCGGAACGCTGGACGCCTTGTCTGCCGCTTCCATCGAAGAGCTGCAAAAAGTGCCGGACGTAGGCATTGTCGTGGCCACGCACGTCTTCAATTTCTTCGAGGAAGAGAGCAACCGTGAGGTTATCCGCCAGCTTACCGAGGAGGAGGGCGTGCACTGGCCGGCACCGGTAATAATCAAAGCCGAAGAGATCGACAGCCCGTTTGCGGGAAAAACCGTCGTGTTGACCGGTTCGCTTAACATTTTATCGCGAGACGAGGCCAAAGCGCGGCTGGCCGCTTTAGGGGCTAAAGTTGCAGGCAGCGTGTCGAAGAAAACGGATCTGGTTATTGCCGGTGAAGCCGCGGGCTCCAAGCTTGCTAAAGCGCAGGAGCTGGGGATTGAAGTTATCGATGAAGCGGAACTGATCCGCTTACTGGGCGAGTAAGGTGGACAGAAAACAGCTTATTGAGATAGCCAATACGGAAATGCCTTTCGGCAAGTATAAAGGCCGCGTGCTGATTGACGTGCCGGAAGAGTATCTCCTGTGGTTTGCGCGCAAAGATGACTTTCCTGAAGGCCATCTTGGCGAGCTGATGAAGCTCACCTTGCTGGTTAAAACCGAAGGGCTTGAGGGGCTGGTAAAGCCCCTGAAAAGCGACCGGGCGCGCGGCGCCCAATGAATAGTCAGATAAGGATATCGATCTGATGATCCGCTGAAGGATAATTTACGCCTTCAGCTTTTACCTGGTTCTGCTCCTGCTTTTGTTGTGCTTCTTCAGCCTGCTTATGCTGCAGCTGGGCCAGCTGTGCCTGCAGCATAGTGATTTGCGCCTGGATTAACTCCTGCTGCTTTTGCTTTTCCTCGGCTGATGCGCTGCCGTCGGCGATCTCTTTGAGCTGTCCGGTCAATTGGTTTATCTGTTGCAGTATGCGGTTGATTTGTGATGCCGTGCTGTTATCGGAACTGCCGGAAGAGGCGCCTGCGGCAGTGGTTGCAATGGGGCCGCCCTGCAAAGCGGTGCTGTTAATAGTGGTCATGTTAACTCCTTGTCAGGAATGCTTAAGAGGTTATCGGCAAGCTTTGAAAAAAGGTTAGAGTGCGTGTAGCCGCTTTTATGGCGATGTGCGGAATAGGCTCGATTTTGGCCTCTTCCTGCGGACAACGGCTGCGCATTGTCGTCTCTCTTCGTTGCTATAGTTTCTCATCCTGCCGGATTACGCATAGCAAAAAGGCGCCTTTAGGGCGCCTTTTCACATTGGTGGGTCGTGCAGGATAACACTCGCCTTATCCTGAGGCTCGTTCGGCGGGTCACCGCGAGCGGTGATGCAAAATTGTTCCCGTCAATTTTGTCGAACCTGCTGCAGGTTCTGTCCTGCTAAATGGCACATAGCAAAAAGGCGCCTTTAGGGCGCCTTTCTACATTGGTGGGTCGTGCAGGATTCGAACCTGCGACCAATTGATTAAAAGTCAACTGCTCTACCAACTGAGCTAACGACCCGAATGGTGGGTGATGACGGGCTCGAACCGCCGACCCCCTCCGTGTAAAGGAGGTGCTCTACCAACTGAGCTAATCACCCAAACTTCGGTACTGCTTTATTCTAATAAGAGGAGCTATGGTGGGTGATGACGGGCTCGAACCGCCGACCCCCTCCGTGTAAAGGAGATGCTCTACCAACTGAGCTAATCACCCAACGCTAATTCTCTTACTTACACTGCGGAGCACACTCACTAATGAATGGTGGGTGATGACGGGCTCGAACCGCCGACCCCCTCCGTGTAAAGGAGATGCTCTACCAACTGAGCTAATCACCCCCGCTGTGTGGAGTCGCATTATAGGGAGAGTTGAAAATGAGTCAACGCCTTTTCTAAAGATTTTGTTTGTTCGTCTTAAAATTAGGCAATGCGATCGTGATTTACTCATTGGCGCTTGATTTATCACCGAAATAAGCGGTTTGCGACGAACTAAAGGCATCAACATTGAGGAATCAGCCCACGGTGGTAGAATGTTGCCCACTTTATCTTTCCTGGCATTTACCGGTTTCCCGGTACTTTTGCGTAATTAAGGCCGTTCAATGAAAATCAAAACTCGCTTTGCGCCAAGCCCAACAGGCTATCTGCACGTCGGTGGCGCTCGTACTGCTCTCTATTCCTGGCTTTTTGCCCGTAACCAAGGCGGCGAGTTCGTGCTGCGTATTGAAGATACCGATCTCGAACGCTCTACTCCGGAAGCCATCGAAGCCATTATGGACGGGATGAACTGGCTGAGCCTGGAGTGGGATGAAGGCCCGTACTATCAGACCAAACGCTTTGACCGCTACAACAGCGTAATTGATGAGATGCTGGAAGCAGGCACGGCATATAAATGCTACTGCTCCAAAGAGCGTCTTGACGCGCTGCGTGAAGAACAAATGGAGAAGGGCGAAAAGCCACGTTACGACGGCCGCTGCCGCCACGATCACGAACATCACGCGGCCGATGAGCCATGCGTTGTTCGTTTTGCTAACCCGCAGGAAGGGTCGGTCATTTTTGACGACCAGATTCGCGGCCCAATCGAGTTCAGTAACCAGGAACTCGACGATCTGATTATTCGTCGTACCGATGGCTCGCCAACCTATAACTTCTGCGTGGTGGTGGACGACTGGGATATGGAAATCACCCATGTGATCCGCGGTGAAGACCACATCAACAACACCCCGCGCCAGATTAATATTCTGAAAGCGCTGAATGCGCCGGTGCCGGTTTATGCGCACGTGTCGATGATTAACGGCGATGACGGCAAAAAATTATCCAAACGCCACGGCGCGGTCAGCGTAATGCAGTATCGCGATGAAGGCTATCTGCCGGAAGCGCTGCTGAACTATCTGGTGCGCCTGGGCTGGGCACATGGCGATCAGGAGATCTTCACCCGCGAAGAGATGATCAAGCTCTTCTCTTTAAATACCGTCAGCAAATCTGCCAGCGCGTTTAATACGGAAAAGCTGCAGTGGCTGAATCACCACTACATTAACCATCTGGCGCCGGAATATGTGGCGACGCAGCTGCAATGGCACATCGAGCAGCAAAATATTGATACCCGCAATGGCCCCCAGTTGGCCGATCTGGTGAAACTGCTGGGCGAGCGCTGCAAAACGCTTAAGGAGATGGCGGAGACCTGCCGCTACTTCTATGAAGATTTCAGCGAGTTTGATGCGGACGCTGCGAAGAAACATCTGCGCCCGGTTGCCCGCCAGCCGCTGGAAGTGGTGCGCGATAAGCTTGAAGCCCTGAACGACTGGAGCGCGGAAAATGTGCATCAGGCTATTCAGGCAACGGCGGATGAGCTGGAAGTGGGAATGGGTAAAGTGGGCATGCCGTTACGCGTTGCTGTAACAGGTGCCGGGCAGTCACCGGCGCTGGATGTAACGGTTCACGCGATTGGCAAGCAGCGTTCTGTGGCAAGAATTAATCAGGCTTTAGCTTTTATCGCTGAACGCGAAAGCCAGTAACTAACCGGTGTAGGTACGTACGAAACCGGCGCATCGTCGCCGGTTTTTTTATTCGCTGTCGCGAATACCCAGACGTTTTAGCACGCCAGCAATGCCTTCCCGTAAAATCAGCGCCGACATTTTTTGCTGCTCGCTCGCCGACATCTGCTTTAGCGAATGGCGCAGTAAGGCCTCCAGCGTAGAATCATTAGCCGAATAAGTGGAGGATTTGTCCGCGGCTCGCTTCGCGCTGTTAATGAACTCCTGAACGCGTTCATCAATATGAATTAACCTGGCTTTTCCGCCCTGCACGCCGGGCTTCCGTGTCGTTGTCCAGTTCTCTTTGCGCACCCACTTGTTGATAGTTTGCCGGCTATAGCCCGTAAGCGTCGCCAGCTCTTCAGGCGTCATTCGTTCCTTGAGCACGGTGGTTTCCTTAATGCAAAAGAAGTTATTAGGGGTTCATTTTATGCGATCGTTTTACGTGAAACTGTGACAGGATTAACTACAGCGGGACGAGATGCAATCAGGATCTGTATGAGTTGTTTGCTTTTTCGGCGATCGACCGCAGAAGAAGAATTTGCCGTTGACACAAACTGGCGGGTTTCATATGATGCCGCCCGTCAACACGACAAGGTTTCTACGGTTCGGGGCTATAGCTCAGCTGGGAGAGCGCTTGCATGGCATGCAAGAGGTCAGCGGTTCGATCCCGCTTAGCTCCACCAAATCTTCTCCAGCAAGATTTGCACCGTAGAACCAAAGCCCGGTCGTGGGGCTATAGCTCAGCTGGGAGAGCGCTTGCATGGCATGCAAGAGGTCAGCGGTTCGATCCCGCTTAGCTCCACCAAAATACAAAACCCTCGCCTGTTGGCGGGGGTTTTTGCATTCTACCGATCCAGAATATCCGCAGTGCAGTAACGCAAATGGGAGGTTTACTGCCCGAATTAGCGTTATCAACGGCATTAATTTTCAAAATAGAACTATCAGGAAAGGTATATTTGTTTAAACCTGTTAATCCCGGCTGAGCTATTTCCCTGCTGGGCAGGTGCACTTGATTTTCAGCCCGAATAAACGTATTCTGCTGTCTAAATTATAGCTGCTATAAATACATAATATTAACACCTGTGCTTATGAGTTTTCACAAATTGGTTAAGAAATCTGTTGCCGCACTGGTGTTATGTTTATTGCTTACGCCATTCGCCCGCTATATTTCACCGACGACGATAATGGATGGCAGCAAAGTCTATCTGGCTTATCTTCCGCTTAGCCTGCTGATTTCATTAATTTTACTTTTTGGCAGGGCGGCAGTTTTGCCGTTAATTGCCGGCGTATCAATTACCTTCTGGAGAGGGTTTGATTTACCCGCGCTGTCGTTAGCCGTATTTATATTCTGCTTATTGTTTCCCTTATTATTATCCGCGGCCATTACGCGTTATTATCTTGGCTCACGCTGGCGTTTTGATTTGGCAAATAAGGGCATTGGCGTCAGGATATTCTGGTTAGGGTTCTTTACGCCATTTGGCATAAAATTGTCGATGTTTATCGCGGGCCGATACATTAGCTACCCTCCGGCGCTGGCGCCTTCCTTCGGCGAAAGCTCGCTGATGTACCTGGTGGTCGATCTGCAAAATCTGATAGCCGCCTCGCTAATATTTACCATGCTGTTTTACTACCCGCTACGCACGATCCTGAATCCGCATTTCGCACGCGCTTTCTGGCGTCGCTGTGTGATGCGCTATCTTTCGACGGAACGCCATCTCTGTACTTTTAGCTGGGTCGGCGCATGGATCGCTTTTCTGGCGCTGTTATGTTGTTCGTACCAATCGGCGCTTATTTCCGGTTATCTGGTGCCCGTTATCTTCGTCCTCTTTACCCTTGGCATCCGCCATATCGGCCCGAAGTTAATCACTTTACTCTGGGGCGCTTCGGCGTGGCTGCTGCTGACCTGTAACGATGGTTTTATGCAGGGGGTAAACAGCGAATTCTCCCTGTCGTTTATTCTCTCAGTGTTTATCTCATTTACCGTCTGCATGCTGTATATGACGATTACCTTCCATAAAAACGAATGGATGAAGCGTCTCTGGCGCCTGCAGGCGATGACCGATCCGCTTACACATCTGCCAAACCTACGCGCGCTGGAACAGCACGCAAAGCGTTTTCCTTCCGGATCGCTGTGCTGTTTACGGCTGGCGAATCTGGAGTTCCTGAGCCGTCACTACGGCCTGATGATGCGTGTGCACTGCAAGCGTGAAATCATCCGGCTGTTAGCGCCGTGGCTGGACAAAGGGGAGCAGATGTTCCAGCTTCCCGGCTGCGAGCTGCTTATTTTTCTTCGGGGTCCGGAAACCGAAGCGCGCCTGAACCACATCGTCGATCTGCTCAACAGCAAAAAGATCGTATGGCATAACAGCACGCTGGAAATAGAGTCAGGCGCTTCTTATAGCGTAATGGACGGGAAACTCTATGACCTTTATCGCACGCTGGGGCAGCTGAGCTAACTTGCCGAGCAGGCCTGTTCCGTTCGACGGGTTCTGAGCCTTAATACCCGCCTTGAAGCCGTATCGGATCAAACCACCGAGCGGGTATTGCTGTTACAGAAGGTAAAACATGCCCTGAATGACGATGCCTCGCTGCAGCTCTTCGCCCAGCCGATCGTGGATAAGCACGGAAAAGGCTATAGCGAGATTTTAAGCAGATTATTTTTCCAGGGCGAAATGATAACTCCCGATAAATTCATTCCGATTATTGCTGAATTTAACCTGAACGTGCGCTTCGATATGTTAGTGATGAGCAAGCTGGTGGCTTTCCTGCACGAGCTGGGCGGCGAGCAGCCGCGGCCGCTGTTCTCGGTTAATCTGATGCCCTTTACCCTGATGCAAAAAGAGATAGCACAGGAGATAATAACGCTCTTTCACAATAAACAGGTGCCAACCAGCGCGGTTATTATTGAAGTAACTGAGGAGCAGGCGTTTTCGAATTCAGAAACCTCCATGCAGAATATTAATCTGCTGCGTGCATACGGTTTCAAAATTGCGATTGATGATTTTGGTACAGGCTATGCTAACTACGAGCGCCTGAAGCGTCTCCAGGCCGATATTATTAAAATTGACGGCTGTTTTGTCAGGGAGATCGCTTCTGATTCCCTTGATGCCCTGATCGTGAAGTCTATTTGCGATTTAGCCCATGCCAAACAGCTGGCCGTGGTGGCCGAATTTGTTGAAACCGAAGAGCAGCGGACCCTTCTGCTCGAACTGGGCGTGCAGTATATGCAGGGTTATCTGATCGGCAAGCCCGAGCCGCTGTCAGGGTCTCTTCTCATGCATAACCGCTAACATGGCATTAGCGAAGCGCTTTCGTTTACCGCTGGAGAAAATCCAGTCGATAGCTGATAAGCGGCTGTATCGGGCGAAACTGCGCGGGCGACGGGGAAGAAACGCGGGCATAAAAAAACCGGAGCATAAAGGCTCCGGTTTTTGCTGAAGGGCGGCTTTTAGAGGAACAGCGCTGCGATAGACGCAGACAGGATGCTCACAAGCGTAGAGCCGTAAACCAGTTTCAGGCCGAAGCGTGAAACCACGTTGCCCTGTTCTTCATTCAGGCCCTTAATCGCACCGGCAATAATCCCGATAGAAGAGAAGTTGGCAAAAGAGACCAGGAACACGGAGAGAATGCCTTCAGCGCGTGGAGACATGCTGTGGGCCAGCTTCTGCAGATCCATCATCGCCACGAACTCGTTAGATACCAGCTTGGTCGCCATAATACTGCCAACCTGCAGCGCTTCGTGAGCAGGCACGCCCATTACCCAGGCTATCGGGTAGAAGATGTAGCCCAGAATGCCCTGGAAGGAGATGCCGAATACCGTAGCAAACAGGGCGTTCAGGGCAGAAATCAAGGCGATGAAACCAATCAGCATCGCAGCGACGATAATCGCCACTTTAAAGCCCGCCAGAATGTACTCGCCCAGCATTTCGAAGAAGCTCTGACCTTCATGCAGATTAGACATTTGCAGGTTTTCTTCGCTCTCATCAACGCGATACGGGTTGATGAGCGACAGTACGATAAAGGTACTGAACATGTTAAGCACCAGCGCTGCGACAACGTATTTCGGATCGAGCATGGTCATATAAGCGCCGACAATCGACATGGACACGGTAGACATAGCGGTTGCTGCCATGGTGTACATGCGGTTGCGCGACATCTTGCCGAGAATATCCTTATAGGCGATAAAGTTTTCTGACTGTCCCAGAATCAGCGAGCTTACGGCGTTAAAGGATTCCAGCTTACCCATACCGTTCACTTTAGACAGCAGGGTACCGATAAAGCGGATAACGATCGGCAACACGCGGATATGCTGCAAAATGCCGATCAGAGCAGAGATAAAGACGATAGGGCAGAGAACTTTCAGGAAGAAGAAAGCGAGTCCTTCGTCATTCATCTTACCGAATACAAAGTTTGTCCCTTCATTAGCGAATGCCAGCAGCTTCTCGAACATTTCTGAGAAACCGCGCACGAAGCCAAGGCCAATCTCAGAGTTCAGGAAGAACCAGGCAAGCAATATCTCAATCACTAATAATTGGATCACAAAGCGAATACGGATTTGCTTGCGGTTAGGACTCACCAGCAAAGCAAGCAGCGCAACCACTGCAAGCGCCAAAACAAAGTGCAGAACGCGGGACATATTTGCTCCAAATATGAGGCAGGTTTAATTTCGTTGCACATTCTATGAAACAAGCAATAAGAAAACGAGAGCAATCGCACACTATTGTGATGACATGTGACGGATAGCAAAATTAGTGATCAACCATACAATTCTGCTATGTTAAGTAAAGAAGCTAAAAGTTGCGTCAGCGCACACAATTCATAACATAGGGGTTATCGTAGCCCGATTTGTTAAAGAGCAGACATGTAGTCGCCTTCCCGCCATTGTTTTCAGCTATCAGAGAAATCCAGACAAGCTTTATAAACGATCTTGATAATGATTCTCATTTTGTTAGCATGAAACATAGCAAAGGCTATACCTCAGAGGCAGATGATGACAAACAGTCGTGTTGATAATCGCAGTGGACGAACGGCACGAAAGTTGCGGCTGGCGTTAATGGGGCCGGCGTTTATTGCCGCCATCGGCTACATCGATCCGGGTAACTTCGCCACCAATATCCAGGCCGGCGCCAGTTTCGGCTATACGCTGCTGTGGGTGGTCGTCTGGGCGAACCTGATGGCGATGATGATTCAGATATTGTCCGCCAAGCTTGGCATCGCCACGGGCAAAAATCTTGCCGAACATATTCGCGACCATTATCCGCGCCCGGTCGTCTGGCTGTACTGGATCCAGGCGGAAATCATCGCGATGGCGACGGATCTCGCCGAGTTTATCGGCGCGGCTATCGGTTTTAAGCTGATCCTCGGGGTTTCCCTGCTGCAGGGGGCGGTGCTCACAGGTATCGCTACCTTCCTGATCCTCATGCTGCAACGGCACGGCCAAAAACCGCTCGAAAAAGCGATCGGCGGACTTCTACTGTTCGTGGCCGTGGCCTACATCGTTGAGCTGATCTTCTCGCAGCCCGACGTTGCGGCGCTGGGAAAAGGGATGCTGATCCCGGCCCTGCCAGGCAGCGAAGCCGTTTTTCTCGCCGCCGGCGTGCTCGGCGCGACCATCATGCCGCATGTCATCTATCTGCATTCATCGCTGACCCAGAATATGCACGACGGCAGCCGCGCGGAGCGCTATTCCGCCACTAAATGGGATGTGACCATCGCCATGACCATCGCAGGCTTTGTCAACCTGGCGATGATGGCGACCGCCGCCGCGGCGTTCCATTTCTCAGGCAATACCGGTGTAGCCGATCTGGATCAGGCCTATTTAACCCTTGAGCCCTTGCTCAGCCATGCGGCGGCCACGATATTCGGGCTGAGTCTGGTCGCGGCGGGCCTTTCATCTACCGTTGTCGGCACGCTGGCCGGACAGGTGGTGATGCAGGGTTTCGTGCGCTTCTATATTCCGCTCTGGGTGCGTCGCTCCGTTACTATGGCGCCCTCTTTCATTGTGATCCTGATGGGCCTCGATCCAACCCGCATTCTGGTGATGAGCCAGGTATTGCTCAGCTTTGGTATTGCGCTGGCGCTGGTTCCGCTACTCATTTTTACCAGTGATAAAAAGCTAATGGGCGAGCTGGTGAATACCAGATCGATCGGGCTGCTTGGCTGGGCGATTGTGGCGCTGGTGGTGGTGCTGAATCTGTGGCTGATTATTGGCACCGTGCTGGGATGATAAAAAAACCTCTCCCGGGCGGGAGAGGTCAGAAGTTTGCTTAGTGGTGATGTCTGTGGCCGTGACCACGGCCGCGATGGTCGTCGCGATCGTTCCAGCCTTCGCGGTAGCCTTTTTCATAGCTGCTGCGTCCGCGGTCCCAGCCACGGTGATGATGCCAGCCGCGGTCGCGCCATTCATAATTTCGATGCCAGTAGCCGCGGTCGCGCCAGTCGCGTCCGTCCCAGTAGTTACCGCGATAATCCCGATCGCCAATATTTAACTTCACCGACGGCAGCAGGGTGATTTCGCCCGCATTCGCGACCAGCGGGACTGACGCCAGTAATGCAATCGCAAGAATCAGTGACCTGAACATACTCTCTCCTTAACACAGGGTAGCCGCGTGGCGGCCTGTTAGCGCAATATTAAGCGTTGGTAAACAAGTGTTTCATTGGCATAACTCTTAAACCGCAGGGGAGAGCACTTTTTGCTAAATTCGCCGCCGGTATCAGCGGTCAGGGTAAGCGGTTACACCAGGATAGCCTCGATTTCCGCCTGCTCGGTCGCGCTGAAATGACGATTTGCCAACATGCCCACCGCATCGTCGATCTGACTGATTTTACTTGCGCCAATCAGCACCGAGGTCACTTTATCATCACGAAGAACCCAGGCCAGCGCCATCTGCGACAGCTTCTGTCCACGGCGTTCGGCAACGGCGTTAAGCTTGCGCACCTTCGCCAGCTTCTCTTCGGTCAACTGGTCGGGATTGAGGAAACGGCTATCGCTTGCCGCGCGGGAATCCGCAGGAATGCCGTTGAGATAACGATCGGTAAGCTGCCCGCCCGCCAGAGGAGAGAAGGCGATGCTGCCCACGCCCTTTTCCTGCAGCACGTCCAGCAGGCCGCCTTCAGGCCCGCGTTCAAACATGGAATATTTCGGCTGGTGGATGAGGCAAGGCGTGCCGAGATCGTTAAGAATATCAATTGCCTGGCGTGCCAGATCCGCAGGATAGTTGGATAATCCCACGTAAAGCGCTTTGCCCTGACGGACCAGATGATCCAGCGCCCGCATCGTCTCTTCAAGCGGGGTTTCAGGGTCCGGACGGTGATGATAAAAAATATCCACGTACTCAAGGCCCATACGTTTCAGGCTCTGATTAAGGCTGGCTACCAGGTACTTGCGCGAGCCCCAGTCGCCGTAGGGGCCGTCCCACATGGTATAGCCCGCTTTCGAGGAGATGATCAGCTCATCACGGTATGGCAGAAAATCTTCACGCAAAATCCGCCCGAAGTTCTCCTCCGCCGATCCCGGCGGCGGGCCGTAGTTGTTCGCCAAATCCAGGTGGGTAATACCCACGTCAAACGCCCGACGCAGCAGCTGGCGGCTGTTTTCGATAAGAGTGGTATCGCCAAAGTTATGCCACAGCCCCAGTGAAATAGCGGGAAGCTTCAGCCCGCTGCGGCCACAACGACGGTACTCCATTGATTCATAACGGGAAGGATGTGCCTGGTAGACCATTTTATAACCCTTGTCAGTGAATTCTCAGCTTTGTGTATACGTTTACACAGCCCGCGTGGCCATCAGATTACACCGCGTTTAGCTGTAAATCCTTCTTTCCAGCACTTAATTGCGGCATATCCTCGACACCGATCACAGATACCCAATACTCACAGCAGACCCTCCGGGAAGGAACATGCCATGCGCTACCTTGTTGCGGACTATCTCCTTGACCGCCTGAATGAATGCGGAATAGCTCACCTGTTTGGCGTACCTGGTGACTACAACTTACAGTTTTTGGACAGCGTCATTGAACATCCCAGGCTCGCCTGGGTTGGGTGCGCCAACGAACTTAACGCTGCTTACGCCGCGGACGGATACGCCCGCTGTAACGGCGCCGCCGCTTTGCTGACTACTTTCGGCGTGGGTGAGCTCAGCGCAGTTAACGGCATTGCGGGAAGCTACGCAGAATACCTGCCGGTTATCCATATCGTTGGCGCGCCTTGTCTGGGGGCTCAGCAGCGCGGCGAACTTATGCATCACACGCTGGGCGACGGGGATTTCCAGCATTTTGCGCGGATGGCAAAAGAGGTCACCGTGGCGCAGGCCGCGCTTACGCCAGAAAATGCCTGCTATGAAATAGATCGCGTGCTGCGTGAATCACTCAGCAAAAGCCGTCCTGGCTATTTGCTTTTGCCGGGCGACGTTGCTCAGGCGCCCGCCACCAGGCCTGCCCATTCCCTGACAATCAATTCCAGCGCCGCCGACAGCGCTGTACTCGATGATTTCCGCCATGCGGCTCAGGCAAAACTTGCCGCAAGTCGCAGCATAGCCTTGCTGGCCGATTTCCTGGCGCTGCGTTATGCGCAGCAAAAGGCGCTCCAGCAGTGGATGGACGACACGCCGCTTCCGCATGCAACCCTGCTGATGGGGAAAGGCCTGTTTGACGAAGGGCAGCAGGGATTTATCGGCACCTACAGCGGCGCGGCGAGTGAAGCGGGAATTAAAACGGCCATTGAAGGCGCGGAGCTGGTTATCTGCGTCGGCGTAAAATTTACCGATACCATCACCGCAGGATTCACCCAGCAGCTCACGGCGCGGCAAACGATAGAGATACAGCCTGACGCGACGCGAATTGGCGATCGATGGTTCAGCGGACTGCCGATGTCCCGGGCCGTTGAGGTTCTGCATCAGCTTTGTAAACGCCAGCTTGCCCACTGGCCCGTTCCACGGCAAAAACCACCGGCGCTGCCGGTTTGCGAGAGCGGAATTTTGGATCAGCATGCGCTCTGGCAGGCTGTCCAGGATTTCCTGCAACCGGGCGACATTGTGCTGGCGGATCAGGGTACTGCGGCATTCGGCGCGGCAACGCTTACGCTGCCCGCCGGCACCACTTTTATCGCCCAGCCGCTGTGGGGATCGATAGGCTACACGCTGCCCGCCGCTTTTGGCGCGCAAACGGCCTGTCCCCATCGCCGCGTGGTGCTACTTATCGGCGACGGGTCCGCCCAGCTCACCATTCAGGAGCTGGGATCGATGCTGCGGGATGGGCAAAAGCCGGTGATTTTTCTGCTCAATAACGACGGTTACACGGTGGAAAGGGCGATTCACGGCGCGGAGCAGCGCTATAACGATATCGCCCCGTGGAACTGGACGCAGCTGCCGCAGGCGATGCAGTTGCATTGCCAGGCGCAGTGCTGGCGGGTGATGGAAACGGTGCAGCTTAAAGAGGTGATGCGCAAAGCGGCAAAAGCAGAACGGCTTACGCTTATCGAAGTCGTTCTGCCCGTGCAGGATATTCCCGAGCTGCTGCAGGCGGTGACCTCTTCCCTCGCCAGACGCAATTCGGGTGGAAGCTAACGCTGAGATTTATCCACCATCATCACCGGCTTGCCCGCCAGCAGCAGCCAGGCCGGCAGCATGACGATGCACAGCAGCGGGAGCAGCCTGATATCCGGCACCACGGCCATCGCCATAAACAGGCTCAGCCAGCCGTCACGTGTCACCACCAGCACCATGCCAAGAATGGCGCACGACAGCGTGATGGCCGCCGGAACGGCCTCAACGTGCTGATGCAGCATCATCCCCAGCGCAACGCCTGCGAAGACCACCGGAAAGATGCGGCCGCCGCGAAACCCGCAGGCGGAAGCCACCACCAGTGCCGCGAGTTTCACCACTGCAAACATCAGTAAAGCGCCGACGGTATTATCCGTGGAGAGCGCAAGCTGGCGCATCTCATCCAGCCCTTTAAACAGCGTTATTTCCCCGCCAACAACGCCCAGCAGGCCAAGCACAAATCCGCCTGCGCCAAGAATAAGCACCGGATGTCCGAGCTTGTGCATCAGTCGGTGCACGCGTGGTAAACACCATACGGCGACCATGCCAAGCGCGATGGCGATAGCCGTCACAACCGCTCCGCTGAAAATATCCGCCAGGCGCAGCTCAGAATACTGCGCTACCGGCAGCGAGAAAGTGGGATGGAAAAACAGGTCTGTGGTCAGCGCGCCAGCGGCGGCGGCCATTAGCGGTGCGAATAATCTGTCCCACATTGGTATGTCATTATTGCCGTTCAGGGTTTGCGAAAAAATAAGCGCGGCCGCGACAGGGGTGCCAAACAGCGCGCCGATAGTCCCGGCTGCGGCAAGAATCGTCCAGTCCAGCGGACCCACGCGAGGAAAAAGGCGTGCGCCAACGGCGACGGCCAGCGCGATATTCACCGTCATAATCGGGTGCTCAGGCCCCAGGCTGACGCCGCCCGCTAAGCCAATGACCAGCGCCAGGATCAGGCCCGGCAGCGCCATCACTGAAACAGGCGCGCCAATTAACGGTTCCGTTGCCGGATCGGGCCCCGCATGGCCGGGCATATAGCGAATCACCAGCCCTACGGCGACGCCCGTAAGCGTGAGCATCAGCACTATCCATAGCGGAGCGTTCAGATCCAGACCAAAGCGCGCAGGGAGCGTTATCCACAGATAGTTTTGCAAAACCGAGGCGGCTTTCATCACCACCATCAATATCAGGCTGGAAAAGACGCCGATGACCAGTGCCGGAAGGGAGAGAACCAGCATGGTTCTGGCTCGCGGATGGAGCATGAGAGTTCCTTAATCTGAATAGTTAAATGCACGATTAACCCACTTTTTACAGCCTGCCAGAGAAGCGGCGAATCCGCACGGCAAAAGAAGCTGAAACGGTCAAGCCATTCTGTGACGCAGGTCTATAATTGCGGGGCATTTATCAGCGGGGCGTTGTTGTTTCGGCGGGCTTTTTTTACAGTGTCGCCAGAACTTATTCTGACTTTAGCGGAGCAGTAGAAGAATGACCAAATATGCTTTGGTGGGAGATGTTGGCGGCACCAACGCGCGTCTTGCACTGTGTAACGTTGAAAATGGCGATATCACCCAGGCAAAAACCTACTCCGGCCTCGATTTTCCGAGCCTGGAAGCGGTGGTGACGCATTATCTTAAAGAGCACAACGCAGCGGTCACGGACGGCTGTATCGCTATCGCATGCCCGATAACCGGCGACTGGGTGGCGATGACCAACCACACCTGGCAATTCTCCATCGCCGAAATGAAAAAGAATCTCGGCTTTGCACACCTGGAAATTATTAACGATTTTACCGCGGTCTCCATGGCCATTCCGATGATCAAAAGCGAACATCTGATCAAATTCGGCGGCAGCGAACCGGTGGCAGGTAAACCGATCGCCGTTTACGGCGCGGGTACAGGTCTTGGCGTCGCGCACCTTGTCCACGTTGACAGACGCTGGGTAAGCCTGCCGGGCGAGGGCGGTCACGTTGATTTTGCGCCAAACAGTGAAGAGGAGGGCATTATCCTTGAAGAGCTGCGTGGCGAACTGGGCCACGTGTCGGCAGAGCGTGTTCTCTCAGGCCCGGGCCTGGTCAACCTCTACCGTGCGATTGTGAAATCGGACGGTCGTGAGCCGGAACTCTACGAACCAAAAGATATCACCGAACATGCGCTGGCAGACAGCTGCACCGACTGTAAGCGCGCGCTTTCGCTGTTCTGCGTGATAATGGGGCGCTTCGGCGGCAATCTGGCGTTAACGCTCGGCTGCTTCGGCGGCATCTATATCGCAGGCGGTATCGTGCCGCGCTTCCTCGATTTCTTTAAGGCCTCGGGTTTCCGTGGCGGCTTTGAAGATAAAGGGCGCTTTAAAGATTATGTGAAAGGCATCCCGGTTTATCTGATTGTTCACGACCAGCCGGGCCTGCTGGGAGCGGGCGCGCATCTGCGTCAGACGCTGGGACAAATTTTGTAATCCTTTCGGGTGCATAGTCATGCGCCCGTTCACGCTTTTCTACAGCCGCATCAACTGGCGAAACTCTTTTACCTTGCTGCGGCTTACCGGCACCTGAAAATCCAGATCCCGCAGGCGCAGAATGTAGGTGTTGTTAAACCACGGTTCGATCTCGCGGATCTTGCTCAGGTTCACGCAGTAAGAGCGGTGGCAGCGGAAAAAATGGCTTTCCGGCAGGCGGTTGCAAAACTCCGTAATATTCATCGGCATTACGTAAGCCTCGCGCCGCGTATACACAAAGGTCATTTTCTCGTGCGCTTCGGCGTAATAGATATCGTTGATATCCGTCACGATGATGCGTTCATCCTTCACCAGATTAATGGTGACGTTTTCGCGGCTGTTCTGGCCCGTTGCGTGTGGCGCCTTTTGCTGCTGCCAGGCGGCCTCCAGCTTTTGCAGCATGCCGATAATGCGCGATTCCTGGTAGGGTTTCAGAATGTAGTCGAACGCTTCCAGCTCAAACGCCTCAACCGCGTGCTCTTTCCAGGCGGTGATAAACACGATAAACGGCTTATGGGCGAATTTGCTGATGTTCTGCGCCAGCAGCACGCCATCGAGGGAAGGGATGTTGATATCCAGAAAAATGGCGTCCACTTCGTGATGCTGAAGGTATTTCAGCACGTCCAGGCCGTCGTCAAACGTGGCGACGATCTCCATCTGTGAATGCGCTTTAATCAGCCAGTTTAGCTCCTGCTGGGCCAGCACCTCGTCTTCTACGATGATGACTTTCATGCTCTGCCTCCTTCCAGCGGCAGCAGGCCCGAGGGCACAGCATTCACCGCGTGGGGCACATAAAACGCAATCTCGGTACCCGGCTCCAGGCGGCGAATTTGTAAACCTTCTCCGTAGAGTAATTTCACCCGGTGATGCACGTTGAGCAGACCAATTTTATTGCCCGGCATCTCGTTGGCGTTCACGCGTTCAACGACCTGCGGATCGATGCCGTTGCCCGTGTCTCTTACCGCGATGCGTACCCGGTTACCGCTCTCTTCCACGCTGATGGTAACAACACCTTTGCCTTTGCAGGGCTGGATACCGTGCACAATCGCGTTTTCTACCAGCGGCTGGATCAGCAGGCTTGGGATCAGGCAATTCACATCTTCATCAATGTGATAAATCACCGTCAGTTTATCGCCAAAGCGGGCCTGCTCGATGGCGATATAATCTTTAATCTGATAAAGCTCTTTTTTGATGTCGATCTGCTCGTCGTCATTTAGCTCAATGTTATAGCGCAGGTAGCGCGACAAATTGAATATCAGTTGTCGCGCGGTGTCCGGATTAAGGCGAATCGACGACGAAATAGCATTTAACGCGTTAAACAAAAAGTGCGGGTTAATCTTGCTTTGCAGCGCCCGCAGCTCGGCCTTGTTGGCCATTTCGCGCAGCTGCTCGGCGCGTGAAACTTCAAGCTGCGTTGAGATAATCTGCGACAGCCCGACCGCCATCTCCTGCAGGGTGGACGTAATCTGGTGCGCGTGGCGATAGTAAATTTTCAGCGTGCCGGTCACCACCCCTTTTTCCCACAGCGGAATGATGATAAGCGAGTGGATTTCCGGCGTGCGGTACGCCTCGTCATCGTTGCGAATAATGATTTTGCCGTCGCGCAGCGCCTGCTGGGTGCGCGGGCTGATGCCGACATCGTTTTGTTGATAGTTTTTTTCACCGACGCCAACGTAGGCCAGCACTTTATCGATATTGGTAATGGCGACCGCATCGGCGTTGATATCCTGACGGATGATGTCGCAAACCTGACGCAAAGCGTCGCTGTTTACCTTACGAAACAGGGGCAGGGTTTTATTGGCGATATCCAGCGCAAGTTTTGCCTGGCGCGCCGCGCTTGCCTCTTTCTCGCCCTCGACGCTTTGTACCAGCAGCACGATAAAACCGATAGAGACCGTACCCAGAATCATCGGAATACCGATTTTTGACACGATATCCCAGCCCAGAGCGATAGACGGCGCCCACAGCACTACCAGAATCATGGTCAGGGTTTCGCATACCATGCCGGCCATAATGCCTACGCGCCAGTGCTGTTGTTTAGGGATTTTGCGGTTGATCCAGCCGGAGATAAAACCGGCGGCGATGCTGGTAATAAAGCATGGAATGGCGGTGATGCCGCCAATATCGATTAAGTAACGGTGCATCCCGGCAATCAGGCCGGTAATAATGCCCACCCACGGCCCAAATAAAATACCGCCGGACATCACCGCGATAATGCGTACGTTAACCAGCGAGCCTTCAACGTGCACGCCGGACCAGGTGCTGAAGAGGGCGAACATAGAGAAAATGGCGGTAACGGCCAGCAGCTCTTTGGGCGTATGGGCGTTTTTGTGCAGCAGCTCGCGAAACAGACGGATGCGGATCAGGAAGAAGAGACAAATAAGCATCAACGCCGCCCGGTCAAAAACCGCCAGCAGCATATTAAAAATTTCGTGCACGGGTTACTCGCATGCCAGGGGGAGAGCGTTCATGATAAGGAAATTACGTCGGGGTTGCCAGAAAAGCGCTGTCTGCCCGTCCTCATCCCGGCTTTTTCGCTGGAAGGGAGAAGGGAGAAGGGAGAAGGGAGAAGGGAGAAGGGAGAAGGGAGAAGGGAAATGGGGAAATACATGACTCCCCGTCCGATATGGGGAAGGAAAAGTGCCCCGAGCCGGTCTCCTTGTCCCATATAGAGAAGGGAAAAATTGTCTCGATCCGGTTCCCTCACCCCTTCGGGGAGAGGGTCAGAGTGAGGGGAAACTTCTTATTTACCGCCCAGTTGCTCAAACCCCGCGGCAGTCAGATCCGCAGGCGTGGCGCGCCCGACAAAATCCACTTCAAAATCATCGGCCGCGAAGTCCGGCGGGGATTTGCCTTCTACAAACGCAGGCCACTGACGTTCCAGATAGGCCGCATTCTTTTCGCACCAGGGGGCTGCGGCGATGTACATCACATTGCTGTCGAATTCACCCAGGTGCTCGTTCTCCACCGAGTGAATCACATCGCAGTGCCAGAAGACCGTATCGCCCGCTTCCATATCAGGAATTGAGGAAATCCCTGTTAATAAAAGGGGATGCCATTGTTCGTTAATGGAAAGCGCGCGTCCCGGACTGGCCTCGCAAAGCGACGCTTCCGGCACATCATCCTGCAGCGCACGCAGCAGAATATAGGCCATGGCGTTGGCAATCGGCAGCAGGTTTAGCGTGCCGCCGTGCTTACGCTGCGGGCTTAGCGCCGCCCACCCCTGGAAGGTACGGAACATGGAGCAAACCGCCGGAGAAGGAAACTCGCGCACTTCCGTGCGGCCTTCTGCTGCAAACGGGTTATAGCTCTGCCAGTCGCCGGAGAAAACGTGGCGATACACGTGGCGGAAATTCTCATCCAGCCAGCGCTCTACCGAACCGCCATCCACATGGGGAGAAAGTCCCAGAGACGTTGAGCGAGGCGGGCGGCGACGCGTGCGGTCGGCGTAGCTTACTACGCGATCGGCATCAAAATGCTGCTTGCCGTTGCTTTGCGTTTCCCACAGATTATTGAGGAAAACCTGCACCGCTTTCATGCGTTCATGCTGGCGCGCTTCAACCTGCGGCTTAGACCAGTAAATGCCGTAAATCTGCGGCTTGCTGGCGGCAAGCGTGCCGAAATAGTTATCTTCCGCGGCGTTCTTCAGCTTCTCAACAAAATTATTTTTCTCGAGATAATCGCCGATCTCCTCGTTCCAGGCGCGGGCCTGCGCCTGCGGGAAAACACCTTTTATGGTGCAGCATCCGCGCTGGCGGATCAGCGCTTTTTGCTGCTCGCTGACGCGGTGGTGAATGATGTCGTCTGCATGAATCTGCGGGACGGGATTTTCGCCTCGCGCTTGTTCAGCGTGAATCGTTGCGATCTGGCGCTTCATATCCGCTTCAAGCGCTGCGAATACTTCCGCGTAATTGGGCAGCGCCTGGCGTAGCCGCTGTTTTATCTCACCAATAGCTTGGGGTAAATCATCAATGTGCAGGTTCATGCCAGGGCTCCACTTCATCGTAAGGTAAGAGTTATTGGTTTGTTGCAACAGGGTTAATATATGCCTCTTTGCTTAAATGAAACAGTGATTAGTTTCAAATGAAAGTTCCGCTTTTGGGCGGGAAGAAAAATATTTTGCTTAGCCCCTCGACAGATGATTTTTATTCAGGCTATTTTCTGGTCATGCCACAACAACGTGGCAGCGTCGCTCGGACGGTCCGGGCGCTTACGTAATCTGAGGTATCTATGGCTGACACCACTCCTGCACGCCGTTTTTCGCGTATCGATCGTCTTCCGCCGTATGTGTTTAACATTACCGCCGAGCTGAAAATGGCGGCGCGTCGCCGCGGCGAGGACATTATCGATTTCAGTATGGGCAACCCGGATGGCCCAACCCCACCGCACATCGTGGAAAAACTCTGCACGGTGGCGCAGCGTGACGACACGCACGGCTACTCCACCTCACGCGGTATTCCGCGTTTACGCCGCGCTATTTCGCGCTGGTACAAAGATCGCTACGAGGTGGATATCGATCCGGAAAGCGAAGCGATTGTGACGATTGGCTCCAAAGAGGGGCTGGCGCACCTGATGCTCGCCACGCTCGATCATGGCGATACCGTCCTGGTGCCGAACCCGAGCTATCCGATACATATCTACGGGGCGGTGATTGCCGGCGCGCAGGTACGCTCCGTCCCGCTGGTGGAAGGCGTCGATTTCTTCAACGAGCTGGAACGCGCTATTCGCGAAAGCTATCCAAAACCGAAAATGATGATCCTCGGCTTTCCCTCTAACCCGACGGCGCAGTGCGTTGAGCTGGAATTCTTCGAAAAAGTAGTCGCGCTGGCAAAACGATACGACGTGCTGGTGATACACGATCTGGCCTACGCCGATATTGTCTACGACGGCTGGAAAGCCCCGTCGATTATGCAGGTGCCGGGCGCACGCGACGTGGCGGTAGAGTTCTTCACCCTGTCGAAAAGCTACAATATGGCGGGCTGGCGCATTGGCTTTATGGTAGGAAACCGGGAGCTGGTGAGCGCGCTGGCACGTATCAAGAGTTATCACGATTACGGCACCTTCACTCCGCTGCAGGTTGCGGCCATCGCCGCGCTGGAAGGGGATCAACAGTGCGTGCGTGATATTGCCGAGCAGTATAAACGCCGCCGCGACGTGCTGGTAAAAGGCCTGCATGAGGCGGGCTGGATGGTGGAATGCCCGAAAGCGTCGATGTACGTCTGGGCGAAAATCCCGGAGCAGTATGCGGCGATGGGCTCGCTGGAGTTTGCCAAAAAGCTGCTGCAGGATGCGAAAGTGTGCGTCTCGCCGGGCGTGGGTTTTGGCGACTATGGCGATACCCATGTGCGTTTCGCGCTGATTGAAAACCGCGACCGCATTCGCCAGGCGGTGCGCGGCATTAAAGCGATGTTCCGTGCTGATGGCCTGCTGCCTGCCGGTAGTAAAAGCTCTTCTGAGGCTACAGAATAGTTCCGTTTTGGTGGATGGCGCTTGCGCTTATCCACCCTACATGGACCTCAGATCGGATGGTGCTTGCGCTTTCCACCCTACATGGACCTCAGGTCGGATGGTGCTTGCGTTATCCATCTTACATGGGTCTCAGGCCGGATAGTGCTTGCGCTTTCCATCCTATACGAACCTCAGGGCGCCATCCGACAATTGCTGATGCGCGATAAACGAAAACAGGAGCCTTTGGCTCCTGTTTTAGCTTGCTGCGTGGGATATTATTCAACCATCATCACAAAAGTACCGACCCACAACACCAGAATGACCGAGATACCCATCAGAAAATATTTCACTTCGCATTGCTCCGCGCGGGTTAACGCGCTTTGATCGCCAGAATAAATCAGTATAGAAAAGTGAAACCGCCGGTTGGACATTCAGGAATATCTTCACCCATGTCCCGGCCGTCTCATATTGCATTCTCTGGCCGCGCAGGCGGCCAGCCGGCGCTAATGTACTCCCAAATCTTTAGGGAAAACAAGTGTCGTCAAAATGTGACGGTTGTCGTTTTTTCAGAAAATGACTGAAAGCGCCAGCGTAATATAATTTGTAGGAGAAGCAATGAGTTAAATGGTTTATTCTGTTCATGCACCTGACTTTTTAGACTGAAAAATATCACGCCGCTAAGCGGCAAAATAATTACTATGCCAGGGTAAAAAATGATTGTTTCAAAGCAAAACGCAGAACATTACAGCTGGGGCGGGGACTGCGACGGCTGGCATCTGGTAAAAGGGGCGTCGCTGCACATCATTCACGAAAAAATGCCCGCCGGGAGAACGGAGCAGCGGCATTATCATTGCGTGGCTCAGCAGTTCTTTTTTGTCCTTGCGGGTGAGTTAACCATGGAGCTGGAAGGCGAGTTCTATGTAGTTAGCGCCGGAGAAGGGATTTCCGTGCCGCCGCAGGCAAGGCATCAGGCGAGAAATGATTCTTCGGACAACGCCGAATTTCTGGTGATCTCTGAGCCAACCACGCGCGGCGACAGGGTCAATCAGGAAGAGTAATTCCAGACTCGTCGCAGCAGAATGCAGCTGAGATGCGCTGCTTGCGGGTTTTTATCAGTAAAACGCGAAGAGGCTAACCGGGTATTTTGCCTCCGACTCCCGAGGCCAGCAGCGCTGCTATATGCCGGGAAAGCATCTCTGCGGTGAGCGACCCCTCTCCCTTGCGCCAGTCATGCTGAAGACGAGCCACGGGAAGCAGCGTTAAGCCAAACAGAGAAGTAAATAAAAATTCCGGCTGGAGTCCGGCGTTTAATCGTCCTTCATCCTGCCATTTCTGGATCCACATTAGCGCCGTTTTCTTTTCCTGGATGCCAGCCCGCGCATCGATTCTTTCCCTGAGCAGCCCGCTTTCGCTAAGCACTTCTCTTATCCACAGCGGCGCGAACCACGGATGTTCCAGTGAAACGGTAATAAATTTCTGGGTCAGAGCCGTCAGGGCCTTAACGGGATCGTCAGGGTGCTGCTCAAAAACACCGCCCATTGAAGCGCGTACCGGAAGGTATCTCTCATCGATCAGTACATCTAATAGCTGCTCGCGGTTTTTGAAATAGTAATGCAGCATGGCGGACGTAACGCCTGCATCCGCGGCGATGACATTTAAAGGTGTCTGGGCGATACCCTGTTCTGCAAAAAGCTTCAGCGCGCTATCAAGCAGCAAGTCGCGTTTATCAGCGCGTTTATTTCCCCCGGCAGGCCGCCCCGGGCGGCGGCGATTTCGGGCGCCTTTTACGTTACTTTCGGAGTTTTCACCGCCGTTATTGCCTGTCATTTTGTATGGGATCCATTGACCGGGTGAAAGTATTCTATCAATATTAATTATCCAGTTAATTAATTACAAGCTGACAATGCCTATGACGGTGACAGTCTCTTCGCAGAAAGATAATCCGCAGCGCGCCACTTCCGTTCGCCTGCTGTTCTCCGCGCTTATGCTGGTGATGCTGCTGGCCGCGCTGGACCAGACGATTGTCTCCACGGCATTGCCGACCATCGTCGGGGAGCTGGGCGGGCTGGAAAAACTCTCCTGGGTGGTGACCGCCTATCTGCTGGCTTCAACTATTGTCGTGCCGCTGTACGGTAAATTTGGCGATCTTCTCGGCCGTAAGATCGTGCTGCAAACGGCAATAGTCCTGTTTTTACTCGGCTCGGTGCTTTGCGGCCTGGCGCAGAACATGACCCAGCTTATCCTGATGCGCGCCTTGCAGGGGCTGGGCGGCGGCGGCCTGATGGTGGTCACGATGGCGGCGGTAGGCGACGTCATTCCCCCGGCCGAACGCGGAAAATATCAGGGGCTGTTTGGCGGCGTATTCGGACTGGCGACGGTGATTGGCCCGCTTATCGGCGGTTTTCTGGTCGAACACTTTTCCTGGCGCTGGATATTTTATATCAACCTGCCGCTGGGGATTTTTGCCCTGCTGATTATCGGCGCGGTGCTTAAACCGCAAACGGCGCGTATTCGCCATCAAATCGACTTCCTTGGGGCAGGGTATCTTGCCGTCTCGTTAACCTGCCTAATCCTCTTTACCAGCCAGGGCGGCACGGTAATGGCCTGGTCCGACCCGCAGCTGTGGTGCATTTTTGCTTTCTTCGTCGTTACGCTTGGCGGCTTTATCTATGAGGAACGCCTGGCCATTGAGCCGATTATTCCGCTGGGGCTGTTCCGCGACCGCACTTTTTTGCTGAGCTGCCTGATCGGTTTTATTATCGGCATGTCGCTGTTTGGCTCCATGACTTTCCTGCCGCTCTATCTGCAGGTTGTAAAATTCTCCACGCCGTCGCAAGCCGGGATGCAGCTTCTGCCGTTGATGGGCGGGCTGATGCTCACCTCTATTGTCAGCGGGCGGATCATCAGTAAAATCGGCCGCTACCGCATCTTCCCGATTATGGGCACGCTGCTGACGTTTATCGCCATGGGGCTGCTGGGCACCTTAAAAATCGACACCCCGATATATATTCTTTACCTTTATATCTCGCTGCTGGGCTGCGGCCTCGGCATGGTGATGCAGGTTCTGGTGCTGGCGGTGCAAAACAGCGTGCAACAAAAGCTAATCGGCGTGGCTACCTCCAGCGCGACGCTGTTCCGCCAGATTGGCGGTTCAATTGGCGTGGCGGCATTTGGGGCGATATTCACGAACGTGCTGCAAAATAAACTTGCCGTACTGATCCCGGCAGACGTTCAGTTGCCGCGGCAGCTAAGCGCGAATGCGGTTCACGAGCTGCCGGTAGCGCTGCGCGATGATTATCTTCAGGCGTTCGGCTCGGCGCTTCACTCGGTCTATATCATTTCTGCGGTTGTGGTGGTCTTCGCCTTCCTGCTGTCGCTGCTGATGAAGGACGTGCCGCTGCGCAAGTAGCCGGGATTGTGCTAATTTCTGACTGAAAACGGGACTAAGAGGGCAGCGATGAGCAGGGCGATAGATCTAAACAGCGATCTCGGTGAAAGTTTCGGCCTGTGGACGATGGGCAACGACGCCGCGATGCTAAACGTGGTCAGCAGCGCAAATGTGGCCTGCGGCTTTCATGCGGGCTCGCCTGCTGGCATTCTTGAAACGCTGCGTGCCGCTCAGGCTAAAGGTGTCGTGGTCGGCGCTCACGTTTCCTATCCGGATCTGGTTGGTTTTGGCCGCCGCAATATGGATATTGACAGCGACGAACTAACGGCTGACGTCGTCTACCAGATTGGGGCTTTGCAGGGGCTGGCGCGGGCGGCAGGCACAGCTGTAAGCTACGTTAAACCGCACGGCGCGCTGTATAACACCATTGCTCATAACGAGCGCCAGGCGCTGGCCGTTATCGAAGGCATTCTTGCTGTTGATGCCACGCTGCCATTGGCAGGGCTTGCGGGCTCACGCGTGCTGGAGCTGGCGCAACAAAAGGGGCTGCGTACCGTTTCAGAAGCCTTTGCCGATCGCGCTTATCATTCCGACGGCACGCTCGTTTCCCGCAGTGAAGCTGGCGCTGTGTTACAAGATGCGACGTTTGTCGCAAAGCGTATGCTGCAACTGATAAAGGAAGGCGGAGTCAGCTCCATTGAAGGGACTTTTACAACAATAAAAGCCGATTCAATTTGCGTGCACGGCGACAGCCCCGGCGCGGTAGAGATGGCGAAAAAGATCAGAGCATTGCTTGAAGAGCAGGGGGTTGTCGTTCGCAGCTTTGTAAGATAAAAGCAGGCGGAGCGTCGGAGTAATTTTATCCGGCCAGGATCTGGTAAAGCATTATCGGCTTTCGTTTTCCATTACGCCTGACATTCCCAGCCTTGTTGTTTAAACAGGCGCTACCCGGCCCGGAATAGATAATGGCGGATTTTAAGCCCGCTCCGTCATTGAGAAATGTGCTGCTTAAAGCAAAAATATCCTCACGTTCCGCGAGTTCTCGTTGCCGGTTTGCCGTTTACCAGACGCCAATCCGGAACATCCAGTTTTGTGGATGCAGCTGAATTATCCCTTTCAAAAAATACTGGATCAATAGCAAGTTGAGGTGACGTAATACCTATATCATTTGCGACTTCATAGCGAAAACTAAACCTCAACACGAAGTCGTCGCTGTGCCTGAATTATTAATCCTTTGGGTTTTAAACGGTTATGACAAGCTACCCAATGATTAACACACCGCGGTGTTAGAAGCGTCCACTCCTGGCATAAAGCCGTCTTACAGATCAGATATGACTCAGACTCGCAAAAGCGTTCGACCAGGCATTAGCCATTCAAAATGATTAAACTAAAATAACCCAGCTGGAGCATTCCGGTTAATGCCCCAGCGGCTTAGCTTAAAGTTCTTATCCCTTGCATCAGAGATGGAATAAACTTTACCTACCACATCAAATCGTCAGGCACGACAAAATCGGCGTACGGATCGTCTTCATCTTTCGCTTCCTGGCTGAGCTCGCAGTTTAATACAATGCTGCTCGCATCGCGCTGCGCAATTTTATCGGCTACGCTTGCAGGAATAATCGCGTATTCTCCGTCTGCATTATTATCCGTAACCAGACGAGCAATCGCCAGCCGGCCGTTAATTAACTGAGCCTGGGTAGCCTTATCCACATATATTTTTTTAATGAGATTATTATCTGTGAAGTTGTAACCAATATCGCCACGAGAAATCACGATCCTGTTCATCTCAATCAGCTGCTTAACCTGCGCTTTATACTCTTTAGATAAAGCGGCTTGCTTTTGCTGTTCGCTGAGCTGCTTATCACGTTCGATTTGCGCCTTCTTATTGGCTTCCACCGCTTCTCTCGCCTCACGAGCCTGAACGCGCGACTTCTTGGCCGTTTTTTGCACCTTAGCCATCTTTTTGCTGCTGACTAATCCAGCTTTAAGCATCTGCTCTTGTAGTGTGAGTTTTGTCATAATCTTTTCTGAGGCCCGTTGAATAGTAGAAGGGATTATACCTTTAACATCCGGGGCTGTGCCAGATTGCAGGAATCATGGTTGTTTGAGGTTGACAGGGCAGTGCCCGTTATACTTGCAGGTCTCTGAAAAAACGCCGCTTTCCTGAAGTTACGGACAGAGTGTTGCTGACCTGGCTTGCTTCGACGCAGAAACAGCTTCGTTTTTCCCGGTCGGTTGCAGCCGATATTGAGTCTGGGGCGGTCCATGGGAGTGATGGCCGGTTTGGTAAAGCGGCTGGCGTCTTTCCATAGAACGGAAGGGCAAATACATGACGGTCAGCGAACTGAAGACAGCGATATTTTCTATTATGCAGTCATTTAATCAGGTTATACCGGCTGAAGAGCAACTGCGGGCTCTGTCACAAACGCCGGTTACGCAGCCGCTACCTGTTGCCGTAAAGATTCAGATGGAGATACGACTCAAGCAGCTCATTGCTCGTTATGCCATTCTGCAACAGAATGCAGCAGAGCAGGCAGGTTCCGGAAACCGGTAGGCGTAAAATGAGCAAATCTGCTCTTACCGGGACAACCGCACCCGCTGGAGCAATGAAAGTAAACTCATGGTTTGAATAAAGTCTGATGGTGTCCCCTGCAGGAATCGAACCTGCAACTAGCCCTTAGGAGGGGCTCGTTATATCCATTTAACTAAGGGGACAGGCGGGCGTAGTATACCCGCTTTTCGCGTCACGTTAAGGGGTTAACAGGCCGTTTGCCTGAAACGTGACCAGTCAGGCATCACGTTTCGCCTTTTTCTGCCTTGTTCCATCCTCGACTTCTCTTACGCTTTAGCTTTAGCCTGGGCCTTTTTCTTGTTGCTCATGTCGTTACGAATCTGAGCATGGCTTATCAGGGCGAAGATAAAGGTGCCGCCGCAGATATTACCTGCAAGCGTTGGCAGGGCGAAGGGCCAGAAGAAATCGCTCCAGGGGATAGTGCCGTTAAATACCAGATAGAGAATTTCAACGGAGCCGACCACGATATGGGTTAAATTGCCAAGGCCTACCAGCCAGGTCATGATGACGATTACCACGATTTTCGCCGCGCCTGCCGCCGGAAACATCCACACCATAGTGGCGATGATCCAGCCGGAGATGATAGCGTTGGCAAACATCTCGCCCGGAGTATTGTGCATCACCTCCATGCCGATGGTGACGAAAGCGTTCCGCGTTTGCTCATCAAAAATGGGCATGTATTCAAAGGCCCATGCCGCAAGCCCGGTGCCAATCAGGTTGCCGAGCAGCACCATCCCCCACAGGCGCATCAGCAGCAGGAAATTGCTGCCGGTGGGCTTATGCATGATGGGCAAAACGGCGGTGACGGTATTTTCGGTAAAGAGCTGCTGACGCGCCATGATCACGATGATGAATCCGAAGGTATAGCCAAGATTCTCCAGCAGGAAGCTTCCCGGTACGCCATCAAGGTGGACGTGAAACACGCCTTTTGCCAGCAGCGAAGCGCCCATTGACAGCCCGGCAGCAATAGCTGACCACAGCAGCGCCATGGCGTCGCGTTCAAGCTCCTTTTCCCCGTCCTGACGAATGTGCTCGTGGATAGCCATCGCTTTGGACGGCAGGTTTTCCTCATCGACGTCAATATCCTCGCCGCTCGAATTTTCCTCGCTTTCCACTTCCAGCTCATCGCTGGACTGCCCGATTTTTTCTTCCTTTAACTTATTCATTTTTCGCAGTACTCCGCACTTTTGCCGTTCTGTTAAGCGTAGTGGTTTTTATCTGCTTGTTCCGGCTTATGGGACAATTCGCCCGAAGTTTGATCTGGCATGGGTGTATTACCTCCTTTTGAGTACTCCCAGGCGTCGTGCCTGACCTGGAGCGGCCTGGATGATGTGGTATTATTTCCGCCCCTAAGAAAAGTAGTGATTTTTCCCATGCTTGATGCCATCAAACTGACCTGCACCCGTGACGAGCGAACGCTGTTTAACGCCCTGTCGTTTTCCGTTTCGGCGGGAGAGATGGTGCAGGTGGCAGGTCGCAACGGGGCGGGGAAAACTTCTTTATTACGTATTCTCGTCGGGCTTACTCAGGCCGAAGAGGGCGAAGTTCACTGGCAGGGGCAAACGCTGCAGCGTAGCCGTGATGCTTACCATCAGGATTTACTGTGGCTCGGGCATCAGCCCGGCATCAAATCCGCGCTTACCGCTTGCGAAAATCTCAGTTTCTTTCACGGGGATTGCCCCGCTTTGCGGCGCTGGCAGGCATTAGCCGAGGCCGGTTTAGTCGGCTTTGAGGATGTGCCGGTTAGCCAGCTCTCCGCCGGGCAGCAGCGGCGTGTGGCGCTGGCGCGTTTATGGTTGAGTAAGGCAAAGCTCTGGATTCTGGACGAACCCTTTACCGCGATTGACGTCCCCGGCATAGAAAAACTCACGCAGCAGATGGTGCGGCATACCAGAGAGGGCGGAATGGTGATCCTCACCACGCACCAGCCGCTCGCCCTTTCTGCCGTGCGGCAGATTGTTTTGCAGGACAGCCGCTCATGATGCGCAGAATCTTCTGGCAGGAACTGCGCGTGGCCTTTCGCAAAGGGGCGGAGATTGCGAACCCGCTGTGGTTCTTCCTTATCGTTATTACTTTGTTTCCTCTGGGCATCGGCCCTGAGCCACAGCTGCTGGCACGCATCGCGCCGGGGGTGATCTGGGTTGCGGCGCTGCTCGCATCTTTGCTGGCGATGGACAGGCTGTTTCGGGACGACTTTCAGGACGGTTCGCTTGAGCAGCTTATGTTGTTGCCCGTGCCTTTACCCATGGTGGTGCTGGCGAAAGTAACCGCTCACTGGGTGGTTACGGGGTTGCCGCTGCTGATCCTTTCGCCGCTGGCGGCTTTACTGCTCGGGCTGGATTTTTATAGCTGGCAGGTGATGGCGTTAACGCTGCTTCTCGGTACGCCAACGCTGAGCTTTCTCGGCGCGCCCGGGGTGGGATTAACGGTGGGATTAAGGCGCGGCGGCGTTCTGCTTAGCCTGCTGGTGCTGCCGCTGACTATCCCACTCCTGATTTTTGCAACGGCTGCGATGGACGCCGCGTCGATGAACCTGCCGGTTGACGGCTATATGGCCATTCTCGGCGCGCTGCTTGCGGGGAGCGCAACGTTAAGCCCCTTTGCTACGGCGGCGGCGCTGCGCGTCAGCGTGCAGTAACTTACTTTTTTTGTGAGCGATTAATTATGTGGAAAGCGTTACATCAGCTTGCTAAACCCGAACGGCTGTATCAGCTGTGCGGGCGATTTGTGCCCTGGCTTGCCGTGGCGAGCGTGGTTTTGCTGACGGTCGGCTGCATCTGGGGATTTGTCTATGCGCCAGCCGACTATCAGCAGGGGCAGAGTTACCGCATCATGTACCTGCATGTCCCGGCGGCCATCTGGTCGATGGGGATCTACGCGTCGATGGCGATAGCCGCCTTTATCGGCCTGGTGTGGCAGATGAAGATGTCCGATCTGGCCGTTGCCGCCATGGCGCCGGTTGGCGCGGTCTTCACCTTTATTGCCCTGATAACCGGCTCCGCCTGGGGTAAACCGATGTGGGGAACCTGGTGGGTATGGGACGCCCGGCTGACTTCAGAACTCGTGTTGCTGTTCCTTTATATCGGCGTCATTGCGCTCTATAACGCCTTTGACGATCGCCGCCTGGCCGGGCGCGCCGCGGGCATACTGGTGCTGGTGGGCGTGGTGAATTTGCCGATAATTCATTTCTCGGTGGAGTGGTGGAACACGCTGCACCAGGGCTCAACCAATATGCAGCAAAGCATCGATCCTGCCATGCGCACGCCGCTGCGCCTGACCATCTTTGGCTTTCTGCTGCTGTTTGTCACGCTGACGCTGATGCGTCTGCGCAACCTCATTTTACTTCAGGAACGTCGCCGCCCGTGGGTGCTGGCGCTGGTACAAAAAGGAGGCAAAGCATGAAAGGTGCGTTTACCAGTTGGGCTGAGTTTTTAGCGATGGGCGGCTATGCGTTTTATGTCTGGCTGGCCGTCGCTTTTACGGTCATTCCGCTGCTGGCGTTGGTGGTGCATACAGCATTGCAGCGTCGTAAAATCCTCAATGGCGTGGAGCGCCAGCAGGCGCGCGAACGGCGTATTCGCGCGCAACAGCAAACAGAGGCAATGTAAGTGAATACTCGTCGTAAAAACCGGCTTTACCTGGCGGTCGCCGTACTGGTGGGGTTAGGGCTCACTATCACGCTGGTGCTCTATGCGCTACGCAGCAATATCGATCTCTTCTATACGCCGGGCGAAATTCTCTATGGCAAAGGCGAAAGTCAGCAGCTGCCGGAGCTGGGCCAGCGGCTACGCGTGGGCGGCATGGTGCTGCCCGGCAGCGTAAAGCGGGATAAGCAAACGCTCAAGGTAACCTTTAAACTCTATGACGTTAACGGCGTGGTGGAGGTGACTTACGTTGGCATTCTGCCCGATCTGTTCCGTGAAGGGCAGGGCGTAGTGGCGCAGGGCGTGCTGGAGAAAGGCAATCTGATCGCGGCAAAAGAGGTGCTGGCAAAACATGATGAAAATTACACGCCGCCGGAAGTGAAAGAGGCGATGAATAAAAATCATCGGCGAGCGCCGCAGGCTTATAAGGACAGCGCGTTATGATGCCTGAAGCCGGTAGTTTTCTGCTTTGCCTGGCGCTGGGCTGGTCATTGCTGCTGGGCGTTTATCCGCTGTGGGGCGTGAAGCGTAACGATGCGCGCCTGATGGCCTCGTCGCGTCCGCTTGCCTGGGCGCTGTTCCTGACGGTTTTCGCCTCGTTTCTGGTGCTGGTACACGCCTTCGTCATTAACGATTTCACCGTGGCGTATGTTGCCGGCAACTCCAATACCGAGCTGCCGGTCTGGTATCGCGTGGCGGCGACGTGGGGAGCGCATGAAGGCTCGCTGATGCTCTGGGTGTTACTGATGAGCGGCTGGACGTTCGCGGTAGCGCTGTTCAGCGGTGAGATGCCAAAAGAAGCCCGGGCGCGCGTGCTGGCCGTAATGGGGATGATTAACTTCGGGTTTCTGCTGTTTATCATTTTCACCTCGAATCCGTTTACCCGCACGCTGCCGGATTTTCCCATCGAAGGGCGTGACTTAAATCCGCTGCTGCAGGATATCGGGCTTATTTTCCATCCGCCGTTGCTGTACATGGGCTACGTCGGATTCTCCGTTGCCTTTGCTTTTTCGATTGCGGCGCTAATGGCGGGCAAGCTCGATGCGGCATGGGCACGCTGGACTCGTCCGTGGACGCTCGCCGCCTGGTCGTTTTTAACCATCGGCATTGTGCTGGGTTCCGGCTGGGCCTATTACGAGCTGGGCTGGGGCGGCTGGTGGTTCTGGGACCCGGTCGAAAACGCTTCGTTTATGCCGTGGCTGGCCGGCACCGCTTTGATTCACTCGCTTTCGGTGACGGAAAAGCGCGGCAGCTTTAAGGCGTGGACCGTGCTGCTGGCGATTACCGCGTTTTCGCTTTGTCTGCTGGGGACTTTCCTGGTGCGTTCCGGGGTGCTGGTTTCGGTGCATTCCTTCGCTTCTGACCCGGCGCGCGGCATGTTTATCCTCGCTTTCCTTGTGATAGTAATCGGCGGCTCGCTGCTGTTGTATGCGCTAAAGGGCAGCAAAGTCCGCTCGCGGGTGGGAAATGCCCTGTGGTCGCGCGAGTCGTTTTTACTCGGCAATAACGTGCTGCTGATTGCCGCCATGCTGGTGGTGCTGCTGGGAACGCTGCTGCCGCTGGTGCATAAGCAGCTGGGGCTCGGCAGCATCTCCATTGGCGAGCCGTTCTTTAATACCATGTTTACCGCGCTGATGGCGCCGTTTGCCTTGCTGCTCGGCATCGGGCCGCTGGTGCGCTGGCGTCGCGATAAGCCGCAGAAGCTTACCAGACGCCTGGCGACGGCGCTGGTCGTCACCGTGGCGCTTTCGTTGACGCTGCCATGGCTGATGCAGGACCGCGTGGAAGCGATGACGGTGGTCGGCCTGCTGATGGCGGTCTGGGTCTTTGTGCTGGCGCTGATGGAAGTTTACGAGCGGGCGACTCACCGCCGCGGTCTGCTGCAGGGGTTATGGAAACTGCCGCGCAGCCACTGGGGCATGGTGCTTGGTCATGCAGGGCTTGCGGTGACGGTGGTCGGCATCGCCTTCAGCCAGAATTACAGCGTCGAACGCGACGTGCGCATGAAAGCCGGTGAAAGCATCGATATTCATCAGTATCACTTTGTGCTGCGCGACGTTCAGGATCTGGCCGGGCCTAACTATCGCGGCGGCGTCGGCATTATCGACGTGACGCGCAACGGCAAACCGGAAGCGACGCTTCACGCCGAAAAGCGCTTCTACAACAGCAGCCGCTCGATGATGACCGAGGCGGCCATCGACGGCGGCTTCACCCGCGATCTGTACGCCGCGCTGGGCGAAGAGCTGGACAACGGCAGCTGGGCGGTGCGGCTGTATTACAAACCGTTCGTGCGCTGGATTTGGGCTGGCGGATTACTCATGACCTTAGGCGGCGTTTTCTGCCTGTTCGATCCCCGCTACCGTTCGCGTAAAAAAATGCCGGAGGCCGCATGAAACGCAAAGTATTGTTTATCCCGCTGGCGCTGTTTTTGCTGCTGGCGGCGACGCTGCTGTGGCAGCTTGCGCGTAATGCGCAGGGCGAAGATCCCACCGATCTTGAGTCGGCGCTGACAGGCAAACCGGTGCCGGTATTCCGCCTCGAATCGCTTGAAAATTCCGAGAAAATATACGATCGGGCGGTGCTGACGGATGGCAAACCTGTGCTGCTCAACGTCTGGGCGACCTGGTGCCCGACCTGCCGTGCTGAACATCAGTTTCTGAATGGGCTGAAGGCGCAGGGGATCCGCGTGGTCGGCATGAACTACAAAGACGATCGTCGCAAAGCGATTAACTGGCTGCATGAACTGGGTAATCCCTATGCGCTGAGCCTGTTCGACGGCAGCGGCATGCTGGGGCTGGATCTCGGCGTCTACGGCGCGCCTGAAACCTTCCTGATCGACGGCAAAGGGATCGTTCGCTACCGTCACGCGGGCGATCTTAACGATCGCGTCTGGCAGCAGGAAATTAAGCCGCTGTGGGATAAATACAATAAGGAGGCGGGCGCATGAAGCGCGGTTTGCTTTTTATCGCGGCGCTGCTGTTTTCCTTTTACGCTTTCGCCGCTATCGACACCTGGACCTTCAAAGATGAAGCGCAGGAGCAGCAGTTTCGCCAGCTTACCGAACAGCTGCGCTGCCCGAAATGCCAGAATAACAGTATCGCCGACTCCAACGCGATGATCGCCTCGGACATGCGTCTGAAGGTGTATGAACTGATGCAGCAGGGCAAAAACAAGCAGCAGATCGTTGATTACATGGTCGCGCGCTACGGTAACTTTGTCACTTATGAGCCGCCGGTTACCCCATCGACGATCGTTTTATGGCTCCTGCCGGCGCTGTTTATCGTCGGCGGGATTAGCGTGATTGTGGTCCGCAGCCGCAAACGGCGGGTCTACTTTAGTGAAGAAAACGAAGGGCCCGAGCGCCGTGAGCCGGCGCCGGAAGCCAGCTACTGGATTTTTTTGCCGGGCGCCGTTGTGCTTATCGCGATAAGCGCTGGGGTTTATCTGAAAGTATCCGGCATTAAGCAGGTGCGCGAATGGCGGCAGGTTACACAGCAAACGCCACGGCTGTTGCAGCGCGTCATGGATCCCGACGCCGAGCCGCTAAATATGGAAGATATGGCGCGACTTGGGTTAGGGTTGCGCACCCGTTTGCAGCAAGAGCCTGATAATATTGAAGGCTGGATGATGCTCGGGCGAATTGGTATGGTGTTAAATAACGCAACAACCGCTACACAAGCCTTTGCACATGCATATAAACTGTCGCCTGCTAACGGGGATGTAAAGCTGGGCTATGCTGAAGTGTTGACCCGTTCCGCAGATCCGCAAGACAACCTTCTGGGGGAAAGTCTTTTGCGCGAGCTGCTGAAATCCGATCATACTAACGTGCGCGCGCTTAGCCTGTTTGCCTTTAACGCCTTTGAGCAGCAGCAGTATCGCGAGGCGATTGGCGCCTGGCAGATAATGTTGCGGATATTACCGGCGAACGACCAGCGCCGCGCCGTCGTGGAACGGAGCATCGAACAGGCGAAGTCGCAGGCAGGTCAGACTATCATCAAACCTGAGAGCGTAGATAAACAATAACAGGGAGACGCATATGAATTTTCGCCTGACCGGGCTGGCTCTGGCCACGACGTTATTAGTCGGCTGCGCCAGCTCCGGCGACCAGGAACCACAGGGGCGCTCGGACCCGTTTGAAGGGTTCAACCGCACGATGTACAACTTCAACTTCAACGTGTTGGATCCGTATATCGTTCGTCCTGTCGCCGTTGCCTGGCGTGATTATGTGCCGCAGCCTGCGCGTAACGGGTTAAGCAACTTCACCAGCAACCTTGAAGAACCCGCCGTCATGGTGAACTATTTTCTGCAGGGCGACCCGTATCAGGGCATGGTGCATTTTACCCGCTTCTTCCTGAACTCCCTGCTTGGCATGGGCGGTTTTATCGACGTGGCCGGCATGGCGAACCCGAAACTGCAGCGTGAAGAGCCGCATCGCTTTGGTTCCACGCTTGGTCATTATGGCGTCGGCTATGGCCCGTATGTTCAACTGCCGTTCTATGGCAGTTTCACGCTGCGTGATGAAGGCGGCGATTACGCGGATACGCTCTATCCGTTACTCTCCTGGCTGACCTGGCCGATGTCTATCGGTAAATGGACGGTCGAAGGTATCGAAACCCGTGCCCAGCTGCTGGATTCTGACGGCCTGCTCAAACAATCTTCCGATCCGTACCTGATGGTGCGTGAAGCCTACTTCCAGCGTCATGATTTTATAGCGAACGGCGGCAAGCTTTCTCCGCAGGTCAACCCGAATGCGGCATTGATTCAGGACGATCTGAAAGATATCGACTCGCAGTAAAGCATAGGCATAAAAAAGGCGAACCTGAGGTTCGCCTTTTTCGTTTCTGCGCGTCGCTTAGAACGCGTAGTTGAAGTTCATACCGTACAGCCAGGCTTTCCCTTCGGAACGGAAGGTGTACGGACCTTCTTTGATTTCTACGTGCTGACCGTGCATGTAGGAGACGCCGAGATCAACGGATGCGTTGTCGTTAAACGCATAGGTTGTACCCGCGCTCAGCCACAGGCGGTCCTGATCCGGGATAGAAATAGAACGATTGTTTGCCGGAACCGGGCTATCGTCAAACGCGATACCGGTACGGAAGGTCCAGTTCTTGTCCATAAAGTAGGTGGTACCCAGCGCAATGCGGTACGCATCCTTGAATTTTTCATCTTTCTGGAACAGCGTCTGGCCGTCGCTGCCGGTGGCTTTCAGCTCCTGGAACTGGCTCCAACTGGTATAGGTCAGGCTGTAGTGGATAGCCCACTGCGGCGCGACTTTGTTATAACCAGACAGCTCCCACATTTCAGGCAGGTTCAGGGTCAGAGCGCCCGGAATAGTTTCGCCGCCGGTACCGTAAAGCCCGTAGCTGCCTAACAGAGGATTATAAGCGGCAGGCAGGCTGCTTTTATAGTCGCCGTCGAAGTCGATTTTCACTTCAGAACGGTAGGTAAAGCCGTAGCGGTTATTTTTGTCGATTTCATAAAGGATACCGGCGTTCCAGCCGTAGCCCCACTCGTCGCCTTTCAGGTGGGCGATTTGCGTATCGGCAGGGATCTGGGATACCGGACCGGCCAGCTGAGGAGGCAATGTGCCTGAGCCCGCGATCAGCTGTGGTAAGTCGCCGGCATAACGCTCGATTTTCGCTCTGGCGTAAACCGCATCAAAGCCAACGCCGAAGCTCCAGTTACTGTTTAAGCGGTAAGCGCCGCTCAGGTTCAGGTTTAACGTTTCCAGGTCGGTTTTACCGGCAACGGAGCCCGCAGCGTAATCATTATTAAATTCTGTCGCCAGACCGTAGTTGGAGGTCAGGGATGCGCCAATGCCAAACTGTTCATTAATTGGCGTGACGAAATGCAGGTTAGGCACCCACGCCGTCGGCGCGATGTTATCCGCGTCGGTGCTGCGGCCTGATGGCGATGAGCCAGAAATATTAACGTCCGGATCGACGAATATCGCGCCGCCGGAAAATGACGGGCGGTCGAACATCATAATCAGCGCCGGGTTACGGCTGGCTGAACCAGCGTTATCCGCAACCGCACCTTCCCCTGAATAAGCTCGGCCAAGGCCAGAAGAAGAGAACTCGTTTAACTGAAAGCCGGCTGAGTACGCCTGCGAGGAAACAATTGCCACTGCAACCGCGAGGGCGGATTTTGTAAACAGGTTTTTCTGGCTCATGACCAAAACCTCATAAATTTATTTTTATACAGACAATGTTACACGGGGTAACAGGAACGCGAATAGTAGGGACTGATCGGATACAGAGAAAGCAGACCAGTGGCGAGAGTATAGGTCTGACCAGATGGTATGTTGCAAGTTTGTATCTAAGTTTTTTCAAAGTTGATCGTGAAAACGAGATCCGCCCGGCAAAATAGCGGCCAGCCGCGTTCATACAAGGGTATGAATTTTGTTTTAGATCATTTTTAAGTGTGATTTTGGTCACTTACGGGCGCAGGCAAAATTAACGACTGGAGAGGCCGTCACGAGGGGCGTAAAATAAGCAGCAATTGTTGAATCCACTTTGGCTTTGCATACAGAGGAAATCATAATGAGTAAAAATAGCGCCGATGAAACCCCGGTTTGCTGCTGTATCGACGTTGGCTCCATTATCGACAACACCGACTGCACCGCGACATACAGCCGCGTTTTCGCCGACAAAGCGCAGGCAGACGAAACGCTGGCCGCGCTGAGCGAAAAAGCGCATGAAGTTGAATCTGAGCCGTGCCAGATTGTCCCGCGTTATACAGAGGTCGACGAAGGCGTGCGTCTGGATATCGACTTCATATTCAGCTGCCAGGCTGAAACCATGATCTTCCAGCTCGGCCTGCGTTAATTTTTTCTGACGTTCTCTTTCCGGGAAGTTAGATAGTTGATAAAGAAGGAAAAAGCATGTTTTTTCCTTCTTTATGTTTATCAGCCAAAAATCAATGAATTGATTTTTCCCCTGTTTTAAACGATGCCTCCTTTAATTTTGTGACGTCGGGAGGTTGGTCATCAGCCTCAGTTTTCCCCCCGCCAAAGCGTGTCCACCCTCCCAATTTTTCAGTCGCCCGGTTGGCTGAATGTAACTTTTTGGTTAAAACTGTGATCAGGTCAGACCACTTTTGGTCCGTTTACTATTTTTAACAGAGGAACATTATGAGTCAGGCACTTCCGCTGGTGACCCGCCAGGGTGACCGCATTGCCATCGTCAGTGGTTTACGCACGCCGTTTGCCCGTCAGGCGACCGCCTTCCACGGCATTCCCGCGATCGATCTTGGCAATATGGTGGTCAGCGAGCTGCTGGCGCGCAGTGAAATCCCCGCGGAAATTATTGAGCAACTCGTTTTCGGTCAGGTTGTGCAGATGCCGGAGGCGCCAAATATCGCCCGTGAAATTGTCCTTGGCACCGGAATGAGCGTGCATACGGATGCCTACAGCGTGAGCCGGGCCTGCGCCACCAGTTTTCAGGCCGTCGCAAACGTTGCCGAAAGCCTGCTTGCCGGTACTATCCGCGCCGGTATCGCGGGCGGGGCGGACTCCTCTTCCGTGCTGCCGATTGGCGTGAGTAAGAAGCTGGGCCGCACATTAGTGGATGTGAATAAAGCCCGCACTTTTGCTCAGCGTCTGAAACTCTTTTCCCGCCTGCGGCCACGAGATCTCCTGCCCGTTCCTCCGGCGGTTGCTGAATATTCTACGGGCCTGAGAATGGGCGATACGGCCGAACAAATGGCGAAAACCCACGGCATTACTCGCGAACAGCAGGACGCGCTGGCGCATCGTTCTCACGAGCGCGCGGCGCTCGCCTGGCAAGAGGGAAAGCTGGCCGATGAAGTGATGACGGCTTTTATTCCGCCCTATCGACAGCCGTTTAGCGAAGATAACGTTGTGCGTAAAAACTCATCGCTTGCAGATTACGCAAAACTTCGTCCAGCCTTTGACCGTAAACACGGCACGGTGACCGCGGCGAACAGCACGCCGTTAACCGACGGCGCGGCCGCCGTGATCCTGATGACTGAATCCCGCGCAAAAGAGCTTGGCCTCAAACCGCTGGGTTTTTTGCGCAGCTACGCTTTCACCGCGGTCGACGTCTGGAAAGATATGTTGTCAGGCCCGGCGTGGGCTACGCCGCTGGCGCTGGAAAGGGCGGGCATCACCCTTAACGATTTGACCCTGTTTGATATGCACGAAGCCTTTGCGGCCCAGACCCTCGCCAATTTGAAAATGCTTTCCAGCGAGCGTTTCGCCCGTGAAGTGCTGGGACGTTCTCATGCGACAGGAGAAGTGGACGATGCGAAATTTAACGTGCTCGGCGGCTCGATTGCTTACGGGCATCCCTTTGCTGCAACGGGCGCGCGCATGATTACGCAAACGCTGCATGAGCTTCGCCGTCGCGGCGGAGGATTGGGGCTGGTGACCGCCTGCGCGGCGGGCGGTCTGGGTGCAGCAATGGTTCTGGAGGTCGAATAATGGAACAGACAAGCGCATTCTCACTGCATATTCGGCTTGATAACGTCGCGGTAGTCACGATTGACGTGCCGGGCGAAAAAATGAATACCCTTAAGGCATCTTTTGGCCCTGAGGTTCACGCCATTATCAAACAGGTGAGGGATAACAACAGCCTGCAGGGCCTGGTGTTTATTTCCGGTAAGGCCGACAACTTTATTGCCGGCGCGGATATCAACATGATTGCTGGCTGCAAAACGGCGGAAGAAGCGCAGTCGCTGGCTCGTCAGGGCCAGCAGATTATGGCTGAGATTGCCGCGCTGCCGATCCCGGTGGTGGCGGCAATTCATGGGGCCTGCCTCGGCGGCGGCCTTGAGCTGGCGCTGGCCTGCCATTCGCGAATCTGTACCGACGATGAAAAAACGAAGCTGGGGCTACCTGAGGTGCAGCTAGGCCTGCTGCCCGGCTCTGGCGGCACGCAGCGTTTGCCGCGTCTGACTGGCGTGAGCAACGCGCTGGATATGATCCTTACCGGCAAACAGCTGCGCCCTCGTCAGGCGCTGAAGCTGGGGCTGGTTGACGATGTGGTGCCGCAGTCCATTTTGCTCAATGCCGCCGTTGAACTGGCGCTCAAAGGCCGTAAGCCCGCACGTGTTTTACCCGTGCGCGAACGTGTTCTTGCCGGTCCACTTGGACGCTCGCTGTTGTTCAACATCGTCAGCAAGAAAACGGAACAAAAAACTAAAGGCAACTATCCGGCCGCGCGGCGCGTGCTTGAGGTGATAAAAATCGGTCTGGAGCAGGGCGCGCACAGCGGCTACGAGGCTGAGGCGAAGGCGTTTGGCGAGCTGGCGATGACGCCGCAGTCCGCCGCGCTGCGTGGGATATTCTTCGCCAGCACGGAACTTAAAAAAGAGCATGGCGGCGATGCTGCGCCTCGTCCGGTTCGCGCGGTTGGCGTGCTGGGCGGTGGGCTGATGGGCGGCGGCATCGCTTACGTTACGGCGACGAAAGGGCATCTTCCGGTACGCATCAAGGATATCGGCAACGAAGGCATTAACCACGCGCTGAAATACAGCTGGGACCTGCTGGATAAAAAAGTGCGCCGTCGACATATGAAAGCGGCAGAGCGTCAACGCGAAATGGCAAGGATTTCTGGCGGAACGGATTACAGCGGTTTCCACAGCCGCGATATCGTGGTGGAAGCCGTGTTCGAAGATCTGGCGCTGAAGCAAAAAATGGTGGCGGAAATTGAGCAGCATGCCGCGCCGCATACCATTTTCGCCTCTAATACATCTTCGCTGCCTATTGCGGATATCGCCGCCAACGCCGCTCGTCCGCAGCAGGTTATCGGCCTGCACTATTTTAGCCCGGTAGACAAAATGCCGCTGGTGGAGGTTATTCCTCACGCCGGAACTTCTGCAGAAACCATTTCCACAACCGTCGCCCTGGCGAAGAAACAGGGCAAAACGCCAATTGTGGTAGGCGACAGCGCAGGATTTTACGTCAACCGTATTCTGGCTCCGTATATCAACGAAGCGATGCGCTGCCTGGTGGAAGGAGAGCCGATCGAGAAGATAGACGAGGCGCTGGTTAAATTCGGCTTCCCCGTCGGCCCAATCCAACTTTTGGATGAGGTGGGAATCGACGTGGGGACTAAAATTAGCCCAATTCTTCAGCGGGCTTACGGCGAACGTTTTGCCTCTCCTGATGCAATTGCAGCGGTATTGAACGACGATCGCAAAGGGAGAAAAAATGGTCGCGGTTTCTATCTTTATGACCTGAAAGGGCGTAAAAGCAAAAAGCAGGCCGACCCTGCAATCTATAAGCTTATCGGGGCGGCGCCGAAAGGGCAGCTGGAGGAAAAAGCTATTGCCGAACGCTGCGTGATGATGATGCTTAATGAAGCTGCCCGCTGCCTTGACGAAGGCGTGGTGCGCAGCGCCCGCGACGGCGATATCGGCGCCGTTTTTGGTATCGGGTTCCCGCCGTTCCTCGGCGGTCCGTTCCGCTATATGGATAACAGCGGCGCGGGTGAAATTGTCGCAACGCTGCAGCGCCTTTCCAGCCGTTACGGAGAGCGTTTTACCCCCTGCGACAGGCTGTTAACGATGGCCGGGAATAACCTCGCCTTCAGTGATTCGCTGAAACATGAGGCAGAAATTGGGGTCAAAGAAGCATGAGTTTTATCTTCCCGGCGGGAGGTTGTAAACTCGGTGAATGGACGCTGGTCGGTCATTTTGTAAACTATGGTTGACTATACTTGCAGCATTGGAGTAAAAAACAGCGTTTCATTCGGTGTACGGATAAGGCACAATGCCCGGCTGCTGAATATATCCTCGCTGTTAAAAAGATATATTGCGGCATTCCTGGTTAACAAAAGCGGTGCAATATGCAAGTTTTTATCATGCGTCATGGCGACGCAGCACTCGATGCCGCCAGCGACTCGGTACGTCCCTTAACCCAATGTGGCTGTGACGAATCCCGTGTAATGGCGACCTGGTTAAAGAGTCAGGTAGCGGATATCGAACGTGTTCTGGTGAGCCCTTACCTGCGAGCTGAACAGACCCTGGGCGTGGTGCGGGAAGCGCTGCACCTCCCGGAAAAAGAAGACGTCCTGCCGGAGCTGACCCCGTGCGGCGATGTTGGCCTGGTGAGCAGCTACCTGCAGGCGCTGGCCAATGAAGGCGTTGAATCGGCGCTGGTGGTTTCTCACCTGCCGTTGGTGGGTTACCTGGTGTCTGAACTCTGCCCGGAAGAGACACCGCCAATGTTCAGCACCTCGGCCATTGCCAGCGTCACGCTGGATGCCCAAACCGGCAAAGGGGTATTTAACTGGCAGATGAGTCCCTGCAATCTGAAAGTGGCGAAAGCTATCTGACAGCCGTAAGCAGAAAAAAGAGCCGCGAAATGCGGCTTTTATTTTTTCTGCCTCCCGGGATGGGAGAGGGCATCCGGCAGCTCAGAAGGTCAGGGTAATTCCGGCGGCTGCCACTCCTCGACCTCAATCAATACCAGCAGGGCCGCGTCGCCGCCGTATTCCTTCGGCGCCTGGTGGAATGCCATCACGTGCGGATGCTGCGCGAGCCACAGCGGCGACTGCTGCTTTAAGACGTGTTTGCCATGCCCGTGCATTACGCAGGCGCAAAATACATGCTCACGGCGACAGGCGGCGATCAAAGCGCCCAGCTCCTGCTTCGCCTGAAGCTGCGTCAGGCCATGCAAATCCAGAAACAGCTCAGGGGAGTAATCACCCCGGCGGATCTTCTTTAATTCAAAATGGCTGACGTCTTCGCGGACATAGCGAGTAGGGCCTTCAGCCGCAAGCCTTGGCTGGAACTCGTCGGAAAAGTAATGGCTGGCGTCGACCTGCTCCTGTAACAGCCGTTTCACCGGCACTTCCTGGATCTTTTTGCGCACCGGGCGGTGAACAATAGTGTCCTGAGTAAGTTTCTTCGTGCCGCTCATCAATTCACGGAAAAGGTTCCTTTCATCAAGGCTGAGCGGAGGTTTCTTCTTCATCGCTTTCTCGTCTCGCATCTGCTTTGGCGTCAGTTTACCCGCTTTGTCGCTCATCGCTAAATAAAACGCAAATTTCCGCCCCGCTACGGTGATTGCATGCTGATTTGTCGCGACCTTCATGGCAAACTAATCGATTATTGAATTAGCGCGAACGGCCTGCGGAGGGCAACGTGGATAAAATTTTCGTCGATGAGGCAGTGAATGAGCTGCACACCATTCAGGATATGCTGCGCTGGGCAGTCAGCCGCTTTAGCGCCGCCAACATCTGGTATGGTCACGGCACCGATAACCCGTGGGATGAAGCCGTTCAGCTGGTGCTGCCAAGCCTCTATCTGCCGCTGGATATTCCTGAAGATATGCGCACTGCGCGCCTGACGCCCAGCGAGCGTCATCGCATCGTTGAGCGCGTGATCCGCCGTGTGAACGAAAGAATCCCGGTTGCCTACCTTACCAATAAGGCCTGGTTCTGCGGCCACGAATTCTATGTGGACGAGCGCGTGCTGGTGCCGCGTTCACCTATTGGCGAGCTTATTAACAACCGTTTTGCAGGCCTTTACGAAGGTGAACCGCAGCACATTCTGGATATGTGTACCGGCAGCGGCTGTATCGCTATCGCCTGCGCGTATGAATTCACTCATGCCGAAGTGGACGCGGTAGATATTTCTCTTGATGCGCTGGCGGTTGCCGAGCAAAACATCGCTGAGCACGGTCTGGAAAACCAGGTTACGCCAATCCGCTCAGACCTGTTCCGCGACCTGCCGAAAGTGCAGTACGACGTTATCGTCACCAATCCGCCGTATGTTGACGCGGAAGATATGTCCGATCTGCCGGGTGAGTTCCGCTTTGAGCCTGAGCTGGGGCTTGCGGCGGGAAGCGATGGCCTGAAACTGGCGCGTCGCATTCTGGCCTGCGCGCCGGATTACCTGGCCGACGGCGGGATTCTGATTTGTGAAGTGGGTAACAGCATGGTACATCTGATGGAGCAGTATCCGGATGTGCCGTTCACCTGGCTTGAGTTCGACAACGGCGGCGACGGCGTCTTTATGCTGACCAAATCGCAGCTGATTGCGGCTCGCGAACATTTCAGCATCTATAAAGATTAATCTGTGCAGGCGGGCCGTAAGGCCCGTCGAAGGTTGCTGACAAAGAAGGAAAAAGCGTGGTTTTCCTTCTTTGCAGTTATCAGCCGAAAATCAATGAATTGATTTTCCTTGTTTTTTGATTGGTGATGCAGGCTTATTCTGCGACTCGATGAGGTTTGTCATCAGTCTGAGGCGGGCCGTAAGGCCCGTCGCCATTTTGCTCGCAACACAACAATGACAACAACGGTATTTAAGGAGCCGTGATGGCAGGAAACAGCATTGGACAAGCATTTCGCGTAACGACATTTGGTGAATCCCACGGCATCGCGCTGGGTTGCATTGTAGACGGCGTGCCGCCGGGCATTCCTCTTACGGAAGCTGACCTGCAGCACGATCTCGACCGCCGCCGCCCGGGCACTTCGCGCTACACCACGCAGCGTCGCGAACCGGACCAGGTTAAGATCCTCTCAGGCGTGTTTGAAGGCGTCACCACCGGCACCAGCATCGGCCTGCTGATTGAAAATACCGATCAGCGCTCTCAGGATTACAGCGCCATCAAAGACGTGTTCCGTCCGGGGCACGCTGATTACACCTACGAACAAAAATATGGCCTGCGCGATTACCGCGGCGGCGGTCGTTCTTCCGCGCGTGAAACCGCCATGCGCGTTGCTGCGGGCGCTATCGCCAAAAAATATCTGGCGCATAAATATGGCATCACCATTCGCGGCTGCCTGACGCAAATGGGCGACGTGCCGCTTGAAATCAAAGACTGGCAGCAGGTGGAACAGAATCCGTTCTTCTGCCCGGACCCGGACAAAATCGAAACGCTCGACGAACTGATGCGCGCGCTGAAAAAAGAAGGCGATTCTATCGGAGCAAAAGTCACCGTGGTTGCCGATAACGTGCCGCCGGGCCTTGGCGAGCCGGTATTTGACCGCCTGGATGCGGATATCGCCCATGCGTTAATGAGCATCAACGCCGTAAAAGGTGTGGAAATAGGCGAAGGCTTTGGCGTGGTGAATCTGCGCGGCAGCCAGAACCGCGATGAAATCACCAAAGAGGGCTTCCAGAGCAACCATGCTGGCGGCATTCTCGGCGGCATCAGCAGCGGCCAGCAGATCGTGGCGAATATGGCGCTGAAGCCAACTTCCAGCATCATGGTTCCCGGCCGCACCATCAATCGCGAAGGCGAAGAGGTAGAGATGGTCACCCGCGGGCGTCACGATCCCTGCGTAGGGATCCGAGCGGTGCCGATCGCCGAGGCGATGCTGGCGATCGTGCTGATGGATCATATGCTGCGCCAGCGTGCTCAAAACGCCGACGTGACTTCCCCTTTACCGCGCTGGTAATGCGATGAAAAAAGCTCTTCTGGGGCTGCTGGCGCTGCTTGCCAGCGCCGCAACGCTTGCCGCCACGCCGTGGCAAAAAATCAGCCATCCGGTTGCGGGCAGCCCGCAGTCCATTGGCGCGTTTTCCAACGGCTGCATCGTTGGCGCCCACGCGTTGCCGCTGAACGACGCCCGCTATCAGGTCATGCGTCAGGATCAGCGCCGCTATTTCGGCCATCCCGATCTGGTGATGTTTATTCAGCGCCTGAGTAATCAGGTGCATCAGCTTGAGCTGGGCACGGTGCTGATTGGCGATATGGGCATGGCCGCGGGCGGGCGCTTTAGCTCCGGGCACGCCAGCCATCAGACCGGCCTGGATGTCGATATCTTCCTGCAGCTGCCGAAAACACGCTGGACGTCGTCACAGCTGTTAAAGCCGCAGGCGCTGGATTTAGTGGCAAGCGACGATAAGCATGTTGTTCAACGCCTGTGGCAGCCGGAAATCGACAGCCTGATTAAACTTGCAGCGAAAGATAGCGCCGTAACGCGCATCTTCGTCAATCCGGCAATCAAGCAGCAGCTTTGTCTGGATGCAGGAGCCGATCGCGACTGGCTGCGTAAGGTTCGGCCGTGGTTTGCCCATCGCGCGCATATGCACGTTCGCCTGCGCTGCCCGGCGGACAGCCTTGAGTGCGAGGATCAGCCTTTGCCGCCGCCTGGCGACGGCTGCGGCGCCGAGCTGCAAAGCTGGTTCGCGCCTCCGGCTCCGGGCAGTACGCCGCCGAAAAAGAAAACGCCGCCGCCGATACCCGCCTCCTGCCAGGCCCTGCTGGATAATCACCAAATCTGACGGATAAGCACAAATGGAATGGTTTATGGTTTCCCCCCTGATGCTGGTGGCGCTGTTTTTTGTCGCCCTGCTGGCGGGGTTTATTGACGCGCTGGCGGGCGGCGGCGGGCTGTTGACCGTGCCTGCTTTGCTGGCCGCCGGTATGTCGCCCGCGCAGGCGCTGGCCACCAACAAGCTGCAGGCCTGCGGCGGTTCGGTTTCAGCCTCGCTCTACTTTATTCGCCGTAAAGTAGTGAACCTTGCCGATCAGAAGCTCAATATTGCGATGACGTTTCTCGGCTCCACAACCGGCGCGCTGCTGGTCCAGCACGTTAAATCAGACGTGCTGCGTCAGATCCTGCCGCTGCTGGTGATTGGTATCGGCCTGTACTTTTTGCTGATGCCAAAGCTCGGTGAAGAAGACAGGCAGCGTCGGCTGTACGGCCTGCCTTTTGCGCTAATCGCCGGCGGCTGCGTAGGGTTTTACGACGGCTTCTTCGGCCCCGGCGCGGGCTCGTTTTACGCGCTGGCGTTTGTGACGCTGTGCGGCTTTAACCTCGCCAAGTCCACCGCGCACGCCAAAGTGCTGAACGCCACGTCGAACCTCGGTGGCCTGCTGCTGTTTATCATCGGCGGGAAGGTGATTTGGGGCACCGGCTTTGTGATGATGGCCGGACAGTTTTTGGGCGCGCGTATGGGTTCGCGTCTGGTATTAAGCAAAGGGCAGAAGCTTATCCGACCGATGATTGTCATTGTCTCGGCGGTGATGAGCGCCAAACTGTTATTTGATAGCCATGGAACGGAGATCCTCCGCTGGTTGGGGGCAGCATGAATATGACCACAGCACACCATTATCAGGAGCTGATCGATATTTTCGACAGCTGCTTTAAGGATGATTTTAATACCCGTCTGATTAAAGGTGACGACGAACCGATCTATCTTCCTGCAGATGCGGAAGTGCCGTACAACCGCATTGTCTTCGCCCACGGTTATTACGCGAGCGGTATGCACGAGATTTCGCACTGGTGTATCGCCGGCAAAGCCCGTCGCGAACTGGTGGACTTCGGTTACTGGTACTGCCCGGACGGACGCGATGCGCAGACGCAAAGCAGGTTCGAAGATGTGGAAGTGAAGCCCCAGGCGCTGGAATGGCTGTTATGCGTGGCGGCAGGCTTCCCGTTTAACGTAAGCTGCGACAACCTGAGCGGCGATTTTGAGCCCGACAGGGTCGCGTTTCAGCGCCGCGTTCACGCCCAGGTGATGACTTATCTCGAAGAGGGCATCCCTGAACGCCCGGCACGCCTGATGGCCGCCCTGCGTGACTATTATAAAACCCCGCCGGTTACAGCAGAGCTGTTTCCGTGGCCGGAAGATTTAAACTAATTACCTGCAAATGAGGAAGAACGTACGATGATCGCGGAATTTGAAACTCGCATTCTGGCGTTAATTGATGACATGGTGGATACCGCCGGGGATGACGAACTGTTTGCCAGCGGCTATCTGCGCGGCCACCTCACGCTGGCGGTAGCGGAGCTGGAGCACGGCGATAACCACACGCCGCAAGCTTTGCATGAGGCCGTTTCCAGCAGCCTGGCACAAGCGATTCAGGCGGGCGAGCTTTCCCCGCGCGACCAGTCTCTGGTGCTGGGCATGTGGGATAACCTGTATCAGCAGGCTGAGTTTCAGTAAGCCAGACTGCGGTGAATGGCGCTTACTTATCCGTCCTACAAAACATGCGAGACTGAAAATTTTGTAGGTCGGGTAAGCGCAAGCGTCACCCGACAACCGGCGCCACCCGACAACCGGCGCCACCCGACAAAATTAACGAACTTCTTTTCCCTTCAGCAGCTTTCTCACCCAGAAGCGATTCGGATTTAATGCCGCAAGCGTTGCGCTATCAAGCGGGATCGGCTCATCGCTCATTTGCGCCGCCAGAATCTCTGCCGCCAGCGGGGCGGTACACAAGCCTCTCGAACCCAGCCCTGCCAGCATAAACAGATCCTCACAGACCGGCGCGCTGACGGCGTTATCTTTCTTATTGACCAGTTCAGCGTAGCTTTCCAGCGTGCGGTGATAATCCGGTACGCTGCCGATTGCTGGCAAATGGTCGCGTGTGGCGCAGCGCACGCCGCAGCGGGCTTCACCGGCGGTTACGTCCACTTCCTGCGGCCATTCTTCATCCGGAAAACAGTTAATCAGGCGCTGGCGATTATGCTGCTGATCTGCTTCGTTGTAGCGCATATCTTCTGTGCCGCGGTGATAGCTTGCGCCGATGCAGTGCTGCTGATTTTCCGGATTAAGCGGCGTCAGATAACCGTCGTAACAGAGCACCTGCCTGAGCTTTGCAAGCGATGCGCTGGTGGGAATATGGCTGACCTGGCCGCCGACGGCGGAAACCGGCAGCTTTTCGGTTTGCAGAAAGCGATTAATTTTATGCCCGTTTGCCAGCACAACTACGGCGTGCCGCTGCGGCGCCTGTTCTGCAAACGCGACTTTCCAGCCATCGGCTGATTTATCCAGCGCCGTAACGCGATGCTGGTAATGCGCTTTCAGCCCTTGCCGCTGCGCCAGCGCCAGCGCGCCGGCGGTAAGCTGCGCCGGGCATAACCAACCGCCCAGCGGATAGGTGATGCCGCCGCAGCCTGTTTCAACCCCGCTGATTTCAGCAACGATTTTTTCATCTACCGCGTGAGCAAGCGGCTGCGGAAACGCCAGGCTTAGCATCTGCTCGATTTTATGCCGGCTTCTTTCATCCCAGCCGAGCTGCGTAACGCCGCACCAGTCATGATCAAACTCCACGGGCAGCGAATCATACAGGCGACGGGCAAAGGTAAAGGCCGCGGCGAAAAAATTCGTCAGCGAGGCATCATGCGTGCTTAGCAGCGGGTAAAGCGCTCCCTGGCGATTGCCGGACGCGCCTTGCGCGGGCGCGTCATCTTCGCAGTAAAGCGTGACCTGCCAGCCGCGACGAAGCAGCGCAAGGGAGAGCAGGGCGCTGGCAACGCCGCCGCCCACAATCGCCACCTCTTTTCCCTGGGCTGCGGGGCGTGCATACCACGGCGCCCGAGGCTGGAAAGGAAGCGCCTGCTCCATCACGCCGGTTAACATCGTGCGTTTGCGCCCGAAGCCTTTGGCTTTCGTCATGGTGAAACCGGCGTCGATCAGCCCACGGCGTACGAATCCGGCGCAGGTAAAGGTTGCCAGCGTGCCGCCGGGCCGGGCCAGTTTCGCCATGGCGTTGAACAGCTGCGGCGTCCACATATCCGGGTTTTTCGATGGAGCAAAACCGTCCAGGAACCAGGCGTCGACCTGATTCGTCAGCGTGTCATCCAGGTGTGGTATCAGTTCGTTAATGTCGCCAAACCACAGGTCCAGCGTGATGCGGCCCTGCGCCAGCAAAAGTCGGTGACAGCCGGAAACGGGGAGCGGCCATTGCTGCTGGAGCGCTTCGGCGAATTTCGCCAGCTCCGGCCAGTGGCCGTGCGCCGCGCGTAAATCAGCGGCGGTAAGCGGGAATTTTTCAAAACTAATAAAATGAAGACGCTGAAGCTCCGCCTGCGGCTGTTTTGTGCAGAAATCGTCAAAAGCCTGCCATAAAGTCAAAAAGTTAAGGCCGGTGCCAAAGCCGCTTTCGGCCACGACAAAGAGCGAGCGGGCGTGGTTTATGAAACGCTCTGAGAGCCGATTTCCTTCCAGAAAGACATAACGAGTTTCCTCCAGTCCATTATCATTAGAGAAGTACACATCATTAAATTCTCGGGATACAGGTGTACCCTCTTCGTTAAAGTCAAGACTGGCGGATTGTATGGGGGAGTGTTTCACGTAAGTTGCTCGTCTGGCAGGCGGTGAAACGATAGTAACGATGTGTGCGAAGCGGCGCAAATTTCGGGCCGATTTGGCTGATCGGACTTGTTCGGCGTACAAGTGTACGCTATTGTGCCAGTCGAAATCCTAAATAGTGCAGTGAAAGAGGTATTGAATGAAACGTGCAGTGATTACTGGCCTGGGCATCGTTTCCAGCATCGGTAATAACCAGCAGGAAGTCCTGGCATCTCTGCGTGAAGGACGCTCCGGGATCACTTACTCTGAAGAGTTTAAAGATTCAGGTATGCGTAGCCACGTATGGGGTAACGTCAAACTGGACACCACCGGTTTGATTGACCGTAAAGTGGTTCGTTTCATGAACGATGCCTCTGTCTATGCCTATCTTTCCATGCAGGAAGCTATCGCAGATGCTGGCCTGAGCGAAGAGGTTTACCAGAACAACCCGCGCGTCGGCCTGATTGCCGGCTCCGGCGGTTCATCTAAAGCGCAGGTATTCGGTGCGGACGCCATGCGTAGCCCGCGCGGCCTGAAGGCGGTGGGTCCCTATGTTGTGACCAAAGCGATGGGCTCAGCGGTTTCCGCCTGCCTCGCCACGCCGTTTAAAATCCACGGCGTGAACTACTCTATCAGCTCCGCATGCGCCACGTCTGCACACTGCATCGGTAACGCGGTAGAGCAGATCCAGCTGGGTAAACAGGACATCGTATTTGCCGGCGGCGGCGAAGAGCTGGGCTGGGAAATGGCCTGCGAATTTGACGCGATGGGCGCGCTGTCCACCAAATACAACGAGACCCCGGAAAAAGCCTCCCGTACCTATGACGAGTACCGTGACGGTTTCGTTATCGCGGGCGGCGGCGGCATGGTTGTGGTTGAAGAACTCGAACACGCCCTGGCTCGCGGCGCGCATATCTATGCTGAGATCGTTGGCTATGGCGCAACGTCCGACGGCGCAGACATGGTTGCGCCATCCGGTGAAGGTGCGGTGCGCTGCATGAAGATGGCGATGCACGGCCTCGATACCCCTGTCGACTACCTGAACTCCCACGGCACCTCTACGCCGGTAGGCGACGTGAAAGAGCTGGGCGCGATCCGTGAAGTGTTCGCTGACAACAGCCCGGCTATCTCTGCGACCAAAGCTATGACCGGCCACTCGCTGGGCGCCGCAGGCGTTCAGGAAGCCATCTACTCTCTGCTGATGCTGGAACACGGCTTTATCGCCCCAAGCATCAACATTGAAAAGATGGACGAGCAGGCGAAAGGCCTGAATATCGTAACCGAACCGACCGAGCGTAAGCTGCACACCGTGATGTCCAACAGCTTCGGCTTTGGCGGCACTAACGCAACCCTGGTTATGCGCAAACTCGACGCGTAACTCGCTGACGCTGTCAAACGGGGCGCCTTTGGGCGCCCTTTTTTTGCCTTTACGAAGATTGACAAAGCGGCTGTTTGTCAGCACTATGCCCGCCATAACATTATCTTGTCGATAATGCGTAAGCGTTCAACGTCAACCAACGCACCTTTAATCTGACCTATCAGATAGAGAGGCGCGGTATCTTGTCTCCCCGCCTTACTCTGCTGTTAATGGAGTAAGCAGTATGTCTGCAACAGAATCTCATCTTAAAAAGCCGACATCGGCTAACAAACCCTTATTTAAGATTACTTTCGCGGTCTTTCTGACCTATATGACCGTCGGGCTGCCGCTGCCCGTTATCCCTCTGTTTGTGCATCAGCAGCTTGGCTACGGAAATATGATGGTCGGCATCGCCGTGGGCATTCAGTTTCTGGCGACGGTCCTGACGCGCGGTTACGCAGGGCGGATTGCCGATCGGCAGGGAGCGAAACGTTCAACCCTGCAGGGCATGTTTGCCTGCGCGCTGGCGGGCGTTGCTTATCTGCTGGCGGCGCTGCTGCCCGTTGAAGCCGCCGTTAAATTCGGCCTGCTGATTGTCGGACGTCTTATTCTCGGCTTTGGCGAAAGCCAGCTGCTGACCGGCACGCTGACGTGGGGAATGGGGCTGGTGGGACCGGCTCGCTCCGGCAAAGTGATGTCGTGGAACGGCATGGCGATTTATGGCGCATTAGCGGCCGGCGCGCCGCTGGGACTGCTGCTCAACAGCCGCTGGGGTTTTGTCGCGCTGGCCGTGACAACCATCGCGCTTCCGCTGGTAGCCTGGCTGTTTAACGGACGGGTGAAGCCCGTGCCAGCCCATAAAGGCGAGCGCCCGTCGCTGTTCGCCGTAGTCGGCCTTATCTGGCAACCGGGGCTGGGATTAGCCTTGCAGGGCGTCGGTTTTGCCGTTATCGGCACTTTTGTCTCGCTCTACTTCAGCTCAAAAGGCTGGGCGTGGGCGGGCTTCACGCTCACCGCTTTTGGCGGAGCTTTTGTGCTGATGCGCCTGTTATTCGGCTGGATGCCGGATCGTTTTGGCGGTGTACGCGTGGCGCTGGTTTCGTTAGCTATTGAGACAATCGGCCTGACGCTGCTTTGGCAGGCTCCCGTTGCCTGGGTTGCCCTGTCAGGCGCGGCCTTAACCGGCTGCGGCTGCTCGTTAATCTTCCCGGCGCTGGGCGTTGAGGTGGTAAAACGCGTGCCTGCCCAGGTGCGCGGCACGGCGCTGGGCGGCTATGCCGCGTTTCAGGATATTTCATACGGCATTACCGGGCCGCTAACGGGGCTGCTGGCGACCTCGCTTGGTTATCCTTCAGTATTTCTGGCGGGCGCGATTTCTGCGGCGGCAGGAATTGTGGTGACGCTTGTGGCCTTCCGGAAGTGAGGCCAAAGCTGTTGTCGGTTTGATAAGCGATAGCGCCATCAGGCCGCTTGTGACGGGTGGCGGGTTGCTTATCGCACTTGCGAAAATCCCCCTCGGGCGGAGGGGGACCCTTTTAAACCACTATCCAGAACAATATCATCACTATAATCAGCGCCATTAACGCCAGCCCTGGCCGTGCCGAGATAGCTTTAAACGGCTCCACGAACGGCGCGATAAACGGGCTGTAGATTGGCTGGATATTCTGCACCTCAAGCGTTGCCGCCTGCTGGCGCTCGGCTCGCTTCAAAAACACCTGATTCAAAATATCCTGCACCTGGGCGGTAGTCAGCAGCGTCTGCGGCGTGGCCTGAAAACGCTGCTGCGAATAATCCGTTATCTCTTTCCACTCCGCGGGCTCTAAAGGCTGTTTTAACGCGGCCTGCACGGCGTGCAAGGTAGGAGCGGCTTGCTGGCTTAACGTCTGGCGCGCCTGCAGCCAGGTGGTCAGCAGCGTAAAGTGTTTCGCCGGTATCAGCTCGCCGCTCTTCACGCCGGACAGCTCCAGCATGGACTGCCAGATAAGCTTTCCTGATTCACCCGTTGCAGCGGTGAGCTTCGCCACCTGCTGATTCAGCGCGCTATGTTCCGCAGGCAGCAGAGGACGGTCGGTGGCCGGGCGCTGCTGCGGCTGTGGAATGGTTAACTGGTTATTTTGCAGCAGCGTGAGTACGCTTTTTAACTGCTGCGGCGTAAGCTGGCTGAGCGCGCTCTGGCCGAACTCACGGCGAATATAGTCGCTTACGGCCTGGCGATTATTTCCCTGCGGCAGCAGGTCGCTGAGCTGCTGCACAATCTGGCGCGTGGCGTGCGTAGTCTGCACGCCAGCTAGGCGCTGGTTAAGATTTTGCTCGGCGGCCGGAAAATGGCGCGAGAGCAGCGGCATCTCGTTCTTTAGTCCCAGATCGTGTTTGACCCCGGCCCATACCTCAGCGCTCTGCAGCTGGCTAAGCGCAACGATGCGGGTAATCAGCCGTTCCAGCACGGTACGTTGTTGAGATGACAGCGGTAACTCGCCTGCAGCGGAAGGCGCGGGAGCGGGTTCTCCCGGAGGGCGAGGCGTGGCCCCCTGAATGGGTTGCATGACTTTTCCTTAATCAGACCTGTTGAGCGACAAAACATTACACGGTAGTTCGTTATGCCCGGACGCCAGATTATGGCACACTATCCGGCTTATTCTCGACGATTAACAGACAGGTAGCTAACGTGAAAATCCTCGTTGATGAAAATATGCCCTATGCCCGCGAATTGTTTAGTCGTCTGGGCGATGTCACCGCCGTTCCAGGCCGCCCGATCCCGCTAGCCGAGCTTGCCGATGCGCAAGCTTTAATGGTGCGTTCCGTCACTAAAGTGAACGCGGATTTGCTTGAGGGTAAAGGCGTCAAATTCGTCGGAACCGCTACGGCGGGCACCGACCATGTTGATGAAGCTTACCTTGAGCGCGCGGGCATCGCGTTTTCTGCCGCGCCCGGCTGTAACGCTATAGCCGTAGTGGAATATGTTTTCTCCTCGCTGCTGATGCTGGCCGAACGCGATGGTTTCCGGCTGACAGATCGTACCGTTGGCATCGTTGGCGTAGGTAACGTGGGTTCACGTTTGCAGGCGCGGCTGGAAGCTTTTGGCGTTCGTACGCTGCTTTGCGATCCGCCGCGTGCGGACCGCGGCGATGAAGGGGATTTCCAGCCGCTGGAAGAACTGGTGCGTGAAGCCGACGTGCTGACGTTCCACACGCCGCTGTTCAAAGAGGGGCCTTATAAATCGCTGCATCTCGCCGATGAACGGCTTATCTCAAGCCTTAAACCTGGCGCTGTGTTAATCAACGCCTGTCGTGGGGCGGTGGTGGATAACGCCGCGCTGCTGAAGTGCCTGAAAAACGGGCAGGATCTTAGCGTCGTGTTCGACGTGTGGGAGCCGGAGCCTGAACTCAACGTCGAGCTGCTTAAGCTGGTGGATATCGGCACCCCGCACATCGCAGGTTATACCCTGGAAGGCAAAGCGCGCGGCACCACGCAGGTGTTCGAAGCGTTCAGCGAATTTATCGGTCAACGCCAGCAGGTTGCGCTGGACACGCTGCTTCCGGCGCCGGAATTTGGCCGCATCACGCTTCATGGCCCGCTCGATCAGGCCACGCTCAAAAGACTGGTTCATCTGGTGTATGATGTGCGCCGCGATGACGCGCCGCTGCGCAAAGTGGCCGGTCAGCCGGGCGAGTTCGACAAGCTGCGTAAAAATTATCAGGAGCGCCGCGAATGGTCGTCGCTTTATATTCAGTGCGATGATGAAAGCGCGGCGACTACTCTGCAAAACCTGGGCTTCAGCGCGGTTTATCACACCGCCCGCTAACCCTAATCTTCTGTCCTGCCGGAGTCTGTTCCCGGCCGGACGCTGTTTTTTAAGTCTGGAGTAAACCAACATGTCTGAAGGCTGGAATATTGCCGTTTTAGGTGCCACGGGTGCCGTAGGCGCGGCTGTTCTTGAACTGCTCGCCGAGCGCCAGTTCCCGGTTGGTGAATTGTATGCCCTCGCCCGCAGCGAAAGCGCCGGGGAAAATCTGCGTTATGAAGGTAAAACGGTAATGGTGCAGGATGCCGAAGCGTTTGACTGGACGCAGGCGCAGCTGGCCTTTTTCGTCGCGGGCGCTGAAGCTTCCGCGCGTTACGCCGACGAGGCCGCCAATGCGGGCTGCCTGGTGATTGACTCAAGCGGCCTGTTTGCCCTTGAACCAGACGTGCCGTTAGTGGTGCCGGATGTTAACCCGTTTGTGCTCGGCGATTACCGTAATCGTAACCTGGTTGCCGTGGCGGATAGCCTGACCAGCCAGCTGCTGACGGCGCTGAAGCCGCTGATTGAGCAGGGCGGATTATCGCGCATTCAGGTGACTAACCTGCTGGCGGCGTCCGCGCGCGGTAAAGTTGCCGTTGACGCGCTGGCGGGGCAGAGCGCCCGTCTGCTTAACGGTATGCCGATTGATGAAAACGATTTGTTCGGCCGCCAGCTGGCGTTCAACATGCTGCCGCTGGTGCCGGACGCCGAAGGCAGCGTGCGCGCGGAGCGTCGTCTGGTTAACGAAGTGCGTAAAGTGCTGCAGGACGATGCCCTGCCGATTTCCGCAAGCTACGTACAGGCGCCGATCTTCTACGGCCATGCGCAGATGGTTAACTTTGAAGCGATGCGCCCGCTGGCGGCGGAAGAGGCCCGCGATGCGTTTGGCCAGGCTGAAGATCTTGAACTGTCGGAGGAGGGCGAGTTCCCGACGCAGGTTTCTGATGCTTCCGGCAGCGCTCATCTCTCGGTGGGCTGCGTGCAAAACGATTACGGCATGCCTGAGCAGATCCAGTTCTGGTCCGTGGCGGATAACGTCCGTTTCGGCGGCGCGCTGATGGCGATGAAAACGGCTGAAAAATTAGTGCAGGAGTATATGTACTAATGTCCGACGAGTTGTCCCAAATCCCGCTTAAGAAGATTGCGCTCGGCATTGAGTACGACGGCAGTAAATATTACGGCTGGCAGCGCCAGAATGAAGTGCGCAGCGTGCAGGAGAAGCTTGAAAAAGCCCTTTCTAAAGTGGCAAACGAGCCGGTTAACGTCTTCTGCGCCGGTCGCACCGACGCAGGCGTTCACGCCACCGGTCAGGTTGTGCACTTCGAAACGCGTATGCAGCGTAAAGATGCGGCGTGGACATTGGGCGTAAATGCGAATTTGCCTGGTGACATCGCGGTGCGGTGGGTTAAAGCTGTGCCGGACGATTTTCACGCCCGTTTCAGCGCAACGGCGCGCCGCTATCGCTATATTATTTATAACCAGCGGCTGCGTCCGGCGGTGCTCGCACAAGGGGTGACGCATTTTTATCATCCTTTAGATGCCGATCGGATGCACCGCGCCGCGCAGTGCCTGCTGGGCGAGAACGACTTTACCTCGTTCCGTGCGGTGCAGTGCCAGTCGCGCACGCCGTGGCGCAACCTGATGCACATCAACGTCACTCGCTACGGCGCTTATGTGGTGGTGGATATCAAAGCGAACGCTTTTGTCCATCATATGGTGCGAAACATTGTCGGAAGCCTGATGGAAATCGGCTGCGGTAACCAGGCGGAAGGGTGGATGGCGGAGCTGCTGGCGGCCAAGGATCGCAAGCTTGCGGCAGCAACCGGCAAAGCAGAAGGCTTATACCTGGTGTCCGTAGATTATCCGGAACGTTTTGCGTTACCCGCACCCCCTATGGGCCCGCTGTTTTTGAGCTGACTGATGCAGTCGAGAAAGGTAAATCACTATGGATTTTATCCGCTTTATCGTTGATTTTATTTTGCATATTGATGTGCATCTGGCGGAGCTGGTCGCGCAATATGGTATCTGGGTTTACGCGATTCTGTTTGCGATTCTGTTTTGCGAAACGGGTCTGGTGGTTACCCCCTTCCTGCCGGGCGATTCCCTGCTGTTCGTGGCCGGGGCGCTTGCCGCGCTGCCGACCAACGATCTGAGCGTGCATACCATGGTTATTTTGATGGTGATTGCCGCGATTGTCGGTGACGCCGTGAACTACACTATCGGGCGGCTGTTTGGCGAAAAACTCTTCAGCAATCCCGACTCGAAGATCTTCCGTCGCAGCTATCTCGACAAAACGCACGCTTTTTACGAGCGTCACGGCGGAAAAACGATTATCCTCGCGCGCTTCGTTCCGATTGTGCGAACCTTCGCACCGTTTGTCGCGGGCATGGGGCATATGTCCTACCGCCATTTTGCGATGTATAACGTCGTTGGGGCGCTGCTGTGGGTGCTGCTGTTTACCTATGCCGGTTACCTGTTCGGTGATTTGCCGATTGTGCAGGAAAACCTGAAGCTGCTGATTGTGGCGATTATCCTGCTGTCGGTATTGCCCGGCGTCATTGAGATAATCCGCCATAAACGCGCGGCGGCACGCCTGCAAAAATAACTCCATAGCGCGGTTCGACCACTTTTTTATCCAAAGTCGCGGGCCGTTATGTTTTAATGAGCACCATTTACGGTCTGGGGCAGGTCACACTGCCGCAGAAAAACTGGCATCGACCAGGTTCAAGCAGAAAGGTCATCAATGAGCTGGATTGAACGAATTCTCAATAAGAGCAATATTACTCCCACCCGCAAGGCGAGCATCCCTGAAGGGGTGTGGACCAAGTGCGACAGCTGCGGCCAGGTCCTGTACCGCGCCGAGCTGGAACGCAATCTTGAGGTCTGCCCTAAGTGCGATCACCATATGCGTATGGCTGCGCGTGAGCGTCTGCACAGCCTGTTAGACGAAGACTCTATGGTGGAGCTGGGAAGCGAGCTTGAGCCAAAAGATGTGCTGAAGTTCAAAGATTCTAAAAAATACAAAGACCGTCTGGCATCCGCCCAGAAAGAGACCGGCGAAAAAGACGCGCTGGTGGTGATGAAGGGAACGCTTCACGGCATGCCCGTTGTCGCCGTAGCCTTTGAGTTCGCCTTTATGGGCGGTTCTATGGGCTCTGTTGTCGGCGCGCGCTTTGTTCGTGCCGTTGAGCAGGCGCTGGAAGATAACTGCCCGATGATCTGTTTCTCCGCTTCCGGCGGCGCCCGTATGCAGGAAGCGCTGATGTCGCTGATGCAGATGGCGAAAACCAGCGCCGCGCTGGCGAAGATGCAGGAGCGTGGTCTGCCGTATATCTCCGTGCTGACCGACCCGACTATGGGCGGCGTATCGGCAAGTTTCGCCATGCTTGGCGACCTGAACATCGCAGAGCCAAAAGCGTTAATCGGCTTTGCCGGCCCGCGCGTTATCGAACAGACCGTGCGTGAAAAACTGCCGCCGGGCTTCCAGCGCAGCGAATTCCTGATCGAAAAAGGGGCGATCGACATGATCGTGCGCCGTCCTGATTTGCGTCTGAAGCTGGCAAGCGTGCTGGCCAAATTCATGAATTTGCCGGCACCGGATCCGGAAGCGCCGGCTGAGCCTGTTGTGGTTCCGCCAGCGCCGGAAGAGGGTCAAGAGGCCTGACAGTCAACCAAGGCAGGGCCGCTCGCGGAACTGCCTTTTTTCTTGAACCGTATTGAACCGCAGGCAACGGGTATCATGGAAAAACATCTTATCCCTCAAGCCACGTCGCCTCTGGCCACGTGGCTTTGTTATCTGGAAAATCTTCACTCCCGCGCCATCGAGCTTGGCCTTGAGCGCGTGGAAAAAGTGGCGGCGACGCTCGATGTGCTTAAGCCTGCTCCAACGGTCTTTACCGTCGCCGGAACCAACGGCAAGGGCACCACCTGCCGCATCCTTGAAAGCGTGCTAATTGCAGAGGGCTACAGCGTGGGCGTCTACAGCTCCCCGCATCTGGTGCGCTACACCGAGCGCGTGCGCATACAAAATGAAGAGCTGGACGAGGCCTGGCACACCGCAGCTTTTGCGCAGGTTGAAGCCGCGCGCGGGGAGACCTCGCTCACCTATTTTGAATACAGCACGCTTTCCGCGCTGCTGCTGTTTAAGCAGTTGAACGTGGATGTGGTTATCCTTGAAGTCGGGCTGGGCGGCCGTCTGGACGCCACGAATATCGTTGATGCCGACGTCGCCGTAGTGACCAGCATCGCGCTTGATCACACCGACTGGCTGGGGCCGGATCGCGAAAGCATTGGTCGCGAAAAGGCGGGGATATTCCGCAGTGGAAAACCTGCCGTTGTTGGCGAGCCGGATATGCCGCACACCATCGCGGATGTTGCGTCTGAGAAGGGCGCACAGCTGCTGCGTCGCGGCGTGGACTGGTCTTATAGCGTCGGGGCGAATAGCTGGAGCTTTAAAGACGGGCAGGGCGAGCTTACCGGCCTTCCGCTGCCGCTAGTGCCGCAGCCGAACGCCGCTACAGCGCTGGCCGCGCTGCGCGCAAGCTGGCTGAACGTTAGCGACGCCGCCATTCGCGACGGCATAGAGCATGCTACCCTGCCGGGTCGCTTCCAGATCGTTTCCGAGGCGCCGCGCGTTATTCTGGACGTGGCGCATAATCCGCACGCTGCGGCTTACCTTGCTGACAGGCTTGCGCAGTTGCCAAAACAGGGGCGCGTGCTGGCGGTGATCGGCATGCTGCACGATAAAGATATTGCGGGCACGCTGGCCTGTTTGGCGGCTCAGGTCGATAGCTGGTATTGTGCTCCACTGGAAGGGCCACGCGGTGCCACAGCGCAGCAGCTGGTGGAACATCTGGGCGCCGGAGAAGTCTATGACAGCGTGGCTCAGGCCTGGTCTGCTGCAATGGCGGCAGCCACGGCGAATGATACCGTGCTGGTGTGTGGTTCATTCCACACGGTAGCCCACGTAATGGAAGCGCTGGACGCGGGGAGGGCAGGTGGCGAGTAAGTTTCAAAACCGATTAGTCGGAACCATTATTCTGGTCGCGCTGGGCGTCATCGTGCTGCCCGGCCTGCTTGATGGCCAGAAAAAACATTATCAGGATGAGTTTGCGGCCATTCCGCTGGTGCCAAAACCTGGCGATACGGATGAGCCTGACATGCTGCCTGCGGCAACTCAGGCTCTGCCTTCTCAGCCCCCGGAAGGGGCGGCGGCAGAGGTTCAGGCCGGTAACGCCTTTGCGCCAGGCTTAGATTCGGCAACGCTTCCGGGAGCAAGCGGCGTGGACATCGATGAAGTCCCGGTCACGCAAGAAAAACCGTCTCAGCCTAAGCCTGCTGCCGAGAAGCCAAAGCCTAAGCCGGTCGAAAAGCCGCAGACGAAGCCTTCGGCCGATCAAACCGCGCCAGCGCCTCAGGCAGAGAAACCTGTCAAGCAGGAAGAGCTGCCAGCCCCAACCGGGAAAGCGTATGTTGTACAGCTGGGCGCGCTCAAAAATGCCGACAAAGTAAATGAAATTGTTGCTAAACTGCGTGGCGCCGGGTTCCGCGTTTACACCTCGCCGTCCACGCCGGTGCAGGGAAAGGTCACCCGTATTCTGGTCGGGCCGGATGCTTCAAAAGATAAGCTGAAGTCCTCTTTAGGCGAGCTGAGTTCGCTTTCCGGACTGAACGGCGTGGTGATGAATTACACGGTTCGCTAATGTCGGGTTCCCGGCCCTCTTCCTGAAACGAAGAGGGAGAATACGAAGCCGTCAGGTTCCCTTGTCCGTAGGGAAAAGGCACAGGATGAGGGGATAAATACCCGGCTCACAAAGGCAAAATTTTAATGGCGTTGAGCGTTTTTTCAGCGCCATTATTTATTTACGCGGGGGCAGGAAATCCCTACGCAAACGTTTTCTTTTTCTGTTAGAATGCGCCCCGAACCGGACGTCAGGGCGATTTATCACGAGATTTGGTCATGGTCTGGATAGATTACGCCATTATTGCTGTTATCGGCTTTTCGGCTCTGGTTAGTGTGATTCGTGGCTTTGTCCGCGAAGCTTTATCGCTGGTGACCTGGGGATGCGCTTTTTTTGTCGCCAGTCATTACTACACTTACCTGGCAGTCTGGTTCACAGGCTTTGAAGACGAACTGGTACGTAATGGGATTGCTATCGCGATACTGTTTATCGCGACACTTATCGTCGGCGCGATTGTCAACTATGTGATTGGCGCGCTGGTGGAGAAAACCGGCCTGTCGGGTACAGACAGGGTGTTGGGGATCTGTTTCGGAGCACTACGCGGTGCGCTGATTGTCGCCGCCATTCTGTTCTTTCTTGATACATTCACCGGTTTTTCGAAAAGTGATGACTGGCAAAAGTCGCAGCTTATCCCGCAATTCAGTTTCATCATCAGATGGTTTTTTGACTATCTGCAAAGCTCGTCAAGTTTCTTGCCCCGGTCATAAGGCGGGGGTTGTGGCTTAATGAGGAAAAGACAACATGTGCGGTATTGTCGGTATCGCCGGTTTCATGCCGGTCAACCAGTCGATTTATGACGCGTTAACGGTGCTTCAGCACCGTGGGCAGGATGCCGCAGGCATCGTCACCATTGATGCTTTAAATTGCTTCCGTCTTCGTAAAGCAAATGGCCTGGTGAGCGATGTATTTGAAGCCCGCCACATGCAACGTATGCAGGGTAATATGGGTATCGGCCACGTTCGCTATCCAACCGCTGGCAGTTCCAGCGCATCAGAAGCACAGCCTTTTTACGTTAACTCTCCGTACGGTATTACGCTTGCGCACAACGGCAATCTGACCAACGCTCACGAACTGCGTAAAAAGCTGTTCGAAGAGAAACGTCGCCACATTAACACCACCTCAGATTCTGAAATTCTGCTCAACATTTTTGCCAGCGAGCTGGATAACTTCCGCAATTATCCGCTGGAAGCAGACAATATTTTTGCCGCCATCGCCGCCACCAACCGCCAGATTCGCGGCGCTTACGCCTGCGTGGCGATGATTATCGGGCACGGCATGGTCGCCTTTCGCGATCCAAACGGTATTCGTCCGCTGGTAATGGGCAAACGCGAGCTGGGCGACGGACGCACCGAATATATGGTGGCCTCCGAGAGCGTGGCGCTTGATACCCTGGGCTTTGAATTCCTGCGCGACGTCGCGCCGGGCGAAGCGGTGTACATCACGGAGGCCGGGCAGCTGTTCACCCGCCAGTGCGCCGACAACCCGACCAGCAACCCGTGCCTGTTTGAGTACGTCTACTTTGCGCGTCCGGATTCCTTCATCGATAAAATCTCCGTTTACAGCGCGCGCGTGGAAATGGGCAAAAAACTCGGTGAAAAAATCGCCCGCGAGTGGGAAGATCTGGATATCGACGTCGTCATTCCCATCCCGGAAACCTCCTGCGATATCGCGCTGGAAATCGCCCGTATTCTTGATAAGCCGTACCGTCAGGGCTTCGTAAAAAACCGCTACGTTGGCCGCACGTTTATCATGCCGGGCCAGCATCTACGCCGTAAATCCGTGCGTCGTAAACTCAACGCCAACCGCGCCGAGTTCCGTGGCAAGAACGTGCTGCTGGTGGATGACTCCATCGTCCGCGGCACCACCTCCGAGCAGATTATCGAGATGGCGCGCGAAGCGGGCGCGAAGAAGGTTTATCTGGCTTCCGCCGCACCGGAAATCCGCTTCCCGAACGTCTACGGCATCGATATGCCAAGCGCCAACGAGCTGATTGCTCACGGCCGCGAAGTGGATGAAATCCGCCAGATCATCGGCGCAGACGGGCTGATTTTCCAGGATCTGGACGATCTTATCGAAGCGGTGCGCGTCGAGAATCCGGATATCACCCAGTTTGAGTGTTCGGTGTTCAACGGCGTCTACGTCACCAAAGACGTGGACCACAAGTACCTTGAATATCTTGAATCCCTGCGTAACGATGATTCCAAAGCGCTGCTGCGACAGAACGAAGTGGAAAACTTAGAGATGCATAACGAGGGTTAACGGCCTCATCGCCCTCTTAACCGGGGGCGATTCTTGCATCCATCCTCATCTTGCGGCAAAGTCAGCCCAGATAATGACGACGGGCTGAAAAAGATGAAACGGTTAATTGTTGGAATTTCAGGTGCCAGCGGCGCGATTTACGGTGTGCGGCTGCTTAAGGCGCTGCAACAGGTACCGGAGGTGGAAACCCATCTCATCATGAGCAACGCGGCCCGGCAGACCCTCACCCTCGAAACCGATCTCTCCCTGCGCGACGTCCAGGCTCTGGCCTGCGTGGTGCACGATGCCCGCGATATCGCGGCAAATATATCTTCAGGCTCGTTTAAGACCCACGGCATGGTCGTATTGCCCTGCTCAATCAAAACTCTCTCCGGCATCGTGCACAGTTATACAGACGGACTGTTGACGCGCGCCGCCGACGTGGTGCTTAAAGAGCGTCGTCCGCTGGTGCTTTGCGTGCGTGAAACCCCGCTGCACCTTGGCCATTTGCGTCTGATGACGCAGGCCGCTGAACTGGGCGCGGTGATTATGCCGCCGGTGCCTGCGTTCTACCATCGGCCGCAAACGCTTAATGACCTCATCGACCAGACGGTTAATCGTGTGCTGGATCAGTTCGACATCGATCTGCCTGCCGATTTATTTACGCGCTGGCAGGGCACCTGAATGGTGCGCCAGCGTGGTGCGTCACAAAACCGACTGCCTCAATTTGGGGCAATTTTGTAACCCCGATCGCTTTTGAGAGATTTAGTCCGCATTTTGCCCGGTAAAGGCTTTGTCCCTGCGTCAGACCTGCTATCTTTCAACCAGACGACAGAGTTGCAACGTTTTATTAACATAAAACCACGCACTTTCTTTTACGCAGGGAAAAGTGGCATGAGAACTGCAACTCCTCGTTGGCAATACATCACACAACATCACGCATAATAAGAGACAACTTGAGGGTTATCTATGAAGAAGCAGGTTCTCGTTCTGTCTTTGCTGCTGGGCCTTACCAGCACCGTTTACGCAGCAATTCCGCAGAACGTTCGTATTGGTACGGACGCCACCTATGCCCCGTTCTCTTCTAAGGATGCGAAAGGGGATTTTGTCGGCTTTGATATCGATCTTGGTAACGAGCTTTGCAAACGCATCAACACCAAATGTACCTGGGTAGGCAGCGACTTTGACGCGCTGATCCCGTCCCTGAAAGCGAAGAAAATCGACGCGATTATCTCCTCCCTCTCCATCACTGAGAAACGCCAGCAGGAAATTGCCTTCTCTGACAAACTCTATGCGGCGGATCCACGCCTGATCGCCAGCAAAGGCTCGCCAATCCAGCCGACCCTTGAATCGCTGAAGGGGAAACACGTCGGCGTGCTGCAGGGCTCTACTCAGGAAGCCTTTGCTAACGCCGAGTGGCGTCCAAAGGGCATTGACGTGGTGGCTTACGCAAACCAGGACCTGATTTATTCTGACCTCGCCGCGGGCCGTCTGGATGCTGCGTTCCAGGATGAAACCGCCGCCAGCGAAGGTTTCCTGAAACAGCCTGCGGGTAAAGAGTTCGCCTTTGCCGGGCCTGCCGTGAAAAACAAACAGTATTTTGGCGATGGCACCGGCATCGGTTTGCGTAAAGATGACGCCGAGCTAAAGGCTGCTTTCGATAAAGCGCTCGCTGAAATGCGTAAAGACGGCACCTATGACAAGTTCGCCAAAAAGTACTTCGACTTTAATGTTTACGGCGAATAAGTTTTTCCCGTAGTCTGTGGCCCGGTTATGCATATATTGTTAACCGGGCTGGATAAAAATGCAGTGCCGGAGCCTTGTTGGCTGCGCGTTTTTATTGCATTTTATTCAACCTGATTAGCCAGAACACGGCATTAGCGCTAAAAAGACAGTCTATTGAGGATAATTATGAAAAAGTTGGTGTTGTCCCTTTCTCTGGTGCTGGCATTTTCCAGCGTTTCCACAGCATTCGCCGCTATTCCCAAAAACGTCCGTATCGGTACCGATCCGACCTATGCCCCGTTTGAATCGAAAAATGCCCAGGGTGAACTAGTCGGTTTTGATATAGATCTGGCGAAAGAACTCTGCAAACGCATCGAAACCAACTGTACCTTCGTTGAGAACCCTCTTGATGCGCTGATCCCTTCTTTGAAGGCGAAAAAAATCGACGTTATTATGTCGTCGCTTTCTATCACCGAAAAACGCCAGCAGGAGATCGCCTTCACCGACAAGCTGTACGCCGCGGATTCCCGCCTGGTGGTAGCCAAAGGCTCGTCTATTCAGCCAACGCTTGAGTCGCTGAAGGGTAAACGCGTAGGCGTGCTGCAGGGCACCACGCAGGAAACCTACGGCAATATTCACTGGGCGCCGAAAGGCATCGAGATTGTCTCTTATCAGGGCCAGGACTCCATCTACGCTGACCTGACGGCAGGCCGCATTGATGCCGCCTTCCAGGATGAAGTCGCGGCCAGCGAAGGCTTCCTCAAACAGCCAATCGGTAAAGATTACCAGTTTGGCGGCCCTTCCATTAAAGACAACAAGCTCTTTGGCGTGGGCACCGGTATGGGGCTGCGTAAAGAGGATACCGAACTGCGTGAAGCGCTGAACAAAGCCTTTGCCGACATGCGCAAAGACGGCACCTACGAGAAGCTGGCGAAGAAGTATTTCGATTTCGATGTTTACGGTGGTTAACAGTGTCATAGGGTGGATAAGCGCAGGCGATGTCCACCGTTGATAAAGTTGCGGCGGGTGAGCGGTGCTTCCCGTCCGACGCTTAGCTGAATTTGTGCAGACACTGACGACAGGATACACACCATGCTGTATGGCTTTTCTGAAGTGATATTTAAAGGGGCGCTCGTCACGCTGGAACTGGCGCTAAGCTCCGTTCTTCTCTCCGTGGTGATTGGTCTTGCCGGCGCGGGTGCCAAATTATCAAAAAATCGCCCGCTGGCGTTGGTGTTTGAAGGCTATACCACGCTTATCCGCGGCGTGCCCGATTTAGTGCTGATGCTGCTGATTTTCTATGGCCTGCAAATGCTGCTCAACAGCATTACCGACGCCTTAGGCATGGCGCAGTTTGATATCGACCCGATGGTAGCCGGCATTATTACGCTGGGTTTTATCTACGGCGCTTATTTTACCGAAACCTTTCGCGGGGCTTTTCTCGCCGTGCCGCAGGGGCATATCGAAGCTGCAACGGCCTTTGGCTTTACCGCATCGCAAACCTTCCGCCGCATACTGTTCCCCGCCATGATGCGCTACGCCTTGCCCGGCATCGGCAACAACTGGCAGGTCATTCTGAAAGCGACGGCGCTGGTCTCGTTATTAGGGCTGGAAGATGTGGTAAAAGCGACGCAGCTGGCGGGAAAAACGACCTGGCAGCCGTTCTATTTTGCGATTGTTGCCGGGATCATTTATCTGGTGTTTACCACGCTGTCCAACGGCGTGCTGCTCTGGCTTGAACGCCGCTACTCTGTAGGCGTGAAGAGGGCCGAGCTATGATCGATATTATCCAGGAGTACTGGAAATCCCTGCTGTGGACGGATGGCTACCGCTTCACCGGCGTGGCTATCACGCTGTGGCTGCTGATTTCATCCGTAGTGATGGGCGGCATTCTGGCGCTGTTCCTCGCCATCGGGCGCGTCTCAGGCAATAAATTCATCGCTTTCCCTGTCTGGCTATTTACCTATGTTTTCCGCGGTACGCCGCTGTATGTGCAGCTGCTGGTCTTTTATTCCGGTATGTACACGCTGGAAGTGGTGAAGGGCACCGTGCTGCTGAACGAGTTCTTCCGCAGCGGGCTGAACTGCACCGTTCTGGCGCTGACGCTAAACACCTGCGCCTATACGACGGAGATTTTTGCCGGCGCCATCCGCTCGGTTCCGCACGGCGAAATCGAGGCCGCCCGGGCGTACGGCTTTTCACGCGTGAAGATGTATCGCTGCATTATTTTGCCATCGGCGCTGCGTATCGCACTGCCCGCGTACAGCAACGAGGTCATTTTAATGCTGCACTCCACCGCGCTGGCGTTTACCGCCACCGTGCCGGATCTGCTGAAAATCGCCCGTGATATTAACTCCGCAACCTACCAGCCGTTTACCGCCTTCGGTATCGCTGCGGTGTTGTACCTGATTATCTCTTACGTGCTTATAAGCCTGTTCCGCCGCGCGGAAAAACGCTTTATGCAGCATGTTAAACCCAGCTCTTCGCACTGAGTGATTTCCATGGCTGAAAATAAATTAAACGTTACCGATCTGCACAAACGCTACGGCGAACATGAAGTGCTCAAAGGAGTTTCTCTGCAGGCCAACGCTGGCGATGTTATCAGCATCATCGGTTCTTCAGGCTCGGGGAAAAGCACATTTTTGCGCTGCATTAACTTCCTCGAAAAGCCGAGCGAAGGCACCATTGCGGTGAGCAACCAGAACATCAACCTGGTGCGCGACAAAGACGGTCAGCTGAAAGTGGCGGATAAAAACCAGCTGCGCCTGCTGCGCACCAGGCTGACCATGGTGTTTCAGCACTTCAACCTGTGGAGCCACATGACGGTGCTGGAAAACGTTATGGAAGCGCCGATTCAGGTGCTGGGTCTGAACAAGCAGGAAGCGAAAGAGCGCGCGATCAAATATCTCGCAAAAGTGGGGATTGACGAGCGCCAGCAGGCGAAATATCCGGTGCACCTTTCCGGCGGGCAGCAGCAGCGTGTCTCTATTGCCCGCGCGCTGGCGATGGAGCCGGAAGTGTTGCTGTTTGATGAACCAACCTCCGCGCTGGATCCGGAGCTGGTGGGCGAAGTGCTGCGCATCATGCAAAAGCTTGCCGAAGAGGGGAAAACCATGGTTGTGGTAACCCACGAAATGGATTTTGCCCGCCACGTCTCAAGCCACGTGATCTTCCTGCATCAGGGGCGCATAGAAGAAGAGGGCGCGCCGGACGAGCTGTTCGGCAATCCTAAAAGCGCGCGATTGCAGCAGTTTTTGTCGGGCTCGTTGAAGTAAGAAAACGGGCAGAAAATCTGCCCGTTCAGATTATGTCCGCGACAGTTTTGCCTGCTGGCGCTTTTCCTGACTGATGGCTTTCAGGCGCACGATATCAAACAGGGGCAAACCGTACAGAAAGCTCGTGGTTCGGACATCGCTTTTACGATCGGGCCGCGAGTGTTCATGATGGGGGAAAAACGCCAGGTCGGGATGATCCGGCGCTGAATCGGCCCGGTAGACGGCTTTTTTATCATCCGGCCTGAACAGCATATAGCTGTAATCCATCAGGGTATTGAGCCTTAGCAGCCAGTGCCAGCCTTCACCTAGCCGAATCTCAAGCAGCCAACCGCGTTTGCGTTTCTCGCACTGTCCTGGCTCACCTTCCAGCTCGTCCGCAACGTGCTGATGAATATCAGCGATCATTTCGTCCGGAATTGCTTCCCAACTTCTGGTAAGAGGCAGATCCATGGAGAGATTAAAAATTCCCAGCAGAAACGTTAAGACGTTCGGCGCCTCGCCCGCCAGCTTTAGATGATGCTGACAAACCGGCAGCTGTACCAGGGTGGAGGCGTCCGGCGGATTGCCAATGGTGGTGTTGGCGTAGCCGGTAGCGGGGGCATTGCAGGCTATACATCCCACTTCGCCCGAGAAGATAACGGTCTTATTAACGCTGGTATTGGCCATCCTTCCCTGCGCCAGCGCGGTCTGCTGCTGGGTTTTCGTTTCTGTCCACTCATACCAGCGGCGATAGATTTTCCTTGCCGAAGGCGTATCCAGCATCTGATATAAATCTGATTCTGTAGCAATAGCTTTCCAGGGACGATCGGTGCCGCCGCGCAGTGCGAAGCGGGGACTCCTGAAACGGTAGGTTCTTAAACATCCGCAGTGCGGCGTCGCTTCGTAGACCAGGACACCTTCCTGACGATCCCTGAGCCAGTAACAGGCGTCTGCTTCATCAAACAGCATTTGCCAGAGTGCTTCGCTGCTGCAAACGCATTCCACGATGAAGGGGAGGCGGCGTGGATAAAAATCGAAATTACGAAACGCAAGCGCCGCTACGCACAGATCTATCGTGGCGGCGCTCCTTTCACCGGGAGAACAGGTCTGAAAAATGTCGTCGACGTTAAATAAGCGAAAATGAGCATTTTTATTCATTCAGTTAGCGCACCACGTCCGCCAAAGCCTCTTCCAGATCGAAATAGCGGAAGCCAAATCCTGACTCCTCCAGCCGCTTAGGCAGCGCACGCTGTCCGCCCAGCACCAGAACCGCAGATTCGCCCATCATCAGCCTCACCGCTGTCGCAGGAGCACGCATAAAGGCCGGACGATTCAGTACGTGGCCAAGAGCGTGAGAGAACTGTTCGTTGCGTACGGGGTAGGGCGAAACCATATTGAACGGGCCGCGCAGATCGTTGTTCAACAGCCAGAGAATGCCGTTGACCATATCCTCGACGTGGATCCAGGCAAGATACTGGCGGCCGTTACCCACCGGGCCGCCAAGACCTAAGCGAAAAAGAGGCAGCAGTTTTGCCAGAATGCCGCCTTTTGGCGCCAGCACAACGCCGGTGCGCAGCAGGCAAACGCGGGTGTTTTCGCTTTGCGCGCCGCAGGCGATTTGCTCCCAGCGTGCGCACAGCTTATGGGTAAATTCATTGTGCGGCGGTTCATCTTCCGCCACCACCACTTCACCCAGATCGCCGTAGTAACCCGTGGCAGAGCCGGAGATGAAAACGGAAGGCGGCGTCTGGCTGGCTTTAAACATTGCTACCAGGCGCTCGGTGATCTGCCAGCGGCTCTGGCACAGACGCTGCTTCTGCATTTCCGTCCAGCGTTTATCGGCGATGGATTCGCCCGCGAGGTTAATGACGGCGTCAAAACCGTCGAGAGTTGCATGGTCGTTAAGCCCTTTCCACAGCGTAACGCGGGAGTCGAGCCTGGTACGAGCTTTGTCCGGATCCCTTGTCACCACGGTAACGCTGTGCCCGGTTTCCAGCAATCGTGGCACCAGATGGCTGCCAATAAGCCCGGTACCGCCGGTGATCAGTATCTGCATGCGCCTCTCCTGTCGGTCGCGCCTATCTTTGCCAGCTCATGGTCATTGATACCGAGTCGGCATAACGCAGCGCGTGAAGTTTATCGATCTCTACTTCAGCATACGACACCCACGGATGGTCACATGCGATATCGAGCACATCCTGAGTTAATTTTTCCAGCAGGGAGAAGCGGTTATTCTCCACTAACTGAATGATGTTTTTGGTGATGGTGCGATAGTTAAGCGCATCGTTAATGTCTTCACTGGCGCGGGCCCTGTCAGCGGGATAATGAATCGCGACGTTAACGACGATATCCTGACGGTTGGCAATCTCTTCTTGTTTAATGCCGATAAAAGTGCGCAGGCGAAGATTTTTAATGCGAATAACAGCGTCTGGCTGAGGGGATAACATTGCAGGTTTCCTCCGTGTGTAGCTTCCCGCCACAGATTACACCACAGCGGGAGGATTTAGACACGCGCCCTTAGAGGATTTCCGCCTGTTGATACGCCCGCTCCGTTGCCGGGCGCGAGCGAATCCGTTCAAACCAGTTTTTTACCGCGGGATAGGTAGCCAGATCGATGCGCTGACGTTCGTGGGAGACCGTCCACGGATAAGTGGCGATATCAGCAATGCTGTATTCCTGGCCGCCCAGCCACGGCGATTTTTCCAGCTGTCTGTTGAGCACGCCATACAAGCGCTGGGTTTCCACCTGATAGCGCTCAATGGCGTAGGGAACGGTTTGCGGCGCAAAGTGGTTAAAGTGATGATTCTGCCCCAGCATCGGGCCAAATCCGCCGACCTGCCAGAAGAGCCATTGCAGGGTATGGGCGCGCTCGCGGAGATCTTTGCTGAGCAGCAAATTCGTTTTCTCTGCCAGATAAAGCAAAATCGCCCCGGATTCAAAAATGCTTAACGGGCCGCTGCCGTCGGCGGGCAGATTATCGACTATCGCCGGAATTTTATTGTTCGGGGCGATGGCGAGGAATTCCGGCCTGAACTGATCCCCTTTGCCAATATCAATGCGATGAAGGTGGTAATCCAGCCCCGTTTCTTCCAGAAACAGCGTGATTTTGTGGCCGTTTGGCGTTGGTGCGTAGAAGAGATCGATCATGGTCAGGCTCCGTCATATCAGTTTTCGGCAAGCCTTTGCAGTATAGGCTTTGTGGCATGAGGCGGGAGACCAAAATTGAAGTTTGCTCAGGTGACAGCGACGGTTTTTCGCTATATGTTCAGAAGCCGCAAGCGTTGATCACGAGGATAAAAATGAGCCAGCCTGCAATAACACTTTGGTCCGATGCCGACTATTTCAGCCCCTATGTGCTTTCGGTCTATGTTGCCCTGAATGAGAAGGGGCTTAACTTCACCCTGCAGACCGTCGATCTCGCCGCCGGGCAGAATTTGCAGCCCGGCTGGAAGGGCTACGATCTTACGCGCCGCGTGCCGGTGCTTGCGGTGGATGATTTTGTCCTCAGCGAATCCTCAGCCATCGATGAATATCTGGAAGAGCGATTTGCGCCGCCAACCTGGGAGCGTATCTATCCTCTCGACATTGAAAAGCGTGCGCGTGCCCGCCAGATTCAGGCCTGGCTGCGCAGCGATTTGATGCCGATCCGCGAAGAGCGTCCAACGGATGTCGTTTTTGGCGGCGCGAAAAAGCCGGCCCTTAGCGATGCGGGCCTGAAGGCGGCCGGGAAACTTATCTCGACGGTTGAAGCTCTGTTGCCAGACGGCCAGCAGAATCTGTTTGGCGAATGGTGCATCGCCGATACCGATCTTGCCCTGATGCTGAACCGGCTGATTCTAAACGGAGACGATGTGCCCGAACGCCTGCAGGAATACGCGGCTTTCCAGTGGCAGCGCGCTTCCGTGCAGCGCTATATCGCTCGTTCAGCAAAACGAGCGGGCTGATTGGTACGGCTTTGTCCGCTATCATTAAGCCCGCCGGCGTTAAAAGAGAGGTGTATTTATGCAGCTGATGTTTGCCTCCGATATTCACGGGTCGTTGCCGGCAACCGAGAAGGTGCTGGCAATTTTTGCGCAAAGCGGCGCGCGGTGGCTCGTCCTGGTTGGCGATTTGCTCAATCACGGGCCGCGCAATGCCTTACCAGAAGGCTACGATCCGGCGGCGGTCGCGCAGCGGCTTAACGGCGTGGCGGATAAAATCGTCGCGGTGCGCGGCAACTGCGACAGCGAAGTTGACCAGATGCTGCTGCGCTTTCCCATTACCGCGCCTTTTACGCAGATTCTGTTGCCGGGGCAGCGTTTATTTGTCACCCACGGCCATCTTTTCAGCCCTGATAATTTGCCGCCTTTGGCGCCACACGACGCGCTGATTTTCGGCCATACTCATCTTCCGGTAGCTGAAAAGCGTGACGGGCTTTACTTCTTCAACCCGGGCTCCGTAAGTATGCCAAAAGGGGGTTTTGAAGCGAGTTACGGCATGTTGAATGACGGCGTTCTGAGCGTTCACACGCTGAATCACGATGGGGTTATTGCGCAGGTCGGCATTACCCCGTAACTTACCGTTTGTAAAACCGATAACGCGCCGTAAGAGCGCCCTTTAGAGAAGGTTTCCCGATGGTGGAACAGAGTCATGTTGTTGGCACGGAATGGGTGGACATTGTCAATGAAGACAATGAGGTGATAGCGCAAGCCAGCCGCGAGCAGATGCGCGCGCAGCGGTTACGCCATCGTGCTACCTATATTGTTGTTCATGACGGCATGGGCAAAATTCTGGTGCAGCGCCGCACTGAGACGAAAGATTTCATGCCGGGCATGCTGGATGCCACCGCGGGGGGCGTCGTTCAGTCTGACGAACAGCTTCTTGATTCGGCGCGCCGCGAGGCGGAAGAAGAGTTGGGTATCGCCGGGGTTCCCTTTGCCGAGCATGGCCAGTTCTATTTTGAAGATGAAAACTGCCGTGTATGGGGCGGTTTGTTCAGCTGCGTCTCGCATGGCCCGTTTGCGCTGCAGGAAGAGGAGATCAGCGAGGTAAGCTGGATGTCGCCGGAAGAGATCACCGCCCGCTGCGATGAGTTCACGCCAGATTCGCTGAAGGCGCTGGCGCTGTGGATGACGCGCAACGCCAAAAATGAGAAGCAGTCGGCGACGGCTGCGGAGTAGTTCCTTTCCTTCCGGGGCGGATAAGCGTGCGTTATCCGCCCTGCGATATTATCCCCGCGCCTGCCTTCAGCAATCCCGCAACGTCCTGGCCGTCTGCTGTAAGAGCTTATAGCTCTCATAGCGCGCCCGGTGCGTCTGGCGATAAGCCTCCTGGGGTTCAAACTGCCGATCCAGCTTCGTCATCGACGACATGGCTTCATTGACGGTGGCGGCCATATTGCCGGCGACGGCTCCCAGAATCGCCGAGCCCAGCAGCACGGGCTCGCCGCATGTCGTGGAGAGGATAGGGAGATCGCAGGCATCGGCCAGCAGCTGACGCACCAGCGGATGCTGGCCCGCGCCGCCGCTGATGGCGATTTTATCCGTCTTAACGCCCTGCTGGCGCTGCGCATCCACGATCTGCCGCAGTCCGTAGCCGATGCCGCATAAGCCGGCGATATACAGGGCGAGCAGACTGTCCAGATCCCTCTCCATGCCTAATCCGGCGATGGCCGCCCGGGCATGGGGATCGGCAAACGGCGCGCGGTTGCCTGAAAACTCAGGCACGACATGAATACCGCGAGCCAGTTCAACAGCTTTTGACGGATCGGTGAGCTTAGCCAGCGCCAGATCCGCCAGGTAAACCGGCAGCGGGACGTTGAGCGCCTGAGCCTGCGTGTTTGCTTCGGCAGCGGCGGGGTGGAACGCCAGCAGCCGATCGATCGCCGCGCCAGCAGCGCTTTGGCCGCCTTCGCTTAGCCACATGCCCGGCACCATCGCCGAATAGTAAGGACCCCACACGCCGGGAATATAAACGGGCTTTTCCGTGGAGGTCATCGTGCAGGCGGAGGTGCCGAAAACCCAGGCAAGATTGTGCAGCGCGCCATCATCCACGCCCGCCGTGCCGATCCCGCCCGCGTGGGCGTCAATCATTCCGATGGCGACGGGCGTGCCGACAGCTAAACCCATCTCATCGGCCGCAGCCGCGCTGAGTCCCTGGCCGCAGGAGGTTCCGGGCTCCAGGATGCGCTGACCAATACGCATAAACTCCTCGTCCGCCAGCTCACCGAGTCCGATGGTACGGAAGTAGTCAGGATCCCAGCGCTTTTCGTGCGCCAGATAGGTCCATTTACAGGTTACCGTGCAGGTTGAGCGGGCCAGATCGCCCGTGGCGCGCCAGGTGAGAAAGTCCGCCAGGTCGAAAAACTGCCAGGCCTTATCATAAACTTCCCGGCGGTTCTCCTTCAGCCAGAGGAGTTTCGGGGTTTCCATCTCCGGCGAAATTTTACCGCCGACATATCGCAGCACGGGATGGCCGGTTGCGTTAATTCGTTCGGCCTGGTCGGTGGCGCGATGATCCATCCAGACAATAATATTGCGCTCGGGATCGCTGGCGTCCCCCACCGGCAGCGGCTCGCCGTCTTGTCCCAGCACCACAAGGGAACAAGTGGCATCAAAACCGATGCCGCTCACGCTTGCCGGTGATACGCCAGCCGCGCCGACCGCTTCGCGAATGCTCTGGCATACCGCCTGCCAGATTTCGTTGCTGGACTGCTCAACTTTATTTCCCTTATCGCGATGCAGGGTGACAGGCCGCGCGGCGTGGGCAAGCAGCTGCCCGGAGAGATCGAAGATCCCGGCGCGTACGCTGCCCGAACCGACGTCCACCCCGATCAGCGTGTTTTTTTCTACGGTTTCATTTTTCATCTTCGTCACCACTCCTCCCTGGATTAGAGATCGACGCTGTTCGGCAGGATGACCAGATCGCGAACGGTTACGTTTTTATTGCGGGTGACCATAAACAACACGGACTCTGCGACTTCAATCGGCTGCATCAGGCTGCCGTTCGCCAGGGCTTCTTCCATTTTTTCCTTCGGCCAGTCGTCCAGCAGGGCGGTTACCACCGGCCCCGGCAGGACCGCGCCTACGCGCACGCCATACTGCGCCACCTGACGGCGAGTGGAGTGCACAAACGCCTGCACGGCGAATTTTGAGGCGGTATAAATCGGCTCCCAGATGACCGGCACCACGCCGGCGATGGAGCTGGTAAAGATGATGTCGCCTGATTTCTGGGCGATAAGGTGAGGCAGCACCGCGCGGACGCTGCGGAATGCGGCATTAATATTCAGATGCAGCACGCGATCCCAGACATCCGGGTCGCCTTCCGCTATCGGGCCGCCAATGTACGCCCCGGCGTTGGCATGGAAGATATCCAGGCGCCCGGCACGATCCAGAATGCCGGTAAGTATGTTATCGACCTGCTCCGGCTGCATAAGATCCACCACCAGCGCAAAGGCGTTTTCACCCATTTCCGCCGTCAGCTTTTCCAGCTTTTCGCCGTCACGGTCGATAAGCACAACTTTCGCGCCCGCGGCCAGCAGTGTTCTTGCACATTCAAGGCCGATGCCTGAAGCGGCGCCGGTAATGGCGGCTACTTTACCGCTAAGCGAGCTATTCATAGAGGATAAGGCGTTTTTCATTTTATAATCCTTGTCAGATAGTCAGAATTTGTCATGCTGTCACTCTTGCTCAATCGATAGAGCAGATTTAGCACCAGATGAAATTTGCGGCAAGCAAGATAAAAAACGGAGAGGAAAATTTGTGATACGCGCCAGGAAAACAAAGAAAATTACCATTTACGATTTGGCGGAACTGACGGGCGTTTCAGCCAGCGCGGTAAGCGCGATCCTCAACGGCAACTGGAAGAAGCGCCGCATTAGCGCAAAACTGGCGGAAAAGGTCACGCAGGTGGCGCAGGAGCAGGGATACGCCGTTAACCGGCAGGCCAGCCTGCTGCGAAAAGAGAAATCACGCGTTATCGGCATGGTGGTGCCGAAATATGACAACCGCTATTTCGGTTCAATCGTTGAAAAGTTTGAGGAAATGGCGCGCGATCGCGGTCTGTTTCCCATCATCACCTGTACCCGTCGCGACCCGGATCTGGAGCTTGAAGCGGTGCGCACTATGCTTTCCTGGCAGGTGGAATGGGTGATTGCGACCGGCGCGACGCGGCCTGATGAAATCTCCGAACTGTGCTCGCAGGCGGGCGTGCCAACGTTAAATCTCGATCTGCCGGGTACGCTTGCGCCCTCGGTCATTTCAGATAACTATGCCGGGGCGAAGGCGCTTACCGAACGCATTCTGCTTACCGCGGAAAAGCGTTTCGGGAAAAAGATTGCTTTAACTTTTGTCGGTGGCCGACGCAATGACCACAACACCCGTGAACGCCTGCGCGGATTCCGTGAAGCTCATCAGCAAATGGGCTTGCCGGTGGTGGCAAAAAATATCTTTATTGAAGGCTATTCATCAAAACATGTGCAGGCGGCGCTGGTCGGCTTTACGCCTCCGGAAGATGGCGTTTACGGCCTGTTTGTGAACTCCACGATATCGCTTGAAGGCGTTGTGCAGTGGCTGGCCGCGCGCGGACAAACGGGCGTGCAACAGCCGCCGATGGGCTGTTTTGACTGGGACCCGTTTGTTCCCCTGCTGGGACACGATATCGATATGGTCCGCCAGGATGTGCCCGCCATGCTGGAGGCGGTGTTTGCTGTTATTGATTCCGGCGACACTAAAATTCAGTGTATCGAAATCCCGCCTACGCTCGTGCCTTAAGCCGCCGTTTTAAAAGGCGCATCAACGGGTCAGCAGCCAGCGGGCAGTGTGTTCATCGGTGACCAGACCGTTAACCCATTTGCCCTTAAGCGCGGCAAAAATGGTGGAGCGCTTATCTTCTCCGCAGGCTGCGGCGATACGCGGGCACTGGCTGCGGCGGATATCATAGCTGGTGATCAGGTTATTGATATCGCTCTCCACAACCTCGCCGTGCGCATCAATAAAGCGCCCAAGTATTTCACCGACCGCGCCCTGCAGCGTTAAGGTTTCAAGCTGCTCAGACGTAATAAACCCATCCCTGAATATCGGGCTTTCCTGCGAAAGCGCGCCGATGCCGACAAAAATAACGTCCGCATCCTGTGCGACGCTTAATACGTTGTTGAATAAACGGTTTGAACACCACATCTGGTGCTCAAGAGACGTTTGCGCATAGCGTGGCGCGGGCCACTGATAGTACTTAGCCTGAATTTTACTTGCCAGCAGCAGGGGAACGTCATCGTAATAGTTACATTTCCCTTCGGCGTCCATGGCGCTGATTAAGGCGACGCAGCGCGCGTTAGGGCTGTCGAAGTCGATACGTCTGATGGTCTTTTTCAGCGTTAAGCCGGAGCCGATGCCGATAACCTTGTCGTTATCCGCGCGCAGGTATTTTTCCATGAGCTGATAGCAGCCGAAGGAAACGCTGTCGAGCGTTATATCGCTGGTAAAGGCCGGTACGATATTGCACTCGATCAGGTCATATTTCTCTTTGAGCATCTGCGCGTAGTTCAGACAGCTGGCGACCGGATGGCTGAGGCCGATGGAGACGATGCCTTCTTCTTTCGCTGCGGCGATGAGCCGCTGCACGACGGGGCGGGAGGTGCCCAGCTGCGTGGCGATTTCGCTCTGGTTTTGCCCGGCAATGTAGTACATCCACGCGGCACGAACCTTCTGATCTAACCGTATATCTTCTTCAGTTATCAATTTTTTCAGCGCCTTAAACGATAGTGCGGAAGATTTTCCGCGTATGCATCCCTGCATTCTGGCGCGTGTAGCGGGTGCAGGCAAGGCTATTTTATCCGCTATTGGTCATTTGTAATTAAATAGATCTTTTGCTCTTTTGTGATGTAAAGCTCTTAAATTAATTAATTGTTCAATTACAGTCTTGCTTATCAACTGGAATGGAGAGCAACGTTATGACTACGCAAAATACCTGGTTACACATCGGTCTGGGATCGTTTCACCGCGCGCACCAGGCGTGGTATCTGCACCGCCTGATTGCTGAAGGAGATACCCGCTGGCATATCGCCGCCGGCAATATTCGTAATGATGCGGAGCATGTTGTCGCCGCGCTGGCCGCCCGGAATGGGCGCTATGTGCTGGAGACGGTCAGCCCGGAAGGGGAGCGTGAGTATGAAGAAATCACCTCCATTCAGAAATTGCTGCCCTGGCAGGCGGATCTCCAGCCCCTGATTGCCGAAGGCGCGAAGCCTGAAACAAAAGTTATCGCCTTTACCGTGACTGAAGGGGGCTACTACCTCAATACTGCCCACAGGCTGGAGGTCAGCAACGCTGATTTAGCCTGCGATCTGCAGGGCGGCATCAAAACCATTTATGGCGTCATCACCCGCATTCTTGAACAGCGCATGGCGAACAACGCCGGTCCGTTAACGCTGCTCAACTGCGATAACGTGCGGCATAACGGCGAGCGGTTCCACGACGGGCTGGTGGAATTTCTCACCCTGACAGGCAAACAGGCCGTTATCGCCTGGCTGAAAGCCAACGCCACCTGCCCGAATACGATGGTGGACCGCATCACGCCGCGTCCGGCGGCCGACTTGCCTGCGCGCATTAAAGAGAAAACCGGCATTGATGATAAAGCGCCGGTGATGGGCGAAACCTTTATCCAGTGGGTGATTGAGGATAACTTCCGCGACGGGCGGCCCGCACTCGAAGCGGTGGGCGTGGAGATGGTTGACTCGGTTATCCCTTACGAAGAGGCGAAAATCCGCATTCTCAACGCTTCCCACAGCTGCATCGCCTGGGCCGGTACGCTGATGGGCAAGGAGTTTATCCATGAAAGCACGCTGACCGACGCCATTTACGCCGTTGCCGATCGCTACGTCACGGAAGATGTGATCCCATGCCTTGGCAATAACGGTATCGACCTGCCGCAATACCGCGATGTGGTCCTCAAGCGCTTCACCAACCCGTACATCAAAGATACCAACCAGCGTGTGGCGGCGGACGGTTTCTCCAAGATTCCGGCGATGATTACCCCGACGATGATCGAATGCTACCGGCGCGGCGCCGTCCCGCACGCCACCGCAATGCTGCCTGCGCTGTTCTTTGTCTTTATGGAGCAGTGGCATGCAGGGCGGCTGCCTTACGAATACCAGGACGGCATTCTGGACGCGCAAGCGGTACACGCCATGTTTAACGCCGAAGATCCCATTGCGCTCTTTGCCGGCGATAAAGCGCTGTTTGGTGAACTGGCGCAGCGGGAAGATTTCACCGCTCTGCTGCGTGAAAAAATCCAGTCCGTTTATGCGCTGATCCGCTAAGAGGTGAACCATGTACTTAGGCATCGATCTCGGCACTTCTGAAGTTAAGGCGCTGGTCATTGACGAGAACGGCGACATCGTTACCAGCCACAGCGCGCCGCTGACTATTCAGCGGCCTCATCCGCACTGGTCAGAGCAAAGTCCGCAGGCCTGGTGGGAAGCCACCGACTACCTGATGGCCACGCTCAAAGAGAAATGCGGACAGCACTGGTCGGCGATAAAAGCTATCGGCCTCTCAGGGCAGATGCACGGCGCGGTGCTGCTCGACGCGCAGGGAGAAGTCATTCGTCCCGCTATTTTGTGGAACGATACCCGCAGCGCCTTAGAGTGCGCGGAGCTGGAGGAGATTGCTCCGGAGCTGCATTCCGTCGCCGGCAATCTCGCCATGCCGGGCTTTACGGCGCCGAAGCTGCTTTGGGTTCGCAGGCATGAACCAGAGAATTTCAAACGCGTCGCGACGGTTTTGCTGCCGAAAGATTACCTGCGTTACAGGATGACGGGGGAAAAAATCTCCGATATGTCCGATGCCGCAGGCACGCTATGGCTTGATGTCGCCAGGCGTGACTGGTCAGACAGCCTGCTTGCTAAGTGCGGCTTTTCAAGGCGCAACATGCCGAGGCTGGTGGAAGGCTGTGAGGTTTCAGCGCTGCTCACGCCGGAAATCGCCGAACGATGGGGGCTTAACCCGTCAGTCGCGGTGGCCGGAGGCGGCGGCGATAACGCGGTCAGCGCGATTGGCGTAGGGGCGGTGGATCCGGGCGATGCCTTTATTTCGCTGGGCACGTCCGGCGTGTTGTTCGTGGTGAATGAGGCGTATCGCCCGGCGCCGGCCTCCGCCGTCCACGCGTTTTGCCACGTATTACCCGACCGCTGGCATCAGATGAGCGTGATGTTAAGCGCCGCCAGCTGCCTGCAGTGGTTTTGCCGTCTGGTGGGCATCACCGAAACGGCGCTGCTGGAAGAGGTGGCGCAGCTAAGCGACAGCGAAAGGGCAAATGCGCCGCTGTTTCTGCCCTATCTGTCCGGCGAGCGCACGCCCCATAACGATCCCAACGCCAAAGGAATGTTCCACGGCCTGACGCATGCCAGCAACCGGGCAACGATGGGCTACGCCGTGCTGGAAGGCGTCAGCTTTGGACTTGCCGACGGCCTGCGGGTGCTTCAGGAAAGCGGGACGCATATTCAGCAATGTTCGCTGGTCGGCGGCGGCGCGCGCAGCCCGCTGTGGGCGCAGCTGCTGGCGGACGTTCTTAATATGCCGGTCGTCACGCACAAAGGCGGTGAAACCGGCGGCGCGCTGGGCGCCGCGCGGCTGGCCTGCCTGGCGACAGGTAAAGATGCGGAAACGGTCTGTAAAAAACCGGAAATCTACCAGCGGTGGCTTGCCCGTCCTGAGCGGCATGCAAGCCTGATGCAGAGATATACGCAGTTTAACGCCCTTTATCTTAACGATCTGAATTATAGAACCTTCTGATTTTAATAATAAAAAAACTCCCGGCTACGGCCGGGATATACCCTGTACACAAAAAACGAGGTCACTATGTCCATTGCTAACAAACAGTGGTTTGGATTACCGCTTCACCTGCTGTGGGGCTACATCGCCATCGCCGTGTTTATGACCGGCGACGGCTTTGAGCTGGCATTCCTGTCCCACTACATTAAAGAGCTGGGTTTTTCTCCGGCGCAGGCCTCTTTCGCCTTTACGCTCTATGGCCTTGCCGCGGCGCTGTCCGCCTGGGTTTCCGGCGTAGTGGCCGAAATTATTACGCCGCAGAAAACCATGTTTATCGGTTTTGTGCTGTGGTGCGTTTTCCATGTTCTGTTTTTGACCTTCGGTCTGGGTCACGCAAACTATCCGCTGATCCTGTTGTTCTACGGTATCCGTGGGTTTGCCTATCCGCTGTTCCTTTACTCCTTCATCGTGGTGATTATCCATAACGTGAAGAGCGAGAACGCCAGTTCGGCGCTTGGCTGGTACTGGGCGGTTTATTCGATCGGCATCGGCGTGGCCGGCAGCTACATTCCAAGCTTCACTATCCCGCTGGTGGGAGAGCTCGGTACGCTGTGGATGGCGCTGTTCTTCTGCCTGGCAGGCGGATTGATTGCGACGATCTCGCTGCGTAAGGTGCAGACCCCGACGCATATGCACAATCTCACCACCCGCGAGAAATTTAATGAGCTGAGCCGCGCCATTACCCTGCTGTATACCAACCGCAGCATTATGTATTCGAGCATGGTGCGTATCATCAACACCCTTTCCCTGTTCGGTTTTGCGGTGATTATGCCGCTGATGTTCGTCGATGAGCTGGGCTTTACCACCTCCGAATGGCTGCAGGTCTGGGCGGTATTCTTCTTTACGACCATTTTCTCCAATATTTTCTGGGGGATCGTGGCCGAAAAAATGGGCTGGATGCGCGTTGTCCGCTGGTTTGGCTGCATCGGCATGGCCCTTTCCAGCCTCGCTTTCTACTATGTGCCGCAGCACTTCGGCCATAACTTCGCGATGGCGCTGATTCCCGCCATCGCACTGGGGATTTTCGTCGCGGCGTTTGTGCCGATGGCGGCGGTATTCCCGGCGCTTGAACCGCGTCATAAAGGGGCAGCTATTTCGGTCTACAACCTCTCTGCGGGCCTGTCCAACTTCCTTGCCCCGGCCATTGCGGTTGTGCTACTGCCTTATTTCAGCACCATCGGCGTCGTTATCGCCTATACCGCGCTGTATATCATCGCCTTCTTCCTGTGCCACTTTATCCGTGTCGAACAGCCGGGCTTTGAGAGTTATGCTGCCGACGCTGCAAAAGCGACGGTCAGGGCATCGTAATAAGTTGACGGCTGGCATCTGCCAGCCGCAAAAAAATGGAACAGCAATGAGCGTGCAGGCGGTTATTTTTGATATGGACGGCGTCATTATCGACTCCGAGGGCTTCTGGCAGGATGCGCAAATTGAGGTGCTTGCGGGCCTTGGGATAGCTATCACCGCGCAGGAGTGCGAAAGGTACACGAAAGGAAAACGTATCGATGAAATCGCGCGCAGCTGGTGCGAAAGATATTCTCTGCGGATTCAGCCGCAGCGGCTTGAGGAACACATTGTGGCGCAGGTTTGCGGGTCCGTCAGAAGCCGGGGTATGGCGATGAGCGGGCTGTATCAGGCTTTACGCTGTTTCCAGGCCAAAGGCTATCGCATGGCGCTGGCAACCTCATCCAGCCGGCAGATCATCGCGGCCGTGTTTGACAGGCTGGCGCTATGGGAGCGTTTTGAGGTGGTTTGCAGCGCTGACGATGAACATTCCGGCAAACCCCATCCCGCCGTCTACCTTACGGCCTTGCGCAGGCTGGGCCTGGAAGCCGGTGAGTGCCTGGTGATTGAAGACAGCCTGAACGGATTTATCGCCGCCGATCGGGCCGGGATAAAAACTTTTGTCGTGGCTCGTGATTGTCAGGAGGCAAAGTTTTCGGCGGCGGCAGGGCGCTACGCGACGCTTAACGAACTCATTTATGCCATGCAGCCTCGCAGGCAGCCGGTGCCTGCCGGTAGCTGCTGACAAACATGGAAGCGCAGAAATTATCCCGGGAGAGTAAACGGTCTGCTGACCCGTCTTTCTGCGCTTCCTGTTTTACCGGCCTCAGGCGCGGCCGTGGCTCACGCGCGAGCGCCGGGCCATCGAGTCCACGATCACGGCGATTGCCAGAACGCCGCCGGTTATCATGTACCGCAATGACGAAGGCAGGTTAAGCAGCGTCAGGCCGTTGGAAATACACTGGATAACAATAATGCCCAGCAGGGCGGAGTACGCGCTGCCCCGACCGCCAAACAGGCTGGTGCCGCCAATTACCGCCGCGGCGATGGCGTTTAAATTAACATCCCCCGTCCCGGCCTGCTGGCTGGCGGATGCCAGGCGCGATGCGGCAAGAATTCCGCCGGTGGTGGCGAGCACTGAGCAAATCATAAATGCGCTAATGTAAATGCCCCGCACGTTGATACCCGAGCGGCGAGCGGCTTCGCGATTACCGCCAACCGCAAACATCGAACGGCCCCATTTTGTTCGCTTGAGCGCATAGTTGAGTACCACCACCACGAGGATAAACAGGCCGAAAACCCAAGGAACGCCGCGGCCGGTGTTGAGATAAAACACTATGAATTCAAATACGGCAGTCATAAAAATAGTGCGCATCCACAGCGCGCTGAGAGGTTCGGAAGAGAGATTTACCTCTGCCCGCCGCACGCGGGTGCGCAACCCTTGCGCGAGCATGATAACGCCGGGCAACAGCGCAAAAATATGCGCCAGCCAGCCGGGCATAACCAGAACCTGACCAAAGCGCACCAGCGGGGAAACGTAGGGGAGATTGATGCTGCCCGACGGCCCGAGAATATAAAGCTGCATCCCCAACAGCGCCAGAAGCCCGGCAAGCGTGGCCACGAAGCTTGGCATACCTAAACGGCTGTAAAGTTCGGCGTAAAGCAGGCCTACGACCGCGCCGACCGCGAGCGCGACGGCTATTGCGCCCGCTACAGGCCAGCCCTGATTAACCCACAGCACGCCGATGATGGCTGACGCCAGGCCGCTCATCGATCCTACCGAGAGATCTATCTCCCCCAGCAGCAGCACGCAGACGATGCCCAGCGAAATAAATCCGACCGTGGCGCAGTCAAACAGCATATTGACGAGGTTGTTCGGAGCCAGATAAACAGGGTTAAGCACGGTAAAGACCGCGGAGATAATAATAAGGCCCAGCACGACGGGTATCATCCCTAAGTCGCCGGTTTTAATGCGGTTAATATAGCCGCGCAGCAGGCCGAGAATATTATCCTGGTGATGAACGCGTTCATCGCTGCGATCTAACGTTGTTTCGGGATTGAGCGGTTTTTTTGTGGTCGTATTCATCTCAGCGCGCCCCCGGCGTAGTTTCATGGGTTTTTCTTTCCACCCGGCGTGATACGGCGTTCTCCGTTGCCCCGGTTATCGCGGCAACTAAATCCTGGTTGGTGGCCTCCGGGGTGAAAATACCTTTGTTGCGGCCCAGACGTAACACGACGATACGGTCCGCCACGGCCCGCACGTCCTCCATGTTATGGCTGATAATAATCACGCCCAGCCCGCGCTCGCGCACGCGTTCAATAAGGTTGAGCACCTCTGCGGTTTGCGCGACGCCAAGCGCGGCGGTAGGCTCATCCAGCATAACTATCTTCGGATTCAGCAGCAGCGAGCGCGCAATGGCGACGGTTTGACGCTGGCCGCCGGATAAAGAAGCGACGGGTTCGCGTACCGAAGGAATGCGCGCCGCCAGCTCTTTGAGCAGCGTCCAGGCGCGAACCTCCATTGCCACCTCATCCAGTTGCCAGGCCGACAGCTCATGACCGAGAAACAGATTCGCCACCACGTCCAGATTTTCGCATAACGCCAGATCCTGAAAGACGGTAGAAATGCCGTATTCCAGCGCCTTGCCAGGGCTGTCGAGAGTTATCTTTTCACCTTCAAATTCAATCGTGCCGGATGAGGCTTGATGCACGCCGGCTAATATCTTCACCAGCGTAGATTTGCCTGCGCCGTTGTCGCCGACTAACGCGACAACCTCGCCGGCGTAGACGTCGAGATCGATATCCGTCAGGGCCGAAACGGCACCAAAATTTTTAGAGATCTTGCTTAACTTAAGCAGCGGTTTTTCCGTGCGGGGCGCGAGGTTATTTTCTCTTAACATAGCCAGAACCTTTCTATTCTTTGTGCGTCCGCAAAGCGCTCTACGGACGCACCGATCGTTACTCAGTTAATAGCCAGTTTTTTACAGGCCTGCTGATACTCACCGGTACAGACCTGCTCCGGCGTCTGAATTTTTTTATCGAAGATCTCTGCCTTGATATTTTTGGCGGTAATAACCGCCGGAACAAACAGCTGCGACGGCGTGTTATAGAGGGTGGAGCTGGCTTTTGGCGTCTGGCCGTTAATTAACTGCACGGCGACGTTCGCCGCAGCGGCGGCAACGATTTCCGAAGGTTTAGAAATGGTGTTGTACTGGTCGCCGGCAATAATTAACTGTAAGGCGGCGATAGTGGCATCGTTGCCGGTAACCGGAGGAACAGGCTGTACGCCGCCTGCTTTAAACGCGGCGATAGCGCCGCCGCCCGTGCCGTCATTCGCGGCAACCACGCCTTTAATCTGGTCGCTAAAGCGGGTGATCTGGCCTGCAGTCCACTCCTGCGCTTTCGGCGGCGCCCACTCCGGCGTATCGAATTCCGCCAGCGTTTTGTAGCCGGAATCTTTCAGCCCGCGGTGAATACCATCGCGAATAAGCCCCGCTGCGGCATCCGTTGGCGAACCGTTGATTTCAAGCACGCCCGCTCCGGCAGGGACGTTCGTCGCTTTTAAGTGTTCGACCAGAGAAGTGGAAATGGCGTAACCAATACCTTCGTTATCAAAAGAGATATAGAAGTCTGCCGGCTTGTCGGGGATGGGGCGATCGTAAGCGATCACTTTTACCCCCTGCGAGTGAGCGATTTCGACCAGCCCCGCCGCGGCGGAGGAGTCGACGGGATCCAGCACAATCACTTTCGCGCCTTGCGCAATCGCCGAGTTAAACTGCTGCTGCTGCAGGGAGGCGTTAGCGTTGGCGTTCTGATAGATGACTTTACACTGCTGGCAGAGCTTGCTCAGTTCTGCTTTAAAGCCAGGAAAATCATGCTGTTCGTAACGGGTGGAAGCCTGATCGGGCATTAAAAAAGCCACGGTCGCCGCGTCTTGCGCCTGCGCCAGACCGGTAAAACCCAATACGGCCAAAAGGGATGCTTTGAACATTGTAGGGTAACGCATATTTCTGTTCCTCGCTGACCTGGACATGATGATCGCCTCGCTGGCTGCTAACGGAGGCAGAAGTTATGTTTTTAACGTTAAGAAACCAAAATGAAGCTTTTTATTAGCATTGCCATTACATTTGCTCAATCGGTGAAGCAGATTTGCCATTACTCCTTCAGGTTGTCAAGAAAGGGCAAAAAAGCGATGTTTATTTTGTGATTGACTGCAGATTAGAAGGGGTCTGGACGGGTAAAGTAAGGGCGTTCGGCAGGGCGGATAAGCGTGCGTTATCCGCCGTATTTTGAGCGTTTAGCAGCTCTCCCTCATACATAAGGATGAGGCAATCGTCGGGTTTGCATCCCAGGGCTCGTCGTTAATTCTTGCCAGCAGCGCCCGACCAGCTTCAATGCCGATCTTACGATGCGGCACCGCGATGGTGGTAAGCGCAGGCTGGCACACGCGGCTTACGTCGCTGTCGCCGAAGCCAACAATCGCCAAATCATCCGGGACCTTGATGCGCCTGCGCTGGCACTCATACAGCGCGCCGCAGGCCAGCTCGTCGGAGACGCAGACCAGCGCATCCAGCTCCGGCCAGGCGAGCAAAAATTCGGGTAGCTGGGCAGTACCGGTGGAGAAAACCGGCGGCGCGGCGGCATTAATGACCCGGTCAGGCGACATATGATGGCGTAACATCGCTTTGTACCAGCCCTGAAGATGCTGCTGAAAAATCCACTGTTCCTGCCTGGCGCACAGCAGGCCGATATTCTGATAGCCGCGTTTAATGAGCATTTCGGTCAGCTCAAACATCGCCGCAACGTTATCAATACCGATATTCATATCGATAGGATCCTCACGCGTTGCGCCGATCTCCAGCACCGGAATACTGGCGTGGGTCAGCCAGTTCCGCACGGTATCGCTGTGATCCGCGCTGAGCAGAATCGCTGCTGCCAGGTTGGAGGTCAGCAGCGTCTCAAGCAGCTTTTCTTCCTGCTCCAGCCGATGCTGCGATTCCGCCAGCACTATCTGGTAGCCCGCCGGCTGCAGTATCTGCTGGAGACCGGCAAACATTTCGGTGCAGCCGGATTCGGCAAGGCCTGGCACCACCATCGCGATGGTGTAGGAGGATGCCGAAGCCAGCGCGCTGGCAGCCAGATTGGGCATGTAGCCCAGCTCGGCTACGGCGGCTTCTATTTTCTCGCGTAGTTTGTCTGAGACCTGATCCGGGGTGCGAAGGGCGCGCGATACGGTCATGGTGCCGACCCCGGCCAGCTGGGCCACATCGGCGAGCGTCACCTTCCCTGTACTTCGTCGCTTTCGGGTAATGGACATGGTTATGCCTGTTTTTATCGTTGTCATGACGTCTTCACCCCTGAATCTACAGGGGAAATAGTACTCAAGTATACGCTGGAAATCCCCCTGACCGGCGAGTTTTCATGGAATGATTGCGATCTGATAGCGCTATCACAAATTTGCATGATTGTTTTTGGTAGCGCTATCTTTGTGACTATCATCACTGTCAGCAGGCGAGGCGTTGAATAAAGTTTGCCCATCTTGCTGGTCCGTTTCATAACCAAAAGGAGAAAAACGTGCTCAATCGCTGGTTACACGACGGCACCATTAACGTGCAGGAGGAGGTCTGCAGCTGGAAGAAGGCGCTGGAAATTTGCGCGCAGCCGCTGCTGGCAGCGAAAGTCATCACCCCGGACTACCTCACCGCCATCATGCGGCAGCATCGCCTGCTCGGTCCCTATTATGTTCTGGCGCCTGGCCTTGCGATGCCTCATGCCCGCCCGGAAGAAGGGGCGCTGGGGCTGGGACTCTCCCTGCTGAAGCTTAACAAAGGCGTGAGTTTTGCATCTGCGGACAACGATCCTGTGGCGGTAATAATTATGCTCGCTGCCCCCGATAACCACAGTCATATTGAAACAATAGCCGCGCTGGCGGAATTATTTTCTAATGACGAGGATATGAAGTTATTACATAAAGCGAAAGCCGTGGAGGATATTAAAAATATAATTAATCGTTACTGATTTAGTTTTCTGTCCTGAATATCTACATTGCATTTTAAATGCGGTGCGGCTGTACTCATACCTGATGAAAGGAAAATATAATGAAAATTATGGCTATTTGCGGTTCGGGCCTTGGCAGCAGTTTTATGGTCGAGATGAATATTAAAAAAGTGCTCAAAAAAATGAATATCGAGGCGGAGGTTGAGCACTCGGATTTGTCTTCTGCAACGCCTGGAGCGGCAGACCTGTTTGTCATGGCGAAAGATATCGCCGCCAGCGCCAGCGTTCCGGATAACAAGCTGGTAGTGCTGACCAACATTATCGATATCAACGAGCTGGAAAGTAAGCTCAGCGCTTATTTTGCCAACCGTTAATCCTGAAATGGCGAGGTGGATATGTTTATCCTGGAAACGCTTAATTTTATAGTTGATATACTGAAAGTGCCCGCTATTCTGGTTGGGTTAATTGCTTTGATTGGCCTGGTTGCGCAAAGAAAGTCTTTTTCTGATGTGGTGAAAGGCTCTATTAAAACGGTATTAGGTTTTATTGTTCTGGGCGGCGGGGCAACCGTTTTAGTCAGCTCGTTAAATCCTCTGGGCGGCATGTTTGAACATGCCTTTAATATTCAGGGGATCATTCCTAACAATGAGGCCATCGTTTCTATTGCGCTGGAAAAATATGGCGCATCCACGGCGTTGATCATGGCGTTCGGGATGGTGGCGAATATTATCGTCGCCCGCTTTACGCGCCTGAAATATATCTTCCTGACGGGCCATCATACCTTCTATATGGCCTGCATGATCGGCGTGATCCTCACCGTTGCCGGATTTGAAGGCGTGGCGCTGGTGTTTACCGGGTCGCTAATCCTCGGGCTGATTATGGCGTTTTTCCCGGCGATTGCGCAGCGTTACATGCGGCGGATCACCGGTACGGACGATATCGGCTTCGGTCACTTCGGCACGCTGGGCTATGTGCTGTCAGGCTGGATCGGCAGCAAATGCGGCAAGGGATCGCGTTCCACGGAAGAGATGAATCTGCCGAAGAACCTGAGCTTCCTGCGCGACAGCTCCATCTCCATCTCGCTGACGATGATCGTGATTTACATGATCCTTGCCGTCTGCGCGGGCAAAGAGTATGTGGAAAGCCAGCTCAGCGGCGGGCAGAACTTCCTCGTTTATTCAATTATTCAGGCGATTACCTTTGCGGCGGGCGTATTCATCATCCTGCAAGGCGTGCGTTTGATTCTGGCGGAAATCGTGCCGGCGTTTACCGGTTTTTCAGAAAAACTGGTGCCGAACGCGCGTCCGGCTCTGGATTGTCCGGTTGTCTATCCCTATGCGCCTAATGCCGTGCTGATTGGCTTTCTCTTCAGCTTCCTCGGCGGGCTGGTGGGGCTGTTCCTGCTTGGGCAAATGAAGCTGGTGCTGATTCTGCCGGGCGTGGTGCCTCACTTCTTCACCGGCGCTACGGCGGGCGTCTTCGGTAACGCTACCGGAGGGCGACGCGGCGCCATGCTTGGCTCCTTTGCCAACGGGCTGCTGATCACCTTCCTGCCCGTTCTGCTGCTGCCGGTACTTGGCGCGCTGGGTTTTGCCAACACCACCTTCTCGGATGCGGACTTTGGCGTGGTGGGTATCGTGCTGGGTAATCTGGCGCGCTTTATGTCCCCGGCCGGGATCACCGCGCTGGTTGTCGGCGTGTTCGTGATACTGGTGGGCTTTAACTATCTGGGTAAAAACAAGGGCCAGACGGCGGCACAAACTGAAAACGATACGGGGGCGAAAGAATGAGTAATCTGGCAGAGATCGCGGCGCTTGCGCGCAATATCCGCGTGGAAACGCTGAAGGCGTTGACCCAGCTCGGCTTCGGGCACTATGGCGGCAGCATGTCGGTGGTCGAGACGCTGGCGGTGCTGTATGGCGATGTGATGCGTATCGATCCGGGGGATCCGGACTGGGCGGAGCGGGACTACTTCGTGCTGTCGAAAGGGCACGCGGGTCCGGCGCTGTACAGCACGCTGGCGCTTAAAGGCTATTTTCCGGTTGAGCAGCTGTCGACGCTGAATGAAAACGGTACCCGGCTGCCAAGCCATCCCGACCGCCTGAAAACGCGCGGCGTGGATGCAACTACCGGCTCGCTTGGACAGGGTATCTCTATAGCTGCCGGCATGGCGCTTTCACATAAGCTTGCCGGGCGCGGCAATCGAGTGTTCTGCATCGTGGGCGACGGCGAGCTTAACGAAGGCCAGTGCTGGGAGGCGTTTCAGTTTATCGCCCACCACCGGCTCAGCAACCTCACCGTATTTATCGACTGGAACAAGCAGCAGCTGGACGGCGAGCTGGATGAAATCATCTGCGCCTTTGACCTTGAAGGGAAATTCAGATCCTTCGGTTTCGACGTGCAAACGGTGAAAGGAGACGATATCAGCGGATTGCTGGAGACGGTGAAACCCGCTCGCAGCCGCGACGATCGCCCTCTGGCGGTGATCCTGGACAGTATCAAAGGGCAGGGCGTGCCGTACCTGGAGCAGCTTAGCAATTCACATCACATCCGCCTGACGGATTCTTCAAAACAGGCGCTGGAACAGGCCATCGCACAGCTGGAGGCGACAGATGACAATTGACAGCATTGAGATGCGTAAGGTTTACGCGGGCTTTGTACAGCAGCAGATCGCCGATGGCAGCGAAATTATCGCTCTTGAAGCGGACCTGATGAGCTCGATGGCGATGGACGGGGTGCAGCGTGATTATCCGCAGCAGGTGATTAACTGCGGCATCATGGAGGCGAACGTGATTGGCGTGGCGGCCGGGCTTTCGCTTACCGGGCGTAAACCGTTTGTCCATACCTTTACCGCGTTTGCCAGCCGCCGCTGCTTCGATCAGCTGTTTATGTCGCTGGACTACCAGCGTAACAATGTGAAGGTCATCGCTTCGGACGCGGGGGTAACGGCCTGCCATAACGGCGGCACCCATATGTCGTTTGAGGATATGGGCATCGTGCGCGGGCTGGCAAATTCCGTCGTGCTGGAGGTGACGGATGCGACGATGTTTAAGGAGATCCTCAACCAGCTGATGACGCTTGAAGGCTTCTACTGGGTACGCACTATCCGCAAACAGGCGGTGAAGATTTACGACGAGGGCGCAACATTCACCATCGGCAAGGGCAACGTGCTGCGCGACGGCGAGGATATCACGCTTATCGCCAATGGGATCATGGTGGCAGAAGCGCTAAAAGCGGCGCAAACGCTGGCGGAGCAGGGCGTTAGGGCTGCGGTAATCGATATGTTTACCCTCAAGCCCATCGACCGCATGCTGGTGAAAAACTACGCTGAGAAAACCGGGCGCATCGTGACCTGCGAAAACCACAGTATTCACAACGGGCTGGGATCGGCGGTGGCGGAGGTGCTGGTAGAGACGTGCCCGGTGCCAATGCGGCGCGTGGGCGTAAAGGAGCGCTATGGTCAGGTAGGGACGCAGGACTATCTGCAAAAAGAGTATGGCCTGACGGCAGACGATATTGTCAAGGCGGCGCGGGAGCTGCTGTAACAGCGAAAAAAAGGCCGCTTTATGCGGCCTTTTCTTATTAGCGAAGCTTAGTCCTGCTGAGAAGACTGAATCGCCGTCAGCGCGATGGTGTAGACGATATCGTCCACCAGTGCGCCACGGGACAGATCGTTAACCGGTTTGCGCATGCCCTGCAGCATCGGCCCGATGGAGATCAGATCAGCAGAGCGCTGTACCGCTTTGTAGGTGGTGTTTCCGGTGTTCAGATCCGGGAAGATGAACACGGTCGCACGGCCCGCAACAGGGGAGTTTGGCGCTTTGGATTTTGCTACGTCCGCCATTACCGCGGCGTCATACTGCAGCGGGCCGTCGATAACCAGATCCGGGCGTTTTTCCTGAGCGATACGGGTTGCTTCGCGGACCTTCTCAACGTCGCTGCCTGCACCAGAGGTGCCGGTGGAGTAGGAGAGCATCGCAACGCGTGGTTCGATACCGAAAGCGGTCGCGGAATCCGCAGACTGAATGGCGATCTCTGCCAGCTGTTCTGCGGTTGGATCCGGGTTAATCGCGCAGTCGCCGTAAACGTAGACCTGTTCAGGCAGCAGCATGAAGAAGACGGAGGAGACCAGCGAGCTGCCAGGCGCGGTTTTGATCAGCTGCAACGGCGGGCGAATGGTGTTCGCCGTGGTGTGCACCGCACCGGAAACCAGGCCATCGACCTCGTCCTGTTCCAGCATCAGGGTGCCGAGAACCACGTTGTCTTCCAGCTGCTCACGGGCAACCGCTTCGGTCATGCCTTTGCTCTTACGCAGCTCAACCAGGCGGGCAACGTAGCTTTCGCGAACCACTTCCGGATCGACGATTTCGATGCCTGCGCCCAGCTCAACGCCCTGCGCCGCAGCAACACGGGTGATCTCATCCGGGTTACCCAGCAGTACGCAGGTCGCGATACCGCGTTCAGCACAGATAGCGGCCGCTTTCACGGTACGCGGCTCGTCGCCTTCCGGCAGCACAACGCGTTTGCCGGCCTTACGGGCCAGTTCGGTCAGCTGATAGCGGAACGCAGGCGGCGAGAGACGACGGCTGCGCTCGGAGGCGGCGGTCAGGGATTCGATCCAGTCTGCATCGATGTGGCTTGCCACATATTCCTGCACTTTCTCGATACGCTGGTGGTCGTCGGTCGGCACTTCCAGGTTGAAGCTCTGCAGGCTCAAAGAGGTCTGCCAGGTGTTGGTTTCAACCATAAATAACGGCAGGCCGGTCGCAAATGCGCGTTCGCACAGTTTGCTGATGCGCGCGTCCATTTCATAGCCGCCGGTCAGCAGGATTGCGCCGATTTCAACGCCGTTCATGGCGGCCAGGCATGCGGCAACCAGCACGTCCGGACGGTCTGCGGAAGTGACCAGCAAAGAGCCCGGACGGAAGTGTTCCAGCATATGCGGAATGCTGCGCGCGCAGAAGGTCACGGATTTAACGCGGCGGGTTTTGATATCGCCTTCGTTAACGATGGTTGCGTCCAGGTGGCGAGCCATGTCGATTGCACGGGTGGCAATCAGGTCGAAGCTCCACGGCACGCAGCCCAGCACCGGCAGCGGGCTGTCGGCAAACAGCTCTTTCGGATCGACGTTCGCGATGCTTGCTTTAGAAGAGTCGTCGAAAATCTCAGACAGGTCAGGGCGGGTGCGGCCCTGTTCATCAACCGGGGCATTCAGTTTGTTAATGATAACGCCGGTGATGTTGCTGTTTTTGCTGCCGCCAAAGCTGCTACGGGCCAGCTCAATGCGCTCTTTCATCTGCTCCGGCGAGTTGTTGCCCAAAGACATGACGAAGACGATTTCGGCATTCAGGGTTTTGGCGATTTCATAGTTCAGCGACTGGGCGAACTGGTGTTTACGCGTCGGGACCAGGCCTTCAACCAGCACCACTTCAGCGTCTTTGCTGCTCGCGTGGTAGTTGGCGATGATCTCTTCCATCAGCACGTCCTGCTGATTGCTGGACAGCAGCGTCTCAACGTGGCTCATGCGCAGCGGCTCGGCCGCAGGGATGGTGGAGTTCGCACGCACGATGCTGGTGGTCTGGTCAGGCTTATCGCCGCCGGTACGCGGCTGGGCGATAGGTTTGAAGACGCTAAGGCGGACGCCTTTTTGTTCCATAGCGCGGATCACACCGAGGCTGACGCTGGTCAGGCCGACGCTGGTTCCGGTAGGGATCAACATAATTGTACGGGACACGGTATAACCTCTTTCGTTTTCGCGAGCGGCTCGCTCGCGAGACTCAGAAAACAACACCGCCAGCAAGCGCTGGCGGTGGGAGAATCAGGCTGTCAGGCGGAGTGCGTCCTGAGCGATAACCAGCTCTTCGTTGGTGGTGATGACCACCGCCGGGCGGGTACCCTCTTTGTTGATAAAGCCGGACTTGCCAAAACGTGCGGCCAGGTTGCGCTCGTGATCAACTTCAAAGCCCAGCACGCCCAGTTTGCCCAGAGACAGCTCGCGCACCATCGCCGCGTTTTCACCGATGCCGCCGGTGAAGACTACCGCGTCCAGACGACCGTCCATCAGTGCGGTGTAAGAACCGATATATTTCGCCAGGCGGTGGCAGTAAACGTCCATTGCACGTTTAGCGTCCGCTTTGGTTTCGTAGTTGTCTTCAACATAACGGCAGTCGCTGGTGACTTCGGTCAGGCCCAGCAGGCCGGACTCTTTGGTCAGCATTTTGTTGATCTCTTCAACGCTCATGCCCAGATTGTCATGCAGGAAGAAGATGATTGCCGGGTCGATGTCACCGGTACGGGTACCCATCACCAGACCTTCCAGCGGGGTCAGACCCATAGAGGTGTCAACGCACTCGCCGTTACGGATAGCGGAAACGGAACCGCCGTTGCCAAGGTGGCAGGTGATGATGTTCAGTTCTTCTACCGGCTTATTCAGCATTTTTGCGGCTTCCTGAGTCACATAGTAGTGACTGGTGCCGTGGAAACCGTAGCGGCGAACGCCGTGCTCTTTGTACAGCTTGTACGGCAGGGCGTAGAGGTAAGACTCTTCCGGCATGGTCTGGTGGAACGCGGTGTCGAACACGGCAACGTTTTTATCAGCCAGCTGAGGGAAGGATTTCAGCGCTTCAGCGATACCGATCAGGTGGGCCGGGTTATGCAGCGGTGCAAAAGAAGCGGAATCTTTGATACCCTGAATCACGGAGTCGTCGATAACAACGGAACTGGTGTATTTCTCGCCGCCGTGAACAATGCGGTGGCCGATTGCGGTCAGCTGCTCGGACAACTCGGGTTTTTGTGCCAGAATGGTATTAACCATATAGTTAAGAGCTTCGCTGTGAGCGGCGCCTGCACCCAAAGCCGCTTCTTGTTTACCGCCATCCATTTTCCATTTGATACGCGCTTCTGGAAGATGGAAACATTCGGCTAAACCAGAGAGGTACTCGTCACCGTTTACAGCATCGATAATTGCGAATTTCAGTGAAGAGCTACCGCAGTTCAGAACCAGTACTAACTTACTCGACATGGAAGTACCTACTTTTACGTGGCTAAAAAAACGTCAGATAGTCTCTCAGCGTAGCGCATGATGAGGCTGACATTTATGATTAACGTCATGCCAAAGTCGTTTTTTTGGCATGGCGAATAAATAATCCAGAATTTACGCCAACTTGCGCTTTTGTTCGGCAAAGGCGAATTAAGTGACAGTTTGACAACCAGCGGTTTCCCTTCTACGGCCATCAAAAGCCCGCACAGGATAACCTCCGGGGCCCGTAAAGACAAAATATTTTGAACCATGTCATTTAGAGTTGCTATCTTGCACAATAATTTTATTTTTTATCTGTGAAGTTGAGGTAAAGCCATGTCGACACCCCAGAATAGCCACATCAGCTGGTTTAGCTTATTCGGCCGTGGCCAACATTATTCGAAGACCTGGCCCGTTGATAAACGCCTCGCCCCGGTCTTTGTCGAAAACCGCGTCATACGCGCCACTCGTTTTGCGATCCGCTTTATGCCTCCGCTTGCCGTCTTCACGCTGACCTGGCAAATCGCTCTTGGCGGCCAGCTCGGCCCCGCCGTGGCTACCGCTTTGTTTGCCTGTAGTTTGCCCATGCAGGGGCTTTGGTGGTTAGGCAAGCGTTCCGTTACGCCGCTGCCGCCAACTATTCTGCACTGGTTTTATGAAGTGCGCGGTAAGCTGCAGGAGTCGGGCCAGGCTTTAGCGCCGGTCGAAGGCAAGCCGGATTATCAGGCCTTAGCCGATGTGCTCAGGCGTGCGTTCAAACAGCTCGATAAAACTTTCCTTGATGATTTGTAAAAGCAGGGCGGTTAAGCATATAAAAGAAGGCATACTTTTTAGCGGGATATCATCCTGCATTACAGGAGCTCTTAAATGGACATGACTAACGCCCAGCGTCTGATTTTATCTAATCAGTACAAAATGATGACCCTGCTCGACCCGGATAACGCCGAGCGCTACCGCCGCCTGCAAACCATCATCGAGCGCGGCTACGGCCTGCAAATGCGCGAACTCGACCGTGAATTTGGTCAGTTAACGGAAGAAACCTGCCGCACCGTCATCGACATCATGGAGATGTATCACGCGCTGAACGTCTCCTGGACTAACCTGAAAGAGAAGCAAAACATTGACGAGCGTCGTGTGACGTTTCTGGGCTTTGATGCCGCAACGGAAGCACGTTTCCTGGGCTATGTGCGCTTTATGGTGAACGTGGAAGGCCGCTATGCGCATTTTGATGCGGGCACGCACGGCTTTAATGCGCAGACGCCAATGTGGGAAAAATATCAACGCATGCTGAAAGTGTGGCACTCCTGCCCGCGTCAGTATCACTTAAGCGCGAACGAGATCGCGCAGATTAGCAATGCCTGAGGGGATAAGTGTGGTGAAGTGTAAAGGTTTCTTGTTTGATTTGGATGGGACCCTGGTTGATTCCCTGCCAGCGGTTGAGCGTGCATGGATAAACTGGGCGAAGCGCTTTGATATCTCCCCCGCGGAGGTGCTGGGCTTCATCCACGGCAAGCAGGCGATTACTTCACTGCGCCATTTTATGGCGGGCGCGTCCGAAGAAGAGATTCAACAGGAGTTTACGCGACTTGAGAAAATCGAGTCTGAAGATACCGACGGCGTAACGGCGCTTCCCGGCGCCGTTGAGCTGCTGGCCCATCTGAACGAGGCAGGTATTCCCTGGGCTATCGTTACCTCCGGCTCGGTACCGGTTGCCGCGGCGCGTCGCCTGGCGGGCGGCTTGCCCGAACCGGAAGTCTTCGTTACCGCAGAGCGCGTGGCGCGCGGCAAGCCTGAACCGGATGCCTATCTGCTTGGCGCACAGCTGCTGGGTCTTGAGCCGGAAGAGTGCGTGGTGGTGGAAGATGCCCCGGCAGGCGTGCTGTCAGGCCTTGCGGCTGGCTGCCATGTTATTGCCGTTAACGCACCTGCGGATACGCCGCGCCTTGAGCATGTCGATTACGTCCTGCGAGCGCTAAGTGAACTGCTGATTCAGAAATTACCGGACGGCAGCGTGGAAGTGTTAAGAAAACACTGATCCTATGATTTAACCCCGCATCGGCGGGGTTTTTTTATGGCATTCTCTGGGCGTTCTTCAATTTTCGCGTACAAGGACAGGTTTTGAATTCGGAACTGATGTGGGTACTGTCGTTGCTTGGCATCACGGTAGTGCTGTTCGCCACCGGCAAGGTAAGAATGGATGCCGTTGCCCTGTTGGTCATCGTCGCTTTTACCCTGAGCGGCACGCTAACCCTTAGCGAAGCTTTTTCCGGATTCAGCGATCCTAACGTTATTCTTATCGCCGCGCTTTTTATCATCGGCGACGGCCTGGTGCGAACGGGCGTTGCGACCAAAATGGGTGCCTGGCTGGTGGACGTAGCCGGCAGCAGCGAAACCAAAATGCTTGTCCTCCTGATGCTCACCGTCGCCGGGCTCGGCGCCTTTATGAGTTCGACGGGCGTTGTCGCCATCTTTATCCCCGTAGTGCTGAGCGTCTCCATGCGCATGAAAACGGCGCCGTCGCGCCTGATGATGCCGCTCAGTTTTGCCGGGCTTATCAGCGGCATGATGACGCTGGTCGCCACGCCGCCTAACCTTGTAATCAACAGCGAACTGCTGCGCGAAGGATTACAGGGATTCAACTTTTTTAGCGTGACGCCCATCGGCCTGGTCGTACTCGTGCTTGGCATTCTGTATATGCTCTTTGCCCGGTTTGCGCTTAACGGGCAGAGTAAAGAAGACGGCAAAGAAAGCTGGAAGCGCCGGACCTTTCGTGACCTGATTAAGGAATATCGTCTTACGGGGCGCGCTCGTCGTCTGGCCATTCGCCCCGGTTCGCCGATGGTTGGCCACCGTCTGGATGATTTAAAACTGCGTGAGCGCTACGGGGCCAATGTGATAGGCCTTGAGCGCTGGCGTAAATTCCGCCGGGTGATAGTAAACGTCACCGGGATAACCGAGTTTCGCGCCAGAGACGTGCTGCTGATAGATATGTCCGCCTCCGAGGTGGACCTGCGCGAATTCTGTAGCGAACAAATGCTTGAGCCGATGATCCTGCGCGGGGAGTATTTTTCCGACCAGGCGCTGGATGTGGGCATGGCGGAAGTATCGACGATCCCGGATTCGGAGCTGATCGGGCAGACGCTGCGCGAAATTGGTTTTCGTACCCGCTATGGCCTGAACGTCGTTGGTCTTAAGCGCAACGGCGAGGCGCTGGAAGGCCTGCTGGTGGATGAGCCACTTCAGCTTGGCGATATTCTTCTGGTGGTTGGCGACTGGAAATTAATCAGCCAGCTGAATCTAAAAAGCCGCGACTTTTTGGTGCTCAACCTGCCGGTGGAAGAGGGCGAGGCGTCTCCGGCGCACAGCCAGGCGCCGCACGCCATCTTTTGCCTGGCGCTGATGGTCGCGCTGATGCTGACCGATGAAATTCCCAATCCCATCGCCGCCATCGTTGCCTGCCTGCTGATGGGGAAATTCCGCTGCATCGACATGGAAAGCGCCTACAAAGCGATTCACTGGCCGAGCATCATCTTAATTGTCGGCATGATGCCGTTTGCCCTGGCGCTGCAAAAAACCGGCGGCGTGGATTTAATCGTGGGCGGATTAATGAAGCTCGGCGGCGGTTACGGGCCTTATATTATGCTTGTCTGCCTGTTTGTGATGTGCGCGGCTATCGGACTCTTTATCTCGAACACCGCCACGGCGGTATTAATGGCGCCCATCGCCCTGGCCGCGGCAAAATCAATGGGCGTTTCGCCTTATCCGTTTGCCATGATTGTCGCGCTTGCCGCCTCCGCCGCCTTTATGACGCCGGTTTCTTCACCGGTAAACACGCTGGTGCTCGGGCCGGGTAATTATAAATTCAGCGATTTTGTGAAATTAGGCGTGCCCTTTACCGCCATCGTGATGGTGGTAAGCGTAGTGATGGTGCCGATGCTGTTTCCGTTTTAAGGCACGCGCGTCGGGGGGCGGCTTACGTCTTTCCCGACCTACAGCGGGGAATCCTGACTGATCTCATCAAGCGAAAGCTGGAAGCTTGGCACGAACACCTGCATAAAATAGTCCATCTCTTCGCTGTGCCTGTCCGCAAGGGTTTTTTCCAGACGGCCTTTAGCCAGCAGGAATTCGTTATTTCCGGCCGATAGCTCCTCCAGACATTTCAGGTAGGCGCACAGCGCATCTGCCTGTTTAACCGTGGCTTTTTCTTCTTCGCTGTACTGGTGCTCATCAATCAGCGGCGCCCAGATATCCCGCAGCTCTTCCGGCACCATATCGATTAACTTCTGCTGGGCAATCTTCTCGATAGCTTTATATTCATGCGCGATTTGCGAATTAAAATATTTAACCGGCGTTGGAAGATCGCCGGTCAGCACTTCGCTGGCGTCATGATAGAGGGCCAGGAGCGCAACGCGTTCGGCATTGACATTGCCGTTGAATTTGCGGTTTTTGATAGCGGCAAGGGCATGAGCAACCATCGCCACCTGCAGGCTGTGCTCCGACACGTTTTCAGTGCGCACGTTGCGCATGAGCGGCCAGCGGTTGATGAGCTTGAGGCGAGAAAGGTGGGCGAAGAAATGGCTTTGACTCATGAGGGCACCTGGCGTCTGGCAAAGAGAAACATTGTGCGAGGAGAAAGGGGAAGATGCAAACCTCTTCCCCCGGCAACGTTTACTGGCGGTAATGTTCCAGGAATCTGCCCAGCTTGTTGATGGACATCTCCAGCTCATCCACGCGCGGTAGCGTCACGATGCGAACGTGATCGGGCCACGGCCAGTTAAAAGCCGTTCCCTGCACCAGCAATACTTTTTCCTGCAGCAGGAAATCGAGCACCATTTTCTGATCGTCATGGATGTTAAAACGCTTCGCGTCGATTTTCGGGAACATATACAACGCACCGCGCGGCTTCACGCAGGAGACGCCGGGGATGTCGTTTATCAGTTCCCATGCGCGGTTACGCTGCTCGTAAAGGCGACCGCCGGGCACGATGAACTCGCTGATGCTCTGGTAGCCGCCCAGCGCGGTCTGGATGGCGTGCTGCGCCGGAACGTTGGCGCACAGGCGCATTGACGCCAGCATTTCCAGCCCTTCGATATAGCCTTTGGCATGCTTCTTCGGCCCGTTGAGCACCATCCAGCCCTGGCGGAAACCGGCAACGCGGTAAGTTTTGGACAGGCCGTTAAAGGTGATGGTCAACAAATCTGGCGCCATGGCGGCAATAGAATGATGCTGCGCTTCGTCGTAGAGGATTTTGTCGTAAATCTCATCGGCAAAGATGATCAGGTTGTGCTGACGGGCCAGCTCAACGATTTCCATCAGTAATTCTTTGGAATAGACCGCCCCGGTTGGGTTGTTGGGGTTGATAATCACGATGCCGCGGGTACGCGGCGTGATTTTGGCGCGGATATCATCAAGATCCGGGAACCAGTCGGCGGATTCATCACAAAGATAATGTACCGCCTTACCGCCGGAGAGCGACACGGCGGCTGTCCATAACGGGTAATCCGGCGCCGGAACCAGCATTTCATCGCCGCTGTTGAGCAGCGCCTGCATCGACTGGACAATCAGCTCAGAAACGCCGTTACCGATATAGATATCTTCAACGGTCACATCCCGCATGCCCCGCGCCTGATAATGCTGCATGATGGCCTTGCGTGCGGAGTACAGCCCTTTCGAGTCGCAATATCCCTGCGCGCCTGGAAGGTTGCGGATCACATCGACAAGGATTTCATCCGGGGCCTCAAAACCGAACGGGGCAGGGTTGCCGATATTCAGCTTAAGCACTTTATTGCCTTCTTCTTCCAGGCGTTTCGCCTCTTTGAGAACCGGACCGCGGATGTCATAACAAACGTTATCTAATTTGCTGGATTTTTCGATAGGGGACATGGAGCTTCGACCTTAAATGTTAGCGTTGCTTCCTGCCGTGGAAGCAACCAGGCACCAATGTACTCCTGGCCGAGGCAGATTTGAACCCAAACGAAGCGCATGAGCGCAATTTATCTGCAGCAGGATGTAAAACAAAAAGGCCTTTTGATTTTATCTTTTGGTTATTAATGTTGTCATAAAACTCAATGATAATATAATAATCTGGTTGTCTGCTTTGGTTGCGATTTTATATCCTGAGCAATGGCCAGTTGCGAAGTGGCTGATTCTGTTAGCCAGAAGCATAATATTGAAATACGGATAAGCAAAAGTGAATATTCGGGCCAGCGATAGCGGGCTGTAACGCTTATGGGTTAAAAAGATGTTTATAAACTTAATCGCAGATGTAATTAATAAATACTCAGAAAAACATTAAGCATATTTTATTATAGGAGGTAACGATATCAGCAATAGTCAGGAATAAGGGTTACTGGAAAGCATAAAAAAGAGAACGCGCGCAGATAATTCGCAATAGCTCTTATAAATCAACGCAATTTGCGGTAAGATACACCGCCTGATAGGGTTGCTCTAATGCCTTTGCTTTAAGTAATAGACTGCTTTATAAGGTGTTGTTTGGCATTTTTGTCTACCAGATTACTCCAGCTCCCGGAGTTATGAATGGCGCTTTTCCGTAGCGGGAATGAGCAGAATAAATAAGGCCAGATCCTGAAGTAGATTTACAATAGCGGCTCAATTTCAATTTAATCGGTTGATATGTCAATCTCTCCATTTATCGGTTGAATTAGCCAGCGTAATACTCCCGGAGCGAGCTTCACATAATTGATCCGCTCCGGCGAGAAAATAAAATATTAAAAAAATCAGAACGGCGTCTCGCAAAAGAGCACGAGATTTTAAGAGACGTTCTGTAAATGGAATTGCTTTATCTCTTTGATAAATCACAGCAATAGAACTAAGGCAGACTCGTAAGAGCAACCTACTAGTGAAAAAATTATGATTAACGCAAATCGTCCGATACTTAATCTCGACCTCGATCTGCTGAGAACTTTTGTCGCGGTCGCCGATCTTAATACCTTTGCGGCCGCCGCCGCAGCGGTGTGTCGTACTCAATCTGCGGTCAGCCAGCAGATGCAGCGCCTTGAGCAATTGGTTGGAAAGGAGCTCTTTGCACGCCATGGCCGTAACAAGCTGTTGACCGAACATGGTATTCAGCTATTGGGGTATGCGAGAAAAATCCTGCGTTTTAATGATGAAGCCTGCACCTCGCTTATGTTCAGCAACTTACAGGGCGTGCTGACCATCGGGGCTTCTGATGAAACCGCGGATACCATTCTTCCCTTCCTGCTTAACAGGATCAGCTCGGTTTACCCTAAACTGGCGCTGGATGTGCGGGTCAAACGTAATCCTTTCATGCTTGAAATGCTCACCCAGCAGGAAGTTGACCTGGTGGTGACAACCTCGAAGCCCGCCCATTTTGACTCGATAGTCCTGCGCACGTCGCCGACGCTCTGGTACTGCGCGGCAGATTACGTTTTTCAGAAGGGCGAGGCGGTACCGCTGGTTATGCTCGACGATCCGAGCCCGTATCGCGACATAATGATTGAGCATCTCAATGCGGAGCGCATCCAGTGGCGCATCTCTTATGTCGCCTCAACGCTTGCAGCGGTCAGGGCGGCGGTGAAAGCAGGACTTGGGATCACCGCCAGGCCTGTCGAGATGATGAGCCCTGAACTGCGGGTGCTCGGCTCGGCCGACGGCCTGCCCGTTATGCCGGATACGCGCTACCTGCTATGCCGTAATCCGCAGACCAATAACGAGCTGGCGCAGGCGATTTTCAACGCTATGGAAACTCAACCCAGCCCTTATAGCTACGCCATCGCCTCCGATGAAGGGGACGATCCTTCCCTGGTTGAGGGGCGGATGGAGTAATTTATCCGCTTCGTTAGTAACAAAATGTTAACTGTAAAAACAGGCCGCTGAAGAGATTATTTGCTCCAGCGGCCTGTTTTTCACGCGCTTAAGCTTTTCGTGCCTTTGAGCGCAAGAAAAATAATTCACAAACAAAAGATTACGCAGCAGCGTGCCGCCTGGCTTTTTCCCCGCAAACGCTGCCCGGAGGGGCAAAAGTATGTTAAAAAACGCAGGACATTGTTGCCTGTTTTTGCGATGGATTAACAAAAGCGTGTCTCAGATCAAGAAAATACTCCCTATGAGGGGGAGGAATAGTTGAGATTTCCTGCCAAAATAGACGGGCTGTTTAAAATTTTCCGCACAACGGACACGATTCACCATCCTTTAAATCGGGTTAATAACTCTGCGTCAGCGAGTTTTAACGCATTAAATGTTAATGAAATGACGTGGATGTAAACTAATGTGTGGATACTTTTGTTAAAGTTGACAAAAGGTTATAGAAAGGAGTAAAAAACCCCATCAATTCGCCGGTAAAATTTTTGCTTCCGGCAGTTATTGTAAGGTTAATTGTTCCTCCCCATGAATCGATGTGGTGTTCATCTGCCAACAAGAGTAGAGATTTTGGCGCCACTTTTGATGAGTAAGCAATGAGTATGTCAACATCCACTGAAGTTATCGCTCATCACTGGGCGTTCGCTGTCTTTCTTATTGTCGCCACTGGCCTGTGCTGCGTAATGCTGCTCGGGGCATGGTTCCTTGGCGGGAGAGCCAGGGGCCGGCATAAGAACACCCCCTTCGAGTCGGGTATCGACTCCGTTGGTTCCGCGCGTTTACGCCTTTCCGCTAAGTTTTACCTGGTGGCCATGTTCTTCGTTATCTTCGACGTGGAAGCCCTGTATCTCTATGCCTGGTCTACTTCTATCCGGGAAAGTGGCTGGATTGGTTTCGTGGAAGCCGCAATTTTCATTTTAGTGCTACTGGCTGGCCTGGTGTATTTGGCGCGTATTGGCGCGCTCGATTGGACTCCTGCGCGTTCGCGTCGTGAGAAAATCAACCCGGAAACCGACAGTAGAACTCAACGTCATACGCGCTAACAGCGAGGCAATAAGATGGACTATACGCTCACCCGCATAGACCCCAACAACGGTGAGAATGACCGTTATCCCCTGCAAAAACAGGAAATCGTAACCGATCCTCTTGAACAAGAAATTAACCGTAGCGTCTATGTGGGCAAGCTCGAGCATGCCCTGCACGATATGGTTAACTGGGGGCGTAAAAACTCAATCTGGCCTTACAACTTTGGCCTTTCTTGCTGCTACGTTGAGATGGTGACCTCGTTTACCGCCGTGCATGACGTGGCACGTTTTGGCGCAGAAGTTCTGCGCGCGTCCCCTCGTCAGGCTGACCTGATGGTGATAGCCGGCACCTGCTTTACCAAAATGGCACCGGTTATTCAGCGTCTTTACGATCAGATGCTCGAGCCGAAATGGGTTATCTCCATGGGCGCATGCGCAAACTCTGGCGGCATGTACGACATCTACTCCGTGGTGCAGGGCGTGGATAAATTCCTGCCGGTTGATGTTTACATCCCGGGCTGCCCGCCGCGTCCTGAAGCCTACATGCAGGCGCTGATGCTGCTGCAGGAGTCAATTGGGAAAGAGCGTCGCCCGCTGTCGTGGGTGGTTGGCGATCAGGGCGTTTACCGCGCCAACATGCAATCAGAGCGCGAGCGTAAGCGCGGCGAACGAATTGCGGTGACCAACCTGCGGACACCAGACGAGATTTAATTTGCGCCTGTAGTCAGAGAATTGGCTTCGCATATTAATAATATTAGCGCGAAGCACTGGCCGACAGTCACCACAGAACCATTTGCAATGGTGAGAAATATGACCGATTTAACCGCGCAAGATGCCACCCAGCAAAGCTGGCAAACCCGTGACCATTTAGATGATCCGGTGATAGGTGAACTGCGTAACCGTTTTGGGCCGGATGCCTTCACCGTTCAGCCTACCCGCACCGGGGTCCCGGTGGTGTGGGTCAAGCGTGAACAGCTGCTGGAAGTGGGCGATTTCTTAAAAAGACTGCCCAAACCTTACGTCATGCTGTTTGACCTGCATGGCATGGACGAGCGTCTTCGTACTCACCGCGACGGTTTACCGGCCGCGGATTTTTCCGTTTTCTACCACCTGATTTCCATTGAACGCAATCGCGATATCATGCTCAAGGTGGCATTATCTGAAAACGATCTGAACGTGCCGACGTTCACCAAACTTTTCCCGAACGCCAACTGGTATGAACGTGAAACCTGGGAAATGTTTGGCATCACCTTTAACGGCCACCCGCACCTGACGCGCATCATGATGCCGCCAACGTGGGAAGGCCACCCGCTGCGTAAAGACTACCCGGCGCGCGCCACCGAATTCGATCCGTTTGAGTTAACCAAACAGAAAGAAGATTTAGAGATGGAAGCGCTGACCTTCAAACCAGAAGACTGGGGTATGAAGCGCAGCAGCGAGCATGAAGATTTCATGTTCCTGAACCTCGGGCCAAACCACCCGTCTGCGCACGGCGCTTTCCGTATTATCCTGCAGCTTGACGGCGAAGAGATTGTCGACTGCGTGCCGGATATCGGTTATCACCACCGTGGCGCTGAGAAAATGGGCGAGCGTCAGTCCTGGCACAGCTATATTCCGTACACCGACCGTATCGAGTATCTCGGCGGCTGCGTGAACGAAATGCCGTACGTGCTGGCGGTTGAAAAACTGGCGGGCATCAAGGTTCCTGAGCGCGTGGACGTGATTCGCGTCATGCTTTCTGAGCTGTTCCGTGTCAACAGCCACCTGCTGTACATCTCCACGTTCATTCAGGACGTTGGTGCGATGACGCCGGTGTTCTTCGCGTTTACCGATCGTCAGAAAATCTACGATCTGGTGGAGGCTATTACCGGCTTCCGTATGCACCCGGCCTGGTTCCGTATCGGCGGCGTGGCGCACGACCTGCCGAACGGCTGGGAACGCCTGCTGAAAGAGTTCCTCGAGTGGATGCCAAAACGTCTGGACTCCTACGAGAAAGCTGCCCTGCGTAACACCATCCTGAAAGGTCGTTCTCAGGGCGTTGCGGCTTACGGTAAGAAAGAAGCGCTGGAGTGGGGCACCACCGGTGCTGGCCTGCGCGCAACCGGTATCGACTTCGATATCCGTAAAGCGCGCCCTTATTCTGGCTATGAAAACTTCGACTTCGAAATCCCGGTCGGCGGTGGCGTGAGCGACTGCTATACCCGCGTGATGCTGAAAGTAGAAGAGCTGCGCCAGAGCCTGCGTATTCTTGACCAGTGCCTGAAAAATATGCCGGCCGGCCCGTTCAAAGCGGATCACCCACTGACCACGCCGCCGCCGAAAGAGCGCACGCTGCAGCATATCGAAACCCTGATTACTCACTTCCTGCAGGTTTCCTGGGGCCCGGTGATGCCGGCCAACGAATCCTTCCAGATGATTGAGGCAACCAAGGGGATTAACAGTTACTACCTGACCAGCGACGGCAGCACCATGAGCTACCGTACCCGCATTCGTACCCCGAGCTTTGCGCACCTGCAGCAAATCCCGGCGGCTATCCGCGGCAGCCTGGTTTCTGACCTGATTGTCTATCTGGGTAGTATCGATTTTGTAATGTCTGATGTGGATCGCTAACTATGCACGATAACCTACAACCCCAGGCTGAAGCCTTTGAGCTGACTCAAGCTGAGCGTGAAGCGATTGAGCACGAAAAACACCATTACGAAGATGCTCGCGCCGCGTCCATCGAAGCGCTGAAGATCGTTCAGAAGCAGCGCGGCTGGGTGCCGGACGGCGCCATTTACGCCATCGCTGAGGTGCTGGGCATTCCTGCCAGCGACGTAGAAGGCGTAGCCACCTTCTATAGCCAGATTTTCCGCCAGCCGGTAGGCCGCCACGTTATTCGCTACTGCGACAGCGTGGTCTGCCACATTACGGGCTACCAGGGGATTCAGTCCGCTATCGAAGCAAAACTGAACATCAAGCCGGGTCAAACCACGTTTGATGGTCGCTTTACCCTGCTGCCGACCTGCTGTCTGGGCAACTGCGACAAGGGGCCGACGATGATGATTGATGAGGATACTCACAGCTATCTGACGCCGGAAGCGATCCCCGATCTGCTGGAGCAGTATAAATGAAGACGATTATTCGTACTGCCGAGACCCATCCGCTGACCTGGCGTTTGCGCGATGACAAACAGCCGGTCTGGCTGGATGAATATCGCAGCAAAAACGGTTATGAAGGCGCGCGTAAAGCCCTGAGCGGTATGGCGCCGGACGACATCGTTAACGCCGTAAAAGACGCAGGCCTTAAGGGCCGCGGCGGCGCTGGCTTCTCCACGGGTCTGAAGTGGAGCCTGATGCCGAAAGACGAATCCATGAACATCCGTTACCTGCTGTGTAACGCCGATGAAATGGAGCCGGGCACCTATAAAGACCGCCTGCTGATGGAGCAGCTGCCGCACCTGCTGGTGGAAGGCATGCTCATTTCCGCCTTCGCGCTGAAAGCGTATCGCGGGTATATTTTCCTGCGCGGCGAGTACATCGAAGCGGCGGTGAATTTACGTCGTGCGATTGCCGAAGCCACCGAAGCGGGCCTGCTGGGCAAAAACATCCTCGGTTCTGGTTTTGATTTTGAGCTGATCGTGCACACCGGCGCCGGGCGTTATATCTGCGGTGAAGAAACCGCGCTGATTAACTCCCTGGAAGGCCGTCGCGCCAACCCTCGCTCAAAACCGCCTTTCCCCGCATCAAGCGGCGTCTGGGGCAAACCAACCTGCGTTAACAACGTCGAAACTTTATGTAACGTTCCGGCCATTCTGGCCGACGGCGTGGAGTGGTACCAGGGCATCGGCGGCGGCATAAGCAAAGACGCCGGCACCAAGCTGATGGGCTTCTCCGGCCGCGTGAAAAACCCGGGCGTCTGGGAACTGCCTTTCGGCACCACCGCACGTGAAATCCTTGAAGATTACGCAGGCGGCATGCGCGACGGCCTGAAATTCAAAGCCTGGCAGCCGGGTGGGGCAGGGACAGACTTCCTGACCGAATCCCATCTCGACTTACCGATGGAGTTCGAAAGCATCGGTAAAGCGGGCAGCCGTCTGGGTACCGCGCTGGCGATGGCCGTCGACCATGAGATCGGCATGGTGCCGCTGGTGCGTAACCTGGAAGAGTTCTTTGCCCGTGAATCCTGCGGCTGGTGTACGCCTTGCCGTGACGGCCTGCCGTGGAGCGTAAAAATTCTGCGCGCCCTGGAGCGTGGCGAAGGCCAGCCTGGAGATATCGAGACGCTTGAGCAGCTGTGTCGTTTCCTGGGACCGGGTAAAACCTTCTGTGCGCATGCGCCGGGTGCGGTTGAGCCATTGCAGAGTGCGATTAAATATTTCCGCGACGAATTCGAAGCAGGCATTGCCAGACAGGACTTCGGTAATACGCGTGCCATTAACGGCATTCAGCCGAACCTGTTAAAAACGCGCTGGTGATATTGACCCCTCATCCGTAAACCGAACGATCTCTGTCATTGACGGAGAAAGCCGCTCGGTTCTCCTCTCCCTTCCAGGGAGAGGAGCAGGGTAAAGGTTATTTGCACAAGAATTTTTGATTAACGCCTGGGGTTACCCGGGCCAACTGGAAGCATGCTGACTATGGCTACGATTCATGTAGACGGCAAAGAATATGAGGTTAACGGGGCGGACAACCTGCTTGAAGCTTGTCTCTCCCTGGGCCTTGATATTCCTTATTTTTGCTGGCACCCGGCGCTGGGCAGCGTCGGTGCTTGCCGCCAGTGTGCGGTGAAGCAATATCAAAACGCAGAAGATACCCGTGGCCGCCTGGTGATGTCCTGTATGACACCAGCCTCCGACGGCACCTTTATCTCCATTGACGATGGCGAAGCAAAGCAGTTCCGCGAAAGCGTTGTGGAATGGTTGATGACCAACCACCCGCACGACTGTCCGGTCTGTGAAGAAGGCGGCAACTGCCACCTGCAGGATATGACGGTGATGACCGGCCATAGCTTCCGCCGCTATCGTTTTACCAAGCGTACCCACCGCAACCAGGATCTCGGCCCGTTCATTTCCCATGAAATGAACCGCTGTATCGCCTGCTACCGCTGCGTGCGTTACTACAAAGATTATGCGGACGGCAAAGATCTGGGCGTGTACGGCGCTCACGACAACGTCTACTTCGGACGTCCCGAAGATGGCGTGCTGGAAAGCGAGTTTTCCGGCAACCTGGTCGAAATTTGCCCGACCGGCGTCTTCACCGATAAGACCCACTCCGAGCGCTACAACCGTAAGTGGGATATGCAGTTTGCGCCAAGCATCTGCCAGCAGTGCTCTCTGGGCTGTAACACCAGCCCTGGCGAACGCTACGGTGAACTGCGTCGTATCGAAAACCGCTATAACGGCACGGTTAACCACTACTTCCTGTGCGACCGCGGTCGTTTCGGCTATGGCTATGTGAACCTGAAAGATCGTCCTCGTCATCCAATCCAGCGCCGCGGCGACGATCTGATCGTCCTGAACGCGGAGCAGGCGATGCAGGGCGCGGCGGATATTCTGCGCCAGTCGAAGAAAGCGATCGGCATCGGCTCCCCGCGCGCCAGCGTAGAAAGCAACTTTGCGCTGCGTGAGCTGGTTGGCGCGGATAACTTCTATACCGGCATCGCAGCCGGCGAGCAGGCGCGTCTGCAGCTGATGCTTAAGGTGCTGCGTGAAAGCGGTATCCATACGCCTGCGCTGCGTGAAATCGAATCCTACGATGCGGTGCTGATTCTGGGCGAAGACGTTACCCAGACCGGCGCCCGTGCCGCGCTGGCGATTCGCCAGGCCGTGAAGGGCAAAGCGCGTGAAATGGCAGCGGCGCAAAAAGTGGCCGACTGGCAGATTGCGGCAATCATGAACATCGGCCAGCATGCGAAACATCCGCTGTTTGTCACCAACGTGGATAACACCCGCCTGGACGACATCGCGGCATGGACCTATCGCGCGCCGGTTGAAGATCAGGCGCGCCTGGGCTTTGCGATTGCCAACGCGCTGGACGCTAACTCCCCGGCCGTTGAGCTGGATCGCGACCTGAAAAATAAAGTCGAGGTGATTGTTCAGGCATTAGCCGGTGCTAAAAAGCCGCTTATCGTTTCCGGGACTAACGCCGGTAGCGAAGCGGTGATTCAGGCGGCGGCAAACGTGGCGAAAGCGCTGAAAGGCCGCGGCGCCGATGTCGGTATTACCATGATTGCTCGCGCCGTGAACAGCGTTGGTCTGGGCATGATCGGCGGCGGATCGCTTGACGACGCGCTGGGCGAACTGGAAAGCGGCGCGGCCGATGCGGTTATCGTGCTGGAAAACGATCTGCATCGCCACGCAAGCGCAGCCCGGGTTGACGCAGCGCTCTCTAAAGCGCCGCTGGTGCTGGTTATCGACCATCAGCGTACCGCTATCATGGACAAAGCCCATCTGGTGCTCTCCACCGCAAGCTTTGCCGAGAGCGACGGCACGGTTATTAACAACGAAGGCCGCGCGCAGCGCTTCTTCCAGGTTTATGACCCGGCGTACTACGACCACAGCGTTGCGATGCTTGAAAGCTGGCGCTGGCTGCACTCCCTGCACAGCACCGTTCGCAGCCGTGAAGTGGACTGGACGCAGCTCGATCACGTGATCGACGCCTGCGTGAAAGCGCTGCCGCAGCTGGCCGGCATTAAAGAAGCGGCGCCTGACGCAAGCTTCCGCATCCGCGGGCAAAAACTGTCTCGTGAACCGCATCGCTACAGCGGCCGTACCGCAATGCGCGCCAACATCAGCGTGCACGAACCGCGTCAGCCGCAGGATAAAGACACGATGTTCGCCTTCTCGATGGAAGGGAATAACCAGCCGTCCGCGCCGCGTTCGCAAATTCCGTTCGCATGGGCGCCGGGCTGGAACTCACCGCAGGCGTGGAACAAATTCCAGGCCGAAGTGGGCGGTCATCTGCGTCACGGCGATCCGGGCGTGCGTCTGATTGAGGCAACCGAAACGGGCATTGATTTCTTCACCGCCGTGCCGGAAACCTTCCAGGCGGAAGAGGGCAAATGGCGTATTGCGCCGTACTACCATCTGTTTGGCAGCGACGAGATGTCCCAGCGTTCGCCTGTCTTCCAGAGCCGTATGGTCGCGCCGTACCTGACGCTGAACCCGGCTGATGCCGCGAAGCTTGGCGTGAACGCAGGCCAGCTGGTTTCCTTTAGCTATGAAGGCCAGACGCTGAGTCTGCCGCTGCAGCTCTCCGAAGGGCTGACGGCAGGGCAGGTTGGTCTGCCGATGGGCATGCCTGGCATTGCGCCGGTTCTGGCCGGCGCTCGTCTTGAAAATCTGCAGGAGGCGGCGTTATGAGTTGGTTGACACCGGATGTTATCGACATTCTGCTGAGCGTTCTCAAGGCGGTTGCGATCCTGCTTGTGGTCGTCACCTGCGGCGCGTTCATGAGCTTCGGCGAACGTCGTCTGCTTGGCCTGTTCCAGAACCGTTATGGACCAAACCGCGTAGGCTGGGGCGGCTCGCTCCAGCTGGTGGCGGACATGATCAAGATGTTCTTTAAAGAGGACTGGGTGCCGCGCTTCTCGGATCGCGTAATCTTTACTCTTGCGCCAATGATTGCCTTCACCTCGCTGCTGCTGGCCTTTGCGATCGTGCCGGTCAGCCCGAACTGGGTGGTGGCGGATCTGAACATCGGCATCCTGTTCTTCCTGATGATGGCGGGTCTTGCGGTTTACGCCGTTCTGTTCGCGGGCTGGTCAAGCAACAACAAATACTCCCTGCTGGGGGCGATGCGTGCTTCTGCGCAGACGCTCAGCTACGAAGTGTTCCTTGGTCTTTCCCTGATGGGCGTGGTGGCGCAGGCGGGGTCGTTCAATATGGGCGATATCGTCAACAACCAGGCGCACCTGTGGAACGTCGTCCCGCAGTTCTTCGGCTTTATCACCTTTGCGATTGCGGGCGTTGCGGTTTGTCACCGTCACCCGTTTGACCAGCCGGAAGCCGAGCAGGAGCTGGCCGATGGCTACCACATCGAATATTCCGGCATGAAGTTCGGTCTGTTCTTCGTCGGGGAATACATCGGCATCGTCACCGTCTCCGCGCTGATTGTGACGCTGTTCTTTGGTGGCTGGAATGGCCCGTGGTTACCGCCGTTCATCTGGTTCGCGTTGAAAACCGCGTTCTTCATGATGATGTTCATTTTGATTCGCGCAGCGTTGCCTCGTCCACGTTATGACCAGGTGATGTCCTTCGGCTGGAAAGTTTGCCTGCCGCTGACGCTTGTCAATCTGCTGGTGACCGCCGCGGTCATTCTCTATCAGGCACCATAAGGGGTGAAAAAACCATGACATTGAAAGAGTTAGTGGTTGGTTTCGGCACCCAGGTACGCAGTATCTGGATGATCGGTCTGCACGCTTTCGCCAAACGCGAAACGCAGATGTATCCGGAAGAACCAGTCTATCTGCCGCCACGCTATCGTGGCCGTATCGTGCTGACGCGCGATCCGGACGGCGAAGAGCGTTGCGTTGCCTGTAACCTGTGCGCGGTTGCCTGCCCCGTTGCCTGTATCTCCTTGCAAAAAGCAGAGACGAAAGACGGCCGCTGGTATCCGGAATTCTTCCGCATCAACTTCTCACGCTGCATTTTCTGCGGCCTGTGCGAAGAAGCCTGTCCGACTACCGCGATTCAGCTGACCCCGGACTTCGAGCTGGGCGAGTTTAAGCGTCAGGATCTGGTATATGAAAAAGAGGACCTGCTGATCTCCGGTCCGGGTAAATACCCGGAATATAACTTCTACCGGATGGCAGGTATGGCAATCGACGGCAAAGATAAGGGCGAAGCGGAAAACGAAGCCAAGCCTATCGACGTCAAAGGCCTGTTACCTTAAGGAGCAAGGCAATGGAATTCGCTTTTTATATTTGCGCCGTTGTGGCAGTCCTGACCACCCTGCGGGTGATCACGCACAGTAATCCGGTACACGCCCTGTTGTATCTGATCATCTCTTTGCTGGCTATCGCCGGGGTGTTCTTCTCGCTCGGCGCCTATTTTGCCGGTGCGCTGGAGATTATCGTCTACGCCGGGGCCATCATGGTGCTGTTCGTCTTCGTGGTGATGATGCTCAACCTCGGCAATTCGGTGGTGCAGCAGGAGCGCGAGTGGCTTAAACCACAGCTGTGGATTGGTCCTGGCCTGCTCTCTGCGGTGCTGCTTGTGGTGCTGGTTTACGCGATCCTCTCTCTTAACGATCAGGGTATCGACGGCACGTCAATTGACGCGAAACAGGTTGGCATCGCGCTGTTTGGTCCATACGTTCTGGCCGTTGAGCTGGCGTCCATGCTGCTGCTGGCAGGCCTCGTTGTCGCCTTCCACCTGGGTCGCGAAGACCGCGCCGGTGAAGTGCTGAGCAACCGTCAGGCAGATATGGCTACAAAAAGAAAAACGGAGGAGCACGTATGATCCCGCTGCAACATGGACTCATTCTCGCCGCCATTTTGTTCGTGCTGGGGCTGACGGGTCTGGTTATCCGTCGCAACCTGCTTTTCATGCTGATCAGTCTGGAAATCATGATTAACGCCGCGGCGCTCGCTTTTGTGGTCGCCGGAAGCTACTGGGGCCAGGCCGACGGTCAGGTGATGTATATCCTGGCGATTAGCCTTGCGGCAGCGGAAGCCAGTATTGGCCTTGCGCTGTTGCTGCAGCTCCATCGTCGTCGCCAGAATCTGAATATCGATTCAGTAAGTGAGATGCGTGGATGAACCTTCTCTGGTTAACCATTCTTTTGCCATTTATTGGCTTTGTACTGTTGGCATTTTCCCGTGGCCGCTGGTCGGAAAACCTGTCCGCTACGGTCGGCATCGGCTCTATCGGTCTGGCGGCGCTGGTTACCGCCATTGCGGGCATTGATTTCTTTAACAACGGCCGTCAGGCGTTTGTTCAGCCGCTGTGGACCTGGATGTCGGTAGGCGATTTTAATATCGGCTTCAATCTGGTGCTCGACGGCCTGTCGCTGACCATGCTCTCCGTGGTGACGGGCGTTGGTTTCCTCATCCACATGTACGCCTCCTGGTATATGCGTGGGGAAGAGGGCTATTCCCGCTTCTTCGCCTACACCAACCTGTTTATCGCAAGCATGGTGGTGCTGGTGCTGGGCGATAACCTGCTGCTGATGTACCTCGGCTGGGAAGGCGTGGGTCTGTGCTCCTATCTGCTGATCGGTTTTTACTATACCGATCAGAAGAACATTGCCGCAGCCATGAAAGCCTTCGTGGTGACTCGTGTGGGCGACGTGTTCCTCGCTTTCGCGCTCTTCATCCTCTACAACGAGCTGGGCACGCTGAACTTCCGTGAAATGGTTGAGCTGGCGCCTGCGCACTTCGCTGAAGGCAATGAAATGCTGAAGTGGGCGACGCTGATGCTGCTGGGCGGCGCGGTAGGTAAATCTGCGCAGCTTCCTCTGCAGACCTGGCTTGCGGACGCGATGGCTGGCCCAACGCCGGTTTCGGCGCTGATCCACGCGGCCACCATGGTTACCGCGGGCGTGTACCTGATCGCTCGTACTCACGGCCTGTTCCTGATGACGCCTGAAGTGCTGCATCTGGTCGGCATCGTGGGCGCGGTGACGCTGGTGATGGCGGGCTTTGCGGCGCTGGTGCAAACCGACATCAAACGCGTGCTGGCTTACTCCACCATGAGCCAGATCGGCTACATGTTCCTGGCGCTTGGCGTGCAGGCGTGGGACGCGGCTATCTTCCACCTGATGACGCACGCGTTCTTTAAAGCGCTGCTGTTCCTGTCGTCCGGTTCGGTGATTCTGGCCTGCCACCACGAGCAAAACATCTTCAAAATGGGCGGCCTGCGCAAATCGATTCCGCTGGTGTATGCCTGCTTCCTGGTCGGCGGCGCGGCGCTGTCTGCTCTGCCGCTGATTACCGCAGGCTTCTTCAGTAAGGACGAGATCCTTGCCGGAGCGATGGCGAACGGTCATCTCAACCTGATGGTGGCAGGCCTGGTCGGCGCGTTTATGACCTCCCTGTACACCTTCCGTATGATCTTCATCGTCTTCCACGGTAAAGAGCAGATCCACGCTCACGCGCTTAAAGGCATTACTCATCATCTGCCGCTGATTGTGCTGCTGGTGCTCTCCACCTTCGTCGGCGCGTTGATTGTTCCGCCATTAGCGGGCGTACTGCCGGAAACCACCGAGCTTGCGCACGGCAGTGTGCTGACTCTTGAGATCACCTCGGGCGTTGTCGCTATCGCCGGTATCCTGATTGCAGCCTGGCTGTGGCTGGGTAAACGCACGCTGGTAACGGCTATCGCCAACAGCGCGCCGGGCCGTTTCTTCGGTACATGGTGGTTCCATGCCTGGGGCTTCGACTGGCTGTATGACAAAGTCTTCGTGAAGCCGTTCCTTGGCATCGCATGGCTGCTCAAACGCGATCCGCTGAACTCGATGATGAACATTCCGGCAGTGCTTTCCCGCTTCGCAGGCCGCGGCCTGCTGGTGAGCGAGAACGGTTACCTGCGCTGGTATGTGGCATCCATGAGTATCGGTGCGGTGGTGGTTCTGGGCCTGCTGTTGGTCTTGCGCTAACGCGGAATTGAACTCCCCATCCCGCAGGGCGGGTAAGCGCGGCGGCAACACTAAGGTGGCTGACGCTAACGCTTATCCATCCTGCGCAGGAAGGGGAAGTGAGTGATGTTTTGGTTTATTTTGACTTAGGGACACAAATGCCATGCTATTACCCTGGCTAATATTAATCCCCTTTATTGGCGGCTTCTTCTGCTGGCAAACCGAGCGCTTCGGCGTAAAAGTGCCGCGTTGGATAGCGCTGGTGACCATGGGGCTGACACTGGCGCTCTCGCTGCAACTCTGGTTGCAGGGCGGCTATTCTCTGACGCAGGCTGCGGGTCTGCCGCAGTGGCAGTCAGAATTTGTCCTGCCGTGGATCCCACGCTTCGGGATTGAAATTCACCTGGCGCTTGACGGCCTGTCGCTGCTGATGGTCGTGCTGACCGGTCTGCTCGGCGTGCTGGCAGTACTCTGTTCCTGGAATGAAATCGAAAAATATCAGGGCTTCTTCCACTTAAACCTGATGTGGATCCTCGGCGGCGTTATCGGCGTGTTCCTTGCCATCGATATGTTCCTGTTCTTCTTCTTCTGGGAGATGATGCTGGTGCCGATGTACTTCCTGATCGCGCTATGGGGCCACAAAGCCTCCGACGGGAAGACGCGTATTACCGCCGCAACCAAGTTCTTCATCTATACCCAGGCAAGCGGCCTGGTGATGTTGATTGCCATTCTCGGCCTGGTGTTCGTGCACTATAACGCGACCGGCGTCTGGACCTTCAACTACGAGCTGCTGCTGAAAACGCCGATGTCCCACGGCGTGCAATGGCTGCTGATGCTGGGCTTCTTCATCGCCTTTGCGGTAAAAATGCCGGTGGTTCCGCTGCACGGCTGGCTGCCGGACGCGCACTCCCAGGCGCCGACGGCGGGTTCCGTTGACCTTGCGGGTATCTTGCTGAAAACCGCGGCCTACGGCCTGCTGCGCTTCTCTCTGCCGCTGTTCCCGGAGGCTTCCGCTGAATTCGCCCCGATTGCCATGTGGCTGGGCGTCATCGGTATCTTCTACGGCGCGTGGATGGCCTTCGCCCAGACCGACATCAAACGTCTGATTGCTTATACCTCCGTCTCCCACATGGGCTTCGTGCTGATCGCCATTTATACCGGCAGCCAGCTGGCCTACCAGGGCGCGGTTATCCAGATGATCGCTCACGGTCTTTCCGCGGCGGGCATGTTCATCATCTGCGGCCAGCTCTACGAGCGTCTGCACACCCGTGACATGCGCCTGATGGGCGGCCTGTGGAGCAAAATCAAATGGCTGCCGGGTCTGTCGATGTTCTTCGCTGTGGCAACTCTCGGGATGCCGGGCACCGGTAACTTCGTCGGCGAGTTCATGATCCTGTTCGGCAGCTTCCACGTGGTGCCGGTCATTACCGTGATCTCGACCTTCGGCCTGGTGTTTGCCTCTGTTTATTCCCTGGCGATGCTGCATCGCGCCTACTTCGGTAAAGCGAAAAGCGAAATCAGCGATAAGCAACTGCCTGGAATGTCGCTGCGCGAGTTCTTTATCATCCTGTTGCTGGTGGTGCTGTTAGTCCTGCTGGGCTTTTATCCGCAGCCAATTCTGGATACCTCGCACGCTGCGATGAGCAACGTTCAGCAGTGGTTCACCAGTTCAATTTCAACTACAAGGCCGTAATTCGCCATGACTATAACTCCTCAACATTTGATCGCGCTGCTGCCGCTGTTGATCGTCGGATTGACGGTAGTGGTTGTGATGCTCTCCATAGCGTGGCGACGCGACCATTTTGTCAATGCAACCCTGTCCGTAATCGGTCTTAACGCCGCGCTCGTCTCCCTGTGGTTTGTGGGGCAGGCGGGGGCGATGGACGTCACCCCGCTGATGCGCGTTGACGGCTATGCCATGCTCTATACCGGGCTGGTGCTGCTGGCAAGCCTTGCCACCATGACGTTCGCCTATCCGTGGCTGCAGGGTTATACCGATAACCGCGAAGAGTTCTACCTGCTGGTGCTGATTGCAGCCATGGGCGGCATTCTGCTGGCTAACGCGAACCATCTGGCCTCGCTGTTCCTCGGTATTGAATTGATTTCACTGCCGCTGTTCGGCCTGATTGGCTATGCCTTCCGCCAGAAACGTTCGCTGGAAGCGAGCATTAAATACACCATCCTCTCCGCCGCCGCCTCTTCATTTTTGCTGTTCGGTATGGCGCTGGTGTATGCGGAATCCGGCAACCTGTCGTTTGTGAGCCTGGGTAAAAGCCTCGCGGATAACATGCTGCACGAGCCGCTGCTGCTGGCGGGCCTGGGCCTGATGATCGTCGGCCTCGGCTTTAAACTCTCTCTGGTGCCGTTCCACCTGTGGACGCCGGACGTATACCAGGGCGCGCCTGCTCCGGTTTCCACCTTCCTGGCAACCGCCAGCAAAATCGCCATCTTTGGCGTGGTGATGCGTCTGTTCCTCTACGCGCCGGTGGGCGACAGCGAAGCCGTGCGCGTGGTGCTGGGCATTATCGCCTTCGTCTCCATCATCTTCGGCAACCTGATGGCGCTGAGCCAGACCAATATCAAACGTCTGCTCGGTTACTCCTCCATCGCGCACCTGGGCTATCTGATGGTGGCGCTGATTGCTCTGCAAAGCGGCAGCATGTCGATGGAGTCCGTTGGCGTTTATCTGGCAGGCTACCTGTTCAGCAGCCTCGGCGCGTTCGGCGTGGTCAGCCTGATGTCCAGCCCATACCGTGGTCCCGACGCAGACTCTCTGTACTCCTATCGCGGCCTGTTCTGGCATAAGCCAATCCTGTCTGCGGTGATGACGGTGATGATGCTTTCCCTGGCCGGTATCCCGATGACGCTGGGCTTTATCGGTAAGTTCTATATCATCGCGGTAGGCGTGCAGGCGCACCTGTGGTGGCTGACCGGCGCGGTCGTGCTGGGCAGCGCCATCGGCCTTTACTACTATCTGCGCGTGACGGTGAGCCTGTATCTGAGCGCGCCTCAGCAGCTCAACCGCGATACCCCAGGAAACTGGGCGCTTACCGCAGGCGGCGTGGTAGTGCTGATCTCCGCCTTTTTGGTACTGCTGCTGGGCGTTTACCCGCAGCCGCTTATCGACCTGGTGCAGTTAGCGAAACCGCTGATGTAAGCTGAGCCCCACCGTTTTAAACCGCCGCTTGCCGGCGGTTTTTTTATGCTCCGATTTTAACGGTCAGAAAATCTTCAGCCGCAAGCGTTGCCGGGAAAATATTTCTGCATTCGTTGAGTAAAGCTTCACAACCAGACGGGTCGTAGCGGGAGCTGAAATGGGTTATCACCAGCTGGCCGACGCCCGCGGCTTTCGCCAGCGTCGCAGCCTGTACGGAGGTGGAATGGCCGCGGCCGTTGGCTTTTTCTTCCATTGAGGCTTCAAGCGTCGTTTCGTGCACCATGACATCCACGCCTTTTGCCAGCGCAAGCGCGGCAGGCGTCGGGCCGGTATCTCCGAAAATGGCCAGCGTTTTTCCTTTCCGGGGCGCGCCCTGATAATCCTTACCATCCAGAATGCGTCCATCCTCAAGCGAAACCGTTTCACCGCGCTTGAGGCGTTGAAAAATCGGGCCCGGCCGCACGCCCTGGGCTATCAGTCGCGGCGCATCAAGCGCGCCGGGCCTGTCGTGTTGCTCTATGCGATAGCCATAACATTCAAGCGGATGGGTTAACGGGAAGGCGGTGACGCGAAACTCGTCGTCGCAAAAAATTTCGCCTTCGCTAATCTCAACGATCTCAAGAGGGAAGGCCGTCCAGGAGCCGCTAAGCCGCAAAACCGTGTCAATAAACTGGCGTATGCCTTGCGGGCCATAAACCGTCAAAGGCGCATCGTTACCCGCCATTGAACGGCTGCACAGCAGGCCCGGCAGGCCAAAAATATGGTCGCCGTGCAGATGCGTGATGAAAATCTTGCTGAATTTACCCGGATTAAAGGCGGTACTCAGCATCTGGTGCTGGGTCCCTTCGCCGCAGTCAAACAGCCAGAGGTGGGGCTGATTATTCATGGGGTTAAAAACTATCGCGCTGACGTTGCGCGTTTTGCAGGGCACGCCCGCTGAGGTACCTAAAAAAGTTAGCTCCATTGCTTCCTTTTGCTCCGGCAAAGGCTAAAAAACCTTTAGTATAAGCGATCCGTTATGCCGCCATCAGGAGCGCAACCATGAACTGGCAGGACCTGCATCATTCCGAGCTTGACGTCCCTTCTTTATATACCGTGCTGGCATTGCGCAACGCGGTCTTTGTGGTGGAACAAAACTGTCCTTATCAGGATATCGACGGCGACGATCTCATCGGTGAGAACCGGCACATCCTGGGCTGGCGCGACGGCAGGCTGGTGGCCTATGCCAGGATTCTGAAAAGCGATAACGAGCTGGAGCCGGTGGTGATTGGCCGCGTGATCGTTGATTCGGCCATGCGCGGCGAAAAATTGGGCTACAGGCTGATGGAGCAGGCTATAGCTTCATGCCGGCAGCACTGGCCGGACAGCACGATTTATCTTGGGGCGCAGGCGCATTTGCAATCGTTCTACGCTCATTTCGGTTTCAAGCCTGTTACCGAAGTTTATGAGGAGGATGGGATCCCTCACGTTGGCATGGCAAATCGTTAAAGCCCGGCAAGAGGCAAAAATGCGCGCCATTGTCTATAGTTAGCGGATGAGCAGATTTCCTTCCTTTTGTGGAAATAACACGGAGAAAAATAATGCAACCGTATGAATCTCGTCTTGATGATGATCTGACCCTGCTTAGTGAAACGCTTGAGGAAGTTCTGCGTTCTTCCGGTGATCCGGCGGATCAGAAGTATATTGAACTGAAAGAACGTGCCGAGCAGGCGCTTAACGATGTCAAAGCGCGCGTCAGTAACGCTTCCGACACGTACTATTATCGCGCCAAACAAGCCGTTTACCGTGCCGACGACTACGTTCGTGAAAAACCCTGGCAGGGAATTGGCGTAGGCGCCGCCGCAGGGCTGGTGCTTGGGCTGCTGTTAGCCCGTCGCTAAGGCAAGGCTGGCGTACTTCAGGCGTGCGCCAGATTAAATGAAATCTTACCCATTGGGTGGGATTTTTTTTTATGGCCATAACCACGTATAATCAGGGGCTTTTCAGGGAAGGTGAGGTACACGTGAATTCAGTAACCGTCGCGCTGCAGCAGTTCCAGCTTGCATTGACAGAGGAATTTGCGGACGAACCCGGCCTGAAGCGCCTGTGTGCCGCGATCGCCTTAAGCGATGACGCCGACCCGCTAGGCTGGCTTGCCTGCCAGCGCCTTTATCCGCAATTTTACTGGCAGCAAAGAGATGGCGATGATGAAGTTGCCGCCCTTGGCGCCGTGCGCCGATTTAACGCCCTGGCGGATGCTCAGTCCTTCCTGAATAGCTGGCCTCAAACGCCCTCGCTGCGTATCTGGGGGCTCAATGCCTTCGACCCGGCGCAGGGCTTTTTGTTTTTATCGCGCCTTGAGTGGCGGCGAAAAGGGGGCGAGGCCTGCCTTTGGCTTCATCTTTACAGCGAAACATCCTTAAGGGACGACGCGCGGGAAGCCACGGCTTTTCTTGCACAAATCCTCGCGCCTAAGCCCTTGCTTCCACTTCATCTTCAGTGCCTGAGCGAACATCACCAGCCGGGCCTCGATGGATGGCACGCGTTGATTGGCAAGGCAACGGTCGCGATTGACCGCGGCGAGATGGACAAAGTGGTGCTGGCGCGCGCCACCGATCTGCACTTTTCCGCGCCGGTTTCCGCCGCGGGATTTATGGCCGCCAGCCGGCGCGTCAATTTCAACTGCTACCACTTCCTTATGATCTTTGATGCTCACAGCGCTTTTCTTGGCTCAAGCCCGGAGCGGCTATGGCGACGCATTGATTCCGCGCTGCGCACCGAGGCCCTGGCCGGCACCGTCGCAAACCACGTTGAGGATTATCACGCCTGGTCATTAGGCCAGTGGCTGCTAAAAGATGATAAAAATCAGCGCGAAAATATGCTGGTGGTGGAAGATATCTGCCAGCGCCTGCAGCAGAAAGTAGGCGTGCTGGACGTGCTGCCTGCGCAGGTGGTTCGCCTGCGCAAGGTGCAGCATCTGCGTCGTTGTATCTGGACGGAAATGCCTGAGGCGGACGATGCCGTTTGCCTGGAGCAATTACAGCCCACGGCGGCCGTGGCTGGTCTGCCGCGCGAGCCGGCCAAATCATTCATTAATAACTTTGAACCGTTCGCGCGTGAATGGTATGCGGGATCGGCGGGATATCTTTCCCTTCATCAAACGGAGTTTTGCGTTGCGCTACGTTCGGCGAAAATCACCGGGACTACGGTCAGACTGTACGCCGGGGCGGGCATTGTCGCGGGCTCGGATGCGGCGCAGGAGTGGCAGGAAATAGAAAATAAAGCCGCCGGGCTACGCACTTTATTGACCAGAACAGCCTTCTGAATGACACATTACCGGTTCATATCAATATATTCACTCCAGCAATAATTATAATGAGTCAGCAAAATTGACTCAGGACCTGAACATGTCGATAAGCTCTTTTAACCGCCGCTGGGCGCAGGTGATCCTTGAAGCGCTCACCCGCCACAGCGTGCGCCACGTCTGCATTGCCCCAGGCTCGCGCTCAACGCCGCTGACCTTAACGGCCGCAGCAAATCCGGCTTTTATTTGCCATACCCATTTTGATGAGCGCGGATTAGGGCATCTCGCACTTGGCCTGGCGAAAGCCAGCGGCCAGCCTGTCGCGGTGATCGTCACCTCCGGCACGGCGGTAGCTAATCTCTATCCGGCGCTGATCGAGGCGGGGCTTACCGGTGAAAAATTAATTCTGCTAACGGCGGACCGGCCGCCGGAGCTTATCGACTGCGGCGCAAATCAGGCTATCCGTCAGCCGGGTATGTTTGGCTCGCATCCAGCCCTCAGCGTGAACCTGCCCCGGCCCACGCAGGATATCCCCGCGAGCTGGCTGGTTTCCACCATCGACAGCGCCCTGGGCCAGCAAACGGGCGGCGGCGTGCATATCAATTGCCCCTTTGCGGAGCCGCTTTACGGCGCGCCGGATGACGCCGGTATCAGCTGGCAGAAAGCGCTGGGAGACTGGTGGCAGAGCGATAAACCCTGGCTGCGGGAAACCTACGGCCGTGAAATCGTCAAGCAGCGCGACTGGTTTTTCTGGCGGCAGAAACGTGGCGTTGTGGTGGCCGGACGCATGAGTGCGGAAGAGGGCGAGCGGGTAGCGGCCTGGGCAAAAATGCTCGGCTGGCCGCTGATAGGCGACGTGCTTTCGCAAACCGGGCAGCCTTTGCCCTGCGCCGATCTCTGGCTGAGTAACAGCCACGCGACGACGGAGCTGGCGCGCGCGCAAATTATTATCCAGTTTGGCGGCAGCCTGACGGGCAAACGCGCCCTGCAGTGGCAGGCAACCTGCACGCCGGAAGAGTACTGGTTAGTCGACTCGCTCCCCGGCAGGCTCGATCCCGCTAACCATCGCGGCCGCCGTTTAGTATGCAGTATCGCTGACTGGCTGGAGCTGCATCCTGCCGAAAAACGTCCTGCCTGGGCAGAAAAGCTGGCGCCGCTGGCGCGTCTTGCTCAGGACGCCGTCGCTCTCGGCACCGCTGAATTTGGTGAAGCGCAGGTAGCCGCCCGCCTGCCTGAGCTGCTGCCGGAGGCGGGGCAGCTTTTTGTCGGCAACAGCCTGGTGGTGCGGCTTGTCGATGCGTTGGCACAGCTGCCCGCGGGCTATCCGGTATACAGCAACCGGGGGGCGAGCGGCATCGACGGATTATTATCCACTGCCGCCGGCGTACAGCGCGCCACCGCCCGTTCCACGCTTGCGATCGTTGGCGATCTCTCCGCGCTGTACGACATGAATTCCCTGGCGTTGCTCCGCACGGTTTCCGCGCCCTTTGTCTTGCTTATCGTAAACAACAACGGCGGACAAATTTTCTCGCTCCTTCCAACGCCCGTGCAGGAGCGCGAACGTTTTTACTGCATGCCGCAGGATGTGAACTTTGCCCACGCGGCGGCGATGTTCAGCCTGACTTATTACAATCCGGGATCGTGGAGCGAACTGCAGGAGGTGGTGAGCCGGGCATGGCTCTGGCCGCAGGCCACCATCGTCGAAATCACCGTGCCGGAAACGGACGGCGCGCAGACGCTGCAGCACCTGCTTGCGCAGGTTAGCCAGGCATGATTTTGCACGCCGTAGCCGCCTCTGGCCGCCGGGCTGATTTGCCGTGCCTGGTCTGGCTGCACGGCTTTTTGGGCAGCGTGCAGGAGTGGGCCCGCTTTCACGAAGCCTTTGCCGACTGGCCGCAGCTACGCGTGGATTTGCCCGGCCATGGCCAGTCGGCTGCTATAACCGCGAGTGGATTTGCTGCCGTCGACGACCTGCTGCGTAAAACGCTACTTAGTTACAACATACTTAACTACCTGCTGGTGGGCTACTCCCTCGGCGGCCGCGTGGCGATGTATCACGCCTGTCATGGGGAAAATACCGGATTGCGTGGATTAATTGTTGAAGGCGGCAATCCCGGTCTGGCCGATCGTGATGCCCGCAAAAAAAGACGGGCGGCGGACCGCCGCTGGGCGCAGCGTTTCCGGCAGGAGCCGCTTGATGAAGTATTGCTGGCCTGGTATCAGCAGCCGGTATTCAGCTCGCTGACCCACGAAGAGCGGGACGAGTTAATCACGCTGCGCTGCCAGAATAATCCCGCGTCGCTCGCCGTAATGCTTGAATCCACCTCGCTTGGCGTCCAGCCCGACCTGCGTGCGCGCTTACAGACGCTGCGCGTTCCTTTTCATTATCTTTGTGGCGAGCGGGATGAAAAATTCCGCACCGTGGCGGAAAGCCTGAACCTCTCACCCCATCTTATTCCCGCGGCCGGGCATAACGCGCACAGGGAAAACCCTGCGGCGTTTCGCTCCTGCCTGCTGACTTTATTGCGTCAACCTGTTGAGGAGACACCATGATTTATCCTGATGAACAAATGCTTTACGCCCCGATTGAGTGGCAGGACTGCTCGGAAGGTTACAGCGATATCCGCTACCACAAATCTACGGACGGCATTGCAAAAATCACCATTAACCGCCCGGAAGTGCGCAACGCTTTTCGCCCGTTGACCGTCAAAGAGATGATCGGCGCCCTGGCCGATGCCCGCTATGACGACAATATCGGCGTCATCATCCTGACCGGCGAAGGGGAGAAAGCTTTCTGCTCCGGCGGCGATCAGAAGGTGCGCGGCGACTACGGCGGCTATCAGGATGCGAGCGGCACCCACCATCTGAACGTGCTGGATTTCCAGCGTCAGATCCGTACCTGTCCTAAACCTGTCGTCGCGATGGTTGCCGGCTACTCTATCGGCGGCGGCCACGTGCTGCACATGATGTGCGACCTGACCATTGCGGCGGAAAACGCCATCTTCGGCCAGACCGGCCCAAAAGTGGGCTCCTTTGACGGCGGCTGGGGCGCGTCCTATATGGCCCGCATCGTCGGTCAGAAAAAGGCGCGTGAAATCTGGTTCCTGTGCCGCCAGTACGACGCGAAAGAGGCGCTGGATATGGGCCTTGTTAACACCGTGGTGCCCGTCGCCGAACTTGAAAAAGAAACCGTGCGCTGGTGCCGCGAAATGCTGCAAAACAGCCCGATGGCGCTGCGCTGCCTGAAGGCCGCGCTGAACGCGGACTGCGACGGTCAGGCGGGACTGCAGGAGCTGGCGGGTAACGCCACCATGCTGTTCTACATGACCGAAGAAGGCCAGGAAGGACGCAACGCGTTTAACCAGAAACGCCAGCCGGACTTCAGCAAATTTAAACGGAACCCGTAATGCGAAGCGTAGGGCTGTGGCGCTTTCTGGTGCCGATGGATGCAGGCGTGGTGCTGCGCGAGCGGCGCCTGAAAACGCGCGACGGTCTGCTGGTGCGTCTGACGCAGGGCGATAAACAAGGCTGGGGCGAGATATCGCCCTTGCCGGGCTTTAGCGTTGAAACGGTGGAAGAGGCAAAGGCCGCGGCGCTGGAATGGCTCGCGGCCTGGCAGACTGGTTCCGAAGCTGAACTACCTGAAATACCGTCCGTAGCCTTTGGTCTTAGCTGCGCGCTGGCGGAACTCAGCGGCGAACTGCCAGAGGCAGCCGATTATCGTGCCGCGCCGCTTTGCACCGGCGACCCGGATGAACTCTTCGCCATGCTGGCAGCGATGCCCGGCGAAAAGGTGGCGAAGGTGAAAGTCGGCCTGTACGAAGCCGTGCGCGACGGCATGGTCGTTAATCTTCTGCTGGAAGCCGTACCCGATCTGCGATTGCGCTTAGACGCCAATCGTGGCTGGACGCCGTTAAAAGCGCAGCAGTTTGCCAGATACGTTAATCCGCAATTGCGGCCGCGCATCGCCTTTATCGAAGAACCGTGCAAAACCCGCGAGCAGTCCCGCGAGTTCTCTCGTGAAACGGGCATCGCTATCGCCTGGGATGAAAGCCTGCGCGAAGCGGATTTTGTCTTTGCCGCAGAGCCGGGTTTGAGCGCCGTGGTGATTAAGCCGACGCTTACCGGCAGCCTCACGAAGGTGCGCGAGCAGGTTGAAAAGGCTCATGCGCTGGGATTAACGGCTGTCATCAGCTCGTCTGTCGAATCAAGCCTTGGTTTAACCCAGCTGGCGCGCATTGCCGCCTGGCTTACGCCGCAGACCATTCCGGGCCTGGATACGCTTTCGCTGATGCAGGCGCAGCTGGTACGCCAGTGGCCGGACAGCCCTTTGCCCTGCCGGCAAGCCGACGACCTTGAGCGCGTTATATGAATTTTGTCACCTGGCCCTGGCAGCACTGGGCAACCTGTCGCGGAGCATCGCCGGCTTTAAAGCTCACGGATGAAACTCTCGACTGGCAAACGCTTTGCCGTCGCGTCGATGCGCTGGCCGGAGGATTCCGGCAGCAGGGCGTTCGCGAAGGGCAGGGCGTTGCCTTAAGGACAAAGAACAGCGCAGAAGCCGTGCTCTGCTGGCTGGCCTTGCTGCAATGCGGCGCGCGCGTTCTGCCGCTTAATCCTCAGCTGCCGGATACTTTGCTTACGCAGCTGCTCCCCGGTTTAACCATCAGCCATGCGCTGGCGCTGGCTTCAGCGTCATCCGTTCCCGGCTATGCCTCGCTCAGCGTCACGCCAGGCGATGCCTGGCAGGTTAACTGGCGGCCCGACAGGCTGGCTTCCATGACGTTAACCTCCGGCTCCAGCGGCTTGCCAAAGGCGGCGGTGCATACAAGCGAGGCGCATCTTGCCAGCGCTGCGGGCGTTTTGTCCGTGATGAACTACGGACAGGAAGATAGCTGGCTTTTATCGCTGCCGCTGTATCACGTTTCCGGGCAGGGAATTTTGTGGCGCTGGCTGCTTGCCGGCGGAGGCATGGCGGTGCGCGATCTGCTTCCTCTTAACGAGGCGCTTAAGGGATGCACCCATGCTTCGCTCGTGCCAACTCAGCTCTGGCGCCTGCTTGCGCAATCCCAGCCGCTGAGCTTGCGTGAGGTGTTGCTCGGCGGCGCGGCAATTCCGGTTGAGCTAACCGAGGCGGCGCAGGCGCGCGGGGTGCACTGCTGGTGCGGCTACGGCTTAACCGAACTGGCGTCTACGGTATGCGCCAAGCGTGCGGACGGCCTGCCGGACGTTGGCGAAGCGCTGCCTGGAAGAGAAGTGAAAATCGTCGGGCAGGAAGTGTGGATACGGGCCGCGAGCCTCGCCAGCGGCTACTGGCAGGAGGGTAAGCTGGTTCCCTTGCTCAATGAGCATGGCTGGTTCAGCACCCGCGATCGAGGCGTATTAAACGGCCAGCGTTTAACCATCGTCGGGCGTCTTGATAACCAGTTCTTCAGCGGCGGCGAAGGCATCCAGCCGGAAGAAATCGAGCGCGTGCTGGCGGCTCACCCCGCTGTGGAACAGGCGTTTGTTGTGCCCGTTGAAGACGCCGAATTTGGCCATCGCCCCGTGGCGGTGATTGAGGCGGATGCGGAATTTGATTTAAGCCAGCTCGAAAGCTGGGTGCAGGAAAAACTGGCGCGTTTTCAGCAGCCTGTGCGCTGGCTGCGCCTGCCTGATTCGCTCAGGCAGGGCGGCATTAAAATTTCACGCAGAGCGATACAGGCCTGGTGCGCGACGCGCAAAAGCGGGAGCTAAGCATTCGGTTCCCCTCTTAACTTATCTCCACGGCGGCTTTACGCTGGCGACGGATCCGCTTAAGCACCGGCGGAACGACAATGACGAGGATCGCCATCGCCAGCAGGCTTTTCGCCACGCCGCTTTCCCATAGAATATTCAGGCCGCCGTTGCTGATAGACAACGCGCGGCGCAGATTCTGCTCCAGCATTTCCCCCAGCACAAACCCGAGAATTAACGGCGACATAGGAAAATGCATTTTCCGCAGAACGTAGCCGAATACGCCCAGCCCGACCATCAGCAATAAATCAAAGGTTGTGCTGTGCACCGCGTACACGCCTACCGCAGAAACGGCGGCAATGGCGGGAACCAGGAACCACAGCGGGATCGTCAGCATACGAGTGAACAGGCCAATCAGCGGCAGGTTCATTATCAGCAGCATCACGTTGGCGATCAGCAGCGAGGCGATGAGGCCCCAGACGATATCGGGTTGTTCGGTAAACATCGCCGGACCCGGCGTGATGTTATAGAGCGTCAGCGCCCCCATCATCACCGCAGTGGTGCCTGAACCCGGTACGCCGAGGGTAAGCATCGGGATAAACGAGCCGCAGGCGGAGGCGTTGTTGGCCGCTTCGGGGGCGGCGACGCCGCGGATATCGCCCTGGCCGAAGCTTTCGCTGTTGCCGCTGATTTTTTTCTCTGTCATGTAGGTAATGGCGCTGGCGATGGTTGCTCCGGCGCCGGGCAGGATGCCGACAAAAAAGCCGATCACCGACGAGCGTAGCGTCGCGCCGGTGCACTGCGCTGCCTCCTTCATATTGAACATCTTGCGGCCGGTTTTGCGTACCAGTACCTGGCCGCCGCTGGTGCTTTCCAGCATCAACAGGATCTCGGAAACCGAGAACAGGCCGATAACCACGACGATAAACTGCACGCCGTCGGAGAGGTGGACGCTGTCAAAGGTAAAACGATAGACGCCGGTGTTGGCGTCTACGCCAACAGTCGCCAGTCCCAGCCCGATTAACGCCGCCAGGAAGGATTTCAGCGGGTTTTGCGCCATCATGCTGCCGAGGCAGGCGATGGCGAAAACCATCAGCGCGAAGTATTCCGCCGGGCCAAAAGCCAGCGACCAGCGGGCAAGCAGAGGGGCGAAGAGGATAATACCTGAGATGGCTACCATCGAGCCGATAAACGAACTGACGGCGGAAATAGACAGGGCCACGCCGCCGCGGCCCTGCTTCGCCATCGGATAGCCGTCCAGCGCGGTCATAATGGCGGCGGCATCGCCGGGAACGTTAAGCAGAATGGATGAAATGCGCCCGCCGTATTCGCAGCCGATATACACCGTTGCCAGCAGAATAAGCGCTGATTCCGGCGGCAGCTTGAGGGCAAACGCCAGCGGCAGGAGAATCGCCACCCCGTTAATCGGGCCGAGCCCCGGCAGCAGCCCGACGATAGTGCCGACAAAGCAGCCAATCAGGGCAATCATCAGGTTTTCAGGCGTCAGGGCGACGGCGAATCCCTGCGAGAGATAGAACCAGGTATCCATAAATCCTCCGTTAACTCAGCAAAAAGCCGGTGGGCAGGGCTACGTCAAGCAGGCGGTCAAAGGCGTAGAATAAAGCTCCGCCCAACGCCACCCCGGAAAGGGCGGCCGCCGGAACGGTGGCGCCGAACAGCAGGCCAATGCAGAAGGTAATCAGCGCCGTCGCCAGCGGGAAGCCCAGCCATTCAAATCCCCACGCATAGCAGCCCAGCGCCACCACCAGCACCAGCAGCCGTTGCAATACCCGGCGTCCCGGCCATTCAACAACGTCCGGATGGCGCAGCAGCATTAACACGGCGCAAATTAACATCAGGCCGATAATAGCCAGCGGAAACGGACGCGGCCCAACGGGTTCGTAGCTATATTCACTCTGTATCTGCCAGCCGATAAACAGCCCGGCGACACAGAGCGCAATCCAGATGCCGGCAAATATACGATCGCTCATCATGCCTCCCGGCTACTTAGCCAGCCCAAAGGCTTTGGCCTGCTCGTGATAGCCCGTCACCTGTTTTTTGACGTACTCGTCCAGCGCCTGGCCGGTCATATTGAATTCAAACAGCCCGCGCAGATCGCGCTGCTTTTTAAAGTCTTCGCTTTGCTGAAGCTTTTTGAAGGTCTCAACCCACCACTGGTATTCAGCGTCGCTGACCTTCGGCCCGACATAAAAGCCACGAATAATGGGCCAGACAAGATCGAATCCCTGCTCTTTAGCGGTAGGGATTTTTGCCAGTTTGCCCGGCAGGCGTTGGTCAGAAAAGACGGCCAGCACGCGCAGCTTGTCGCCGTTCAGATAGTGCTCCATCTCGCTCAGGTCGCCGGAAACCGCCTGTACATGATTGCCCATCAAGGCCGTCACGGGTTCGCCGCCTCCCTCGAACGCGACGTAGCGCATTTTGTGAGGATCAACTTTCGCTTTTTGCGCCAGCAGCGCCGTTTTCATCCAGTCCTGGCTACCGATGGAAGCGCCGGCGCCGAATACCACGCTGTTGGGATCTTTTTCCAGCGCGGCCATCAGGGACGGCAAATCTTTCCACGGCGAATCAGCCCGTACCGCAATCATGCCGTAATCGGTGCCGACGCTCGCCAGCCAGCGTACGTCATCCACGCCATAGCGACCGAATTTCCCCTGGGACAGGTTTAACAGCGATCCGCCCGAAAACGCCACCACGGTGCCAGCTTCCGCAGGCCGCTGGGCGACAATGGCGTTATAGGCCACCGCCCCCACGCCGCCGGGCATGTAGGTTACGCGCATCGGTTTTTCGAGCACGCCGGTATCCAGAAGGCTGACCTGGATGAGCTTGCAGGTCAGGTCAAATCCGCCGCCGGGCTTGGCCGGAGCGATACATTCGGTACGGTCAGGAACTTGCGCCGCCGGGACGGAGAAAGCCGACAGCAGCAGGGCTGTAGCGCTAAACGTGCAGAGCAGGGTACGGTTCATATTCATCCTCAGATCAAAAAAAGCCGCCGGGTGTTTCGCGTTATGTGAACCACTTTGTAGTAGTTCGGTTGCGCAATTGTTAAAACACTAACCTTTCATTTCCCTTTCATGGCGGCAGAAACTTTACAGGATGTGATATGCGTCTCTTACTGGCGGAAGATAACCGTGAGCTGGCTCACTGGCTGGATAAAGCGCTGGTGCAGGCAGGATTTGCCGTTGATTGCGTTTTTGACGGTCAGGCGGCCGATCACCTTTTACAGAATGAAACCTATGCCGTGGCGGTGCTGGATATCGGCATGCCGCGGCTGAACGGGCTTGATGTGCTGCAGCGCATGCGTAAACGAGGCCAGTCGCTGCCGGTGCTGTTACTGACGGCCCACGGCGCGGTTGCCGATCGTGTGAAAGGGCTTAATGCGGGGGCGGATGACTATCTGCCGAAGCCTTTTGAACTGGAGGAGCTGGATGCGCGGATACGGGCGCTCATCAGGCGCAGCGAGGGGCAAATACATGAACAGCAGCAGCTTGGATCGCTGGCGCTGCATCCGGAAGGTTATTTTCTTCTTAACGACAAACCGCTGGCGCTGACTCCGCGCGAGCAGACCATTCTGACCGTGCTGATGTACCGCCGCACGCGCCCGGTATCGAAGCAGCAGCTTTTTGAACAGGTATTCAGTCTCGGCGATGAAGCCAACCCGGAAAGCATCGAGCTGTATATTCATCGCCTGCGCAAAAAAATGCTTAGCAGCGACGTGCAGATCACCACCTTGCGCGGGCTGGGCTATGTGCTGGAAAGGCACCCATGATGAGGGCAATGAAACCTAAATCGCTGTTCGGGCAGCTGCTGTTGTTTCTGGGATTGCCGCTTGTTGTGCTCTGGGCATTTTCCGCTTACAGCAGCTACTTAAGCGCGATGAATGCGGCGACCCAGGCCTATGACAGAACGCTGCTGGCTTCGGCGAGGACGGTGGCCGAGCGGCTGGTGGTTCGCCATGGGCACCTGGAAGTTGACGTGCCCTGGGTAGTGCTGGACAGCTTCGAACTGAACATGAACGACCGGCTTTTTTACCAGGTCACCGACACCAGCGGGCGGGTTATCTCTGGCTATGACGACCTGCCTGCTATGCCCCGGGCTACGCCCCGCACCGAGCTTTATCCCGCGCTGGCGTGGTTTTATGATGCGGTTTATCAGCGCCAGCCTTTGCGCGTCGCGCGCTTTTTGCAGCCGGTGAACGAAGGCGGCGTAACGGGGATGGCGCAGATAGTGGTCGCTGAAACGCTGCTCTCGCGGCGCTATCTGGCGGGCCAGCTACTGCTTTCCGCCTCCTTGACGCAGGGCGGGCTGGTGCTATTGACGTTAACCCTGGCCTACGGCCTGTTGCGCCGGGTGCTAAAACCCGTGCGCCGACTTTCACGCATTATGGGGCGGCGTGCGCCGGACGACTTAACGCCTTTGCCCGATATCCTGCCGTGGTCGGAAACCCGGCTGCTCGTCCTCTCTTTCAATCGCTATATCGAGCGCCTACGGGGGCTTATCGATCGGCAAACGCGCTTTAACGCCGACGCCTCTCACCAGCTCAAAACGCCGCTGACGGTGCTCAAAACCCAGGCGGGCGTTGCTCTGAACAGCCGCGAACCGCGGCTGTGGCGAGAAAGTCTGCGGGCCATGTCCTCAACGCTTGATAACACCATCGTTTTAACCGATCGCCTGCTGCAGCTTTCTCGCTTAACCCGCACGGACAAATCGGCAGGCCAGGCGCTGGAGCCGGTAAATCTGGTGGACGTGGCCCAGGCGAGCTGTTTCTCAAGGCTGAGCCAGGCGCGCAGTAAACAGATCGATTTGGGCTATGAAGGTTTGTCGGCGGCAGGCGTCATGGGTGAGCCTGTTTTGCTGGCGGAAATGTGCGCAAACCTGCTGGATAACGCGCTTAAATATACCCCTGAAGGCGGCATCGTCACTATTAAAGTGACCGCAAACGGGGCGCAGCGGCAGGAGGTGTGGCTTGAGGTCGAAGATAGCGGGCCGGGGATTGATGCCGATCGGGTACGCTCCGCCCTGCTGCCTTTCCATCGTCTTGATAATGCGGCAGAACAAAGCGGGGCAGGGTTAGGGCTGGCGCTGGTCAATGATATCGCACGCTTGCATAGTACGCGTCCGGATCTGCTGCGTAGCCCGACATCAGGCGGATTACTGGTGCGTATAAAATTACTGGCGATATAAAAAAGGCGGGGCTGACGACAAACCTCCCGGCGCCGCCGGTGTCGGCTTAGCTTTCTTTTAACGCTTTCAGCGCGTTGGCAGCGCCCGCGCCATATGCCGGATGCACCTCGCTGAAAAGGCCAGGCTGAAACTTTCTGTCGCGGCTATTCCTTGCTCCTGTGATGCAAATGCAGATCGTTTTCAATTGCTTACAAACAAACCCGCAATCGCTTTCTCTAAGCGTTGAATACGCAGTGGCTGCCTGTACAATCTGCGTTTTTTCGGGATTACCCTTTTTCTTTATTCAGGATCCAAGGAATGAACAAACTAATCATGGCCGGTATCGCCGGCTTAGCGCTGGTTTCCGCTACCGCCAACGCCATCAGCATCAGCGGTGAAGCGGGCGAGAAATATACTAATGTGGGCGTGGGTTTTGGTACCGAAACCAGCGGCCTTGCTGTAACGGGCAACTATGCGCATAACGATGATGACGGCGACGTGGCGGGTCTGGGCCTGGGTCTCAATGTTCCGCTGGGTCCGTTGATGGGCACCGTGGGCGGGAAAGGCATTTACCTGAATCCAAAAGATGGCGATGAGGGTTACGCGGTAGCCGTTGGCGGCGGCCTGAAATGGCCTGTTTCTGACAGCTTCGCCATCTTTGGCAACTACTACTATTCTCCTGATTCACTCTCCAGCGGCGTGAAAGATTACCAGGAAGCAAGCGCAGGCGTGAGCTGGACAATTATGCGTCCAGTCACGGTTACCGGCGGCTACCGTTATATCGGCCTGAAAGGCAAAGACGGCGATCGGGATAACGCAATTGCAGACGGTCCGTACGTGGGCGTAAGCGCCGCGTTCTGATCCCTCCGGCCACGGCGTCCTGTCGTGGCCCTGGTATTTCCCCCTCCATCCCTTTCCGCTTGAGGTATAGTGAATCGTTACCTTCCCACGGAGTAAAGCGATGATAAAAGTGGAAATGCTCTCTACCGGCGACGAAGTGCTGTACGGGCAAATCGTTGATACCAACGCCGCCTGGCTTGCCGATTATCTTTTCAACCAGGGCTTGCCCATGTCGCGCCGCAATACGGTAGGCGACAGCCTCGAAGATTTAGTTTCGGTATTAAAAGAGCGCAGCGAGCATGCGGATATTCTTATCGTTAACGGCGGGCTTGGGCCGACCAGCGATGACCTGAGCGCGCAGGCGGCGGCAACGGCCGCAGGCGTTGAGCTTATCGAACATAAAGAATGGCTTACGCACATGGAGAACTTCTTCTCCGGCCGCGGGCGCGTAATGGCGCCGAGCAACCGTAAGCAGGCGCAGATCCCGGCGAACAGCGAAATGGTCGACAACCCGGTCGGCACGGCCTGCGGCTTCGCCATGCAGCTGAATCGCTGCCTGATGTTCTTCACGCCCGGCGTGCCGTCTGAATTTAAGGTGATGGTGGATAAGCAAATCATGCCGCGCCTGCGCGAACGCTTCACGCTGCCCGAGCCGCCGGTTTGTCTGCGCCTGACAACGTTCGGACGTTCGGAGAGCGAGCTTGCGCAGCGCCTTGAGCCGCTTGCTTTACCGGCTGGCGTGGTGATGGGCTATCGCTCGTCTATGCCGGTGATTGAGCTGAAGCTGACCGGGCCTGCCAGCCTGCGCAAAGAGATGGAGGCCGTCTGGCCGGAAGTGCGGCGTGTGGCGGGTGAAAGCGCAATTTTTGAGGGGACGGAAGGCCTGCCCGCGCAGCTTGCCGGGCGCATAAAAGCGAAAGGGCTGAGCATCGCCGTCAGCGAGCAGTTTACCGCGGGCCTGCTTTGTCTGCAGCTCTCCGGCGCCGGAGTCCCGCTCGGCGACAGCAGCGTTTTGTCGCCGGTGACTGAGTCGCTCTCTGAGACAGCCAGCCGGGCGAAAGATTTGGCCGCGCAGGCGGGGTGCGATCTGGCGCTGGTAGTCGGTTCCATGAATGACGATCTTCTTAACTTCGCGTTGCACACTCCAGCGGGCACGCACGCTTTATGCGTGAAATTTAACGTCAACCGCCACGGTTTGCGCGTTCGTCAGGAAGTGTGCGCCATGATGGCGCTAAATATGCTGCGCCGCTGGCTCAACGGCTGGGACGTGGCCGCCGAACACGGTTGGATTGATATCGTCGGAGCCATTGAAAGCTAAGCCTCAGGCGAGCGCCTGAGCCGGCAAGGAAATCAGGTGCTCGCATTTATTGGTGGCTGCCCTCCGCAGTTTTCCTCACTCTTCTGTGTCAAATTCCTCTCCCGAAGAAAGCCTCTGCGCCAGAGGGCGATGTTTTATATCGAACAAAAACGAACGAATAACGAAAGCATGGTGTGACATGATGCACCATTTCGCTAATTTGTAATAAAAATGTAACGTGATGTGCGTTATTTCACACAAAAAGGTGATGATAATCATTACTATGCGCTCGCAAAAGAACATTGCTTAACAAAAAATGGCCACGGAGGCTTTATGCTAAGTATTTTCAAACCCGCAGCGCATCAGCCACGCCTGAAGGCGGAGCACATCGACCCAACCTATCGACGCCTGCGCTGGCAAATCTTTATGGGAATTTTCTTCGGCTACGCCGCTTACTATCTGGTGCGTAAAAACTTCACCCTTGCGATGCCGTATCTGGTGGAGCAGGGCTTCTCGCGTGGCGACCTGGGCTTTGCGCTCTCCGGGATTTCCATCGCCTACGGTTTTTCCAAGTTTATTATGGGAGCCGTTTCTGACCGCTCGAACCCCCGGGTCTTTCTGCCCGCGGGGCTCATTCTGGCGGCCGCCGTCATGCTGTTTATGGGATTCGTGCCCTGGGCGACCTCCAGCATTGCGGTGATGTTTGTGCTGCTGTTTTTATGCGGCTGGTTCCAGGGCATGGGGTGGCCGCCTTGCGGGCGCACCATGGTGCACTGGTGGTCGCAGAAGGAGCGCGGGGGCATCGTTTCAATCTGGAACTGCGCGCACAACGTCGGCGGCGGGCTTCCGCCTTTACTCTTCCTGCTCGGGATGGCGTGGTTCAACGACTGGCACGCCGCGCTGTACATGCCTGCTTTCGGGGCCATTCTCGTGGCGCTGATCGCTTTTGGTTTAATGCGCGATACGCCGCAGTCCTGCGGTCTGCCGCCCATCGAAGAGTACAAAAACGATTACCCGGACGACTATAGCGAAAAAGCGGAAGAGGAGCTGACGGCGAAACAGATCTTCATGCAGTACGTTTTCCCGAACCGCCTGCTGTGGTACATCGCTATCGCCAACGTCTTCGTTTATCTGCTGCGTTACGGCATCCTCGACTGGTCCCCGACCTACCTTAAAGAGGTGAAACATTTCGCGCTGGATAAATCCTCCTGGGCCTATTTCCTCTATGAGTATGCGGGGATCCCGGGCACGCTGCTTTGCGGCTGGATGTCGGACAAAGTTTTCCGCGGGAACCGCGGCGCGACGGGCGTGTTCTTTATGACGCTGGTGACGATTGCGACGGTGGTGTACTGGCTAAATCCGCCGGGCAATCCGGGGGTTGATATGGCCTGCATGATAATCATCGGCTTCCTGATTTATGGCCCGGTGATGCTGATTGGCCTGCACGCGCTTGAGCTGGCGCCGAAAAAGGCGGCGGGCACGGCGGCAGGGTTTACCGGTCTGTTCGGCTACCTGGGCGGCTCGGTTGCGGCAAGCGCCATCGTCGGTTACACCGTTGACTTCTTCGGCTGGGACGGCGGCTTTATGGTGATGATCGGCGGCAGCGTGCTGGCGGTGATCCTGCTGCTTATCGTGATGATCGGTGAGAATAAGCATCATCATGACAAGCTTGCCAAAAACGGTTAAGAGGAGCCTGTGGGTATGTTTGCAAAATCGATACTCGCGGGCATGGTGCTGGTGGCAACCGCCGGCGCTTTCGCCCAGGCCGCTGAAAAAATAGTGATTGCCCATCGCGGGGCCAGCGGCTATCTGCCGGAACATAGCCTGCCCGCGAAGGCGATGGCTTACGCTCAGGGCGCGGATTACCTCGAGCAGGATCTGGTGATGACCAGAGACGACAGGCTGGTGGTGCTGCATGACCACTATCTGGATCGCGTTACCGATGTGGCTCAGCGCTTCCCCGACAGGGCACGTAAAGACGGCCGCTATTACGCGATTGATTTCACGCTCGATGAGATCAAGTCCCTGAAGTTTACCGAGGGTTTTGACATCGAGAACGGCAAGCCGGTCCAGACCTTTCCGGGACGCTTCCCGCTGGGTAAATCTGACTTCCGGGTTCATACCTTTGAAGAAGAGATTGAGTTCGTGCAGGGGCTGAACCATTCCTCCGGTAAGAACATCGGTATCTATCCGGAGATAAAAGCGCCGTGGTTCCATCACCAGGAAGGCAAGGATATCGCTGCGAAGACTTTAGCGGTGCTCAGGCAGTACGGTTACACCAGCAAGCAGGATAAGGTCTATTTGCAGTGCTTTGACGCGCAGGAACTCCAGCGCATTAAAACCACGCTGGAGCCGAGGCTGGGCATGGATCTGAAGCTGGTGCAGCTCATTGCTTATACCGACTGGAACGAAACCCAGCAGCAGCAGACTGACGGCAGGTGGGTCAACTACAGCTACGACTGGATGTTCAAACCCGGCGCGATGAAGCAGATTGCCCGGTATGCCGACGGTATCGGGCCTGACTATCATATGCTGGTGGCGGAAGGGTCTACAAAAGGCAACGTGAAGCTCACGGCGATGGTGAAGGAAGCGCACGACAGTAATCTGACGGTGCATCCATACACCGTGCGTGCGGACGCTTTGCCGGAGTACGTCAGTAACGTAAATCAGCTGTTTGACATGCTGTACAACAAGGCGGGAGTAGACGGCGTGTTTACCGATTTCCCGGATAAGGGCGTGCAGTTCTTGCAGCAGAAGCAGTAGGTAAACTAAAAGGGCCGCTAAGCGGCCCTTTTAGTTATAGACTTTATATCAAACTGTTCCATGTATTTGGGAGCGATTTACCGGGATGCTTAAAGAATATTTATGGCAAATAGATTTAACCAGTTCAAAAAACCAATCAGGAGCAAAGGGAGAGACTCTTATTTCTTCTATTAAATCGTTTATATCAATTATTTTTATTGTGGTGCCTGAATCAACTCTGTTTTCTGCGAGGTTTCTATTAGGACTATAACCAATTATTCGCACTTCCTTTTCATATTCATAAAAACCTGATTTATGTGTGAATGGTGCTAAGACATGTTCGTATTTGAATTCATCTGCTAAGTGGCTGATATATTCAACTTTAGCAATGGTAAGTTTATTGTTTTCAGGGGTGACGATGTTACGTTCTAACCTGTTAACGTCGGTTAGTATACATACAGAATTGTGCGCGCCTCCATATATCTTCCACATTGCCATATTTTCTTTTTTATTTTGTTCTGCATGCCAGCAGGTAACGTCAATCCACTCTCTATGTTTACTTACATAATCATCGAAGTTTATTTCTTTTTCATATAATTGTCCAAAGGGTGTTGGATAACTTCGATTATCGTAATTTGAATCAAACTCATCCTGTATTTTCTTTTTGTTTTTCCTTTCTTCTTCAGTTGGTGCGTCAATTGTTGGGAATACGTTACATAAAGCATTGTCCAGAATTTCTGCAAATCCATTATGTAGAATTTCAAAGGCTAAACTTAAGCTCCCTTCAGTTTTATCTTCAAAGCAGGATGCTTTTGAAAGGAATATGTTTTTTGTATTAATTAAGTCTACAAATTTAGAAAAATCCATATATTTTTGTAATCGTGTCGTTCCGTTTATGTCCCCTAGCTTTTCCATCTTTATTTTAACCTCTGTTTAACATGCTGTTATATGAGCTTAAATGTTATTGCGGTGCGATACATATAGATACGAAATGGATTGATTTTTGCCGGGTGATAAGCGAAAGAGCGGCTTCAATTTATAGAGGTTTATAAAAAGTATTCCTCACCAGACTCAAGGGCCGCTAAGCGGCCCTTTTTACATCTCGATTTCAATATCGCCCTGCGCCTGGCAGCAGCAGGGCAAAATCTCACCGGGCTGGATAAAGGCCAGCGGCTCGGTAAGCCATTTGACCTCGCCCGCTATCAGCCTGATGCGACAGGAGCCGCAATAGCCCTCTCTGCACTGGTATTCAACGGCGATCTGGTGATGTTCCAGCGCCGCCAGCAGGGAAGGGTGCTCCTGCTGGCACATTAACTGCGCGCCGGTGATGCGAAGCGTAATCCGGCTCATAGCCTAGAGCTGGAAATTGCTCAGATCGTCGGCGTCGATATTGGAATCGATCTGACCGACCAGATAAGAGCTGACTTCCACTTCCTGCGGCGCAACCTGCACGTTGTCCGACACCAGCCACGCGTTAATCCACGGGATTGGGTTAGAGCGGGTTTTAAACGGCAGATCCAGACCAACGGCCTGCATGCGGATATTGGTGATGTAATCCACATACTGGCACAGGATGTCCTTATTCAGGCCAATCATCGAGCCGTCGCGGAACAGGTAGCTTGCCCACTCTTTCTCTTGTTCAGCCGCCAGTACGAACAGGTCGTAGCACTGCTGACGACATTCGATGGCGATTTCCGCCATTTCCGGATCGTCTTCGCCGGAGCGCATCAGGTTCAGCATGTGCTGGGTGCCGGTCAGGTGCAGCGCTTCGTCGCGGGCGATCAGCTTGATGATTTTGGCGTTGCCTTCCATCAACTCGCGCTCGGCGAAGGCGAAAGAGCAGGCAAAGCTTACGTAGAAGCGGATCGCTTCCAGCGCGTTAACGCTCATCAGGCAGAGATAAAGCTGCTTTTTCAGCGCGCGCAGGTTAACGGTGACGGTTTTGCCGTTGACGTTATGCGTGCCTTCGCCCAGCAGATGCCAGTAGCTGGTCATCTCAATGAGATCGTCATAGTAGCCAGAGATATCCTTGGCGCGCTTCTTGATCTCCTCGTTGGTGACAATATCGTCAAACACAATCGCCGGGTCGTTGACGATGTTGCGGATGATATGCGTGTAGGAACGCGAGTGGATCGTTTCGGAAAACGCCCAGGTTTCAACCCAGGTCTCCAGCTCCGGAATAGAAATCAACGGCAGCAGGGCCACGTTCGGGCTGCGGCCCTGGATGGAGTCGAGTAGCGTCTGGTATTTCAGGTTGCTGATAAAAATGTGCTTTTCATGTTCCGGCAGGGCCTGATAGTCAATGCGGTCACGGGACACGTCCACCTCTTCCGGACGCCAGAAGAAGGAGAGCTGTTTTTCGATCAGCTTTTCGAAGATGTCATATTTTTGCTGGTCGTAGCGTGCCACGTTTACCGGCTGGCCAAAGAACATCGGCTCAGCAAGCTGGTTGTTTTTCGTCTGTGAAAAGGTGGTGTAAGCCATGAGGTCAAATCCTGTTGTACGTCGAAAAAATCCCCTCAGCGAGGTGAGGGGATTTGGCGTTAGATTTTACATGCGCCGCTTTCGCAGCCGTCGTCCTGGATTGAAGGCGCCAGGTCGTCCTGCGAATCTTCCGCGCCGTCACGGGTATTTTGATAGTACAGCGTTTTTACGCCGAATTTATAGGCGGTGAGCAGGTCCTTGAGCAACTGCTGCATCGGCACCTTCCCTGACGGGAAGCGTGACGGATCGTAGTTGGTGTTGGCCGAAATCGACTGGTCGATAAATTTCTGCATCAGACCGACCAGCTGCAGATAGCCGTCGTTGTTCGGCAGCTCCCACAGCAGCTCGTAGCTGTTTTTCAGCTCTTCGTAATCCGGCACGACCTGACGCAGAATGCCGTCTTTGGACGCTTTGATGCTGATATGGCCGCGCGGCGGCTCAATACCGTTAGTCGCGTTGGAAATCTGCGATGAGGTTTCAGACGGCATCAGCGCCGAAAGCGTGGAGTTGCGCAGGCCGTGAGTTTTGATGGACTCGCGCAGCCCTTCCCAGTCGAGATGCAGCGGTTCGTTGCTGATCGCATCCAGGTCTTTTTTGTAGGTGTCGATCGGCAAAATGCCCTTCGCGTAGGTGGTTTCGTTGAACCACGGGCAGGCGCCTTGCTCTTTCGCCAGCTCGTTGGAAGCTTTCAGCAGGTAGAACTGAATGGCTTCGAAGGTTTTATGCGTCAGGTTATTTGCGCTGCCGTCGGAGTAACGCACGCCGTGTTTCGCCAGATAATAAGCGAAGTTAATCACGCCGATACCCAGCGTGCGGCGGCCCATTGCGCCGCGTTGCGCCGCCAGAATTGGGTAATCCTGGTAGTCCAGCAGGGCATCAAGCGCGCGCACCGCCAGCACCGCCATCTCTTCCAGCTCGTCCAGGCTTTTAATTGCGCCGAGGTTGAAGGCCGAGAGCGTGCACAGCGCGATTTCGCCGTTTTCGTCATTCACGTCATTCAGCGGTTTGGTCGGCAGCGCGATTTCCAGACACAGGTTGGACTGGCGCACAGGTGCGATAGCCGGATCGAACGGGCTGTGGGTGTTGCAGTGGTCAACGTTCTGAATATAGATGCGGCCGGTGGAAGCGCGTTCCTGCATCATCAGGGAGAACAGCTCGGACGCTTTCACGCGCTGTTTGCGAATGCTGTCGTCTTTTTCGTATTTAGTGTACAGGCGTTCAAACTCATCCTGGTCGGCGAAGAACGCATCGTACAGTCCCGGCGTGTCGGACGGGCTGAACAGCGTGATCTCTTCGCCTTTCAGCAGGCGGGTGTACATCAGCTTGTTGATCTGCACGCCGTAGTCCATGTGGCGGACGCGGTTGCCTTCAACGCCACGGTTGTTTTTCAGCACCAGCAGGCTTTCAACTTCCAGATGCCACATCGGGTAGAACAGCGTGGCTGCGCCGCCGCGAACGCCGCCCTGAGAGCAGGATTTTACCGCCGTCTGGAAGTGCTTATAGAACGGGATACAACCCGTATGGAACGCTTCACCGCCGCGAATCGGGCTGCCCAGCGCGCGGATACGGCCGGCGTTGATGCCGATACCGGCGCGCTGGGAAACGTATTTCACAATGGCGCTGGAGGTGGCGTTGATGGAGTCCAGACTGTCGCCACACTCGATCAGCACGCAGGAGCTGAACTGGCGAGTCGGGGTGCGCACGCCGGACATAATTGGCGTTGGCAGAGAAATTTTGAAGGTGGAAATCGCATCGTAGAAGCGCTTCACGTAGCTCAGACGGGTTTCACGCGGGTAGCCGGAGAACAGGCAGGCGGCGACCAGAATATAAAGGAACTGCGCGCTCTCGTAGATTTCGCCGGTGACGCGGTTCTGGACCAGGTATTTCCCTTCCAGCTGCTTAACCGCCGCGTAGGAGAAGCTCATGTCGCGTTCATGGTCGATAAAACCGTCCATCTGCGCGAACTCTTCTTCCGTGTAGTCTTCCAGCAGATGCCGATCGTATTTGCCCAGCTCGGTCATTTTCACTACGTGATCGTGCAGCTTTGGCGGCTCAAACTGGCCGTAGGCTTTTTTACGCAGGTGGAAGATGGCCAGACGGGCGGCAAGATACTGGTAGTCCGGCGCTTCACGGGAAATTAAATCGGCGGCAGCCTTGATGATAGTCTCATGAATATCAGAGGTTTTAATGCCGTCATAAAACTGGATGTGAGAACGAAGCTCGACCTGTGAAACGGAGACGTTGTTCAGTCCCTCGGCGGCCCAATCGAGAACACGATGGATTTTATCCAGATTAATGCGCTCGGTTCGACCGTCACGTTTTGTAACCAGCAGACTCTGATTCATGTGAGTTGTACCTGTCCGTGAAATGAGTTTTCCCCCGTTTATCCACAGTCGTCGGCTTGTGGCTAACCTTGTGGATAATTACTATATGTAGGGGGTTCGGGAATAATTGACCGCTATATGGTGAGTATTCTAGTAACTAATCGGCTGAGAACAAGTATTGATTTTGGCGGGGATTTGATGTTGCGGCAGGCGGGATTTCGCTAAGTCCACGGCACATAAGGCCTGTATCAATGTCAATGGGATGCAAAAAAAATGATATTTTTGATCGAGTGCTGATTTCTTAAACTTAATGGATAATTGCGCAACCTGATGCTGCGCAAAATCCATAGTCTTAACCTATGAAGCGCGGATTAATTAGCCTGCCGTGTGCAACATATAGTTAACATCCACCCCCGGGCCGAGGCTGAATTTGTTAGTCAGCGGGTTAAAGTGCAGCCCGGTCATGTGGCGCTCACGCAGCTGCGTGCCGTCAACCCAGGCCAGCAGCTCGGCAGGCTTGATGAACTTCTTAACGTCATGCGTGCCTTTTGGCACCATGCGCAGGATATATTCGGCGCCGACAACGGCCATCAGCCAGGATTTACCGTTGCGGTTAAGCGTGGAGAAAAATACGTGGCCGCCCGGTTTCACCAGTTTTGCGCAGGCCTTCACCACGGATTGCGGGTCGGGCACGTGCTCCAGCATTTCCATGCAGGTGACAACGTCATAAAGCCCGACGTGCTTATCGGCATGCTGTTCAACCGTCTCCTGCACGTAATCCACTTCAATACCGCTTTCCAGCGCATGCAGGCGTGCCACCTGCAGCGGTTCAAACCCCATGTCCAGCCCGGTTACGTTTGCCCCTTCACGCGCCATACTTTCAGCGAGGATGCCTCCGCCGCAGCCTACATCAAGCACCTTTTTCCCAAACAGGCCGCCCGCGCGTTGGTTGATATAGCCCAGGCGCAGCGGGTTAATCCGGTGCAGCGGTTTAAATTCGCCTTCTAAATCCCACCAGCGCGACGCAACGGCTTCGAATTTAGCGATTTCTTCATGGTCGACGTTCTGGGTTACCGGTTGGTTTTCGGCATTCATAGGGACTCTCACTCCTTGCTCGTTACGAACGGGAAGTATATCAGCCCGCGGCGGCGAATAAAGCGCCGTGGAAACGCGTTCAGGTTTCCCCCCCGCGCGGCGCTTGTGTTATAATTTGCGACCTTTGAATCCGGGACACAGTAGAGGGATAGCGGTTACATGAGCGACCTTGCCAGAGAAATTACACCGGTCAACATTGAGGAAGAGCTGAAGAGCTCGTATCTGGATTATGCGATGTCGGTTATTGTCGGCCGCGCACTGCCAGATGTCCGCGATGGACTCAAGCCGGTACACCGTCGCGTACTATACGCCATGAACGTATTGGGCAATGACTGGAACAAAGCATACAAAAAATCCGCCCGTGTCGTTGGCGACGTAATCGGTAAATACCACCCTCATGGTGATACCGCCGTTTATGACACCATCGTCCGTATGGCGCAGCCATTCTCCTTACGTTATATGCTGGTCGACGGCCAGGGTAACTTCGGTTCTGTCGACGGCGACTCCGCCGCAGCGATGCGTTATACGGAAATCCGTATGTCGAAAATCGCCCACGAACTGATGGCCGACCTGGAAAAAGACACGGTGGATTTCGTCGATAACTATGACGGCACCGAGAAAATTCCGGATGTTATGCCAACCAAGATCCCGAACCTGCTGGTTAACGGTTCGTCCGGTATCGCGGTGGGGATGGCAACGAACATTCCGCCGCATAATATCACCGAAGTGATCAACGGCTGTCTGGCCTACATCGAAGATGAAAACATCAGCGTAGAAGGGCTGATGGAGCACATCCCGGGCCCCGACTTCCCAACGGCCGCCATCATCAACGGCCGTCGCGGCATTGAGGAAGCGTACCGTACCGGGCGCGGCAAAATTTATATCCGCGCGCGCGCGGAGGTGGAAGCCGACGCCAAAACGGGCCGTGAAACTATCATCGTTCACGAAATTCCGTATCAGGTTAACAAAGCGCGTCTTATCGAAAAAATCGCCGAGCTGGTGAAAGACAAGCGCGTTGAGGGCATCAGCGCCCTGCGCGATGAGTCCGATAAAGACGGGATGCGCATCGTTATCGAAATCAAACGCGATGCGGTAGGCGAAGTTGTGCTGAACAACCTCTACTCCCAGACTCAGCTGCAAACCTCTTTCGGCATCAACATGGTTGCCCTGCACCAGGGCCAGCCGAAGATCATGAACCTGAAAGAGATTCTTTCCGCGTTCGTGCGTCACCGCCGTGAAGTAGTGACCCGCCGTACTATTTTTGAACTGCGTAAAGCTCGCGATCGTGCCCACATCCTTGAAGGCCTGGCGATTGCGCTGGCTAACATCGATCCGATTATCGAACTGATTCGTCATTCCTCGAATGCCGCAGAAGCAAAAGCGGGTCTGATTGCCAGGTCATGGGATCTGGGCAACGTCTCCGCCATGCTGGAGCGTGCCGGTGATGACGCTGCCCGCCCTGAGTGGCTGGAGCCGGAGTTCGGTATTCGCGACGGCCAGTACTTCCTGACCGAACAGCAGGCTCAGGCGATTCTGGATCTGCGCCTGCAGAAGCTGACCGGCCTTGAGCATGAAAAGCTGCTCGACGAATACAAAGAGCTGCTGGAGCAAATCGCCGAGCTGCTGCATATCCTGGGCAGCGCAGAACGCCTGATGGAGGTTATCCGTGAAGAGCTGGAAGCCATGCGCGATCAGTTCGGGGATAACCGCCGCACCGAAATCACGGCGAACACCGCCGATATCAACATTGAAGATCTGATCAACCAGGAAGATGTGGTGGTCACCCTGTCTCACCAGGGCTATGTGAAATATCAGCCGCTGACCGATTACGAAGCGCAACGTCGCGGCGGTAAAGGTAAATCTGCCGCACGTATTAAAGAAGAAGATTTTATTGACCGCCTGCTGGTCGCCAACACCCACGATACGATCCTGCTGTTCTCCAGCCGTGGTCGCCTGTACTGGATGAAGGTTTATCAGCTGCCGGAAGCGAGCCGCGGCGCCCGCGGTCGTCCGATTGTTAACCTTCTGCCGCTGGAGGCTGACGAACGTATCACCGCTATCCTGCCGGTACGCGAATACGCTGAAGGCATTAACGTGTTCATGGCCACCGCAAGCGGTACCGTGAAGAAAACCGCGTTAACAGACTTTAGCCGTCCGCGTTCCGCAGGCATCATCGCCGTTAATCTCAACGAGGGCGACGAGCTGATTGGCGTTGACCTGACGGACGGCAGCAATGAAGCGATGCTGTTCTCGGCCGCCGGTAAAGTGGTGCGCTTTAAAGAAGACGCCGTTCGTACCATGGGCCGTACCGCAACGGGTGTTCGCGGTATCAAGCTTGCAGGTGAGGACAAGGTAGTTTCTCTGATCATTCCGCGTGGCGAAGGCTCTATCCTCACCGTTACGCAGAATGGCTACGGTAAACGCACCGAGGCGGACGAGTATCCAACCAAGTCGCGTGCGACGCAGGGCGTTATCTCCATCAAGGTGACCGAGCGTAACGGCAGCGTCGTTGGCGCGGTACAGGTGGAAGATACCGACCAGATCATGATGATCACCGATGCAGGCACGCTGGTTCGTACCCGCGTCTCTGAGGTGAGCGTGGTCGGTCGTAACACCCAGGGCGTTATTCTTATCCGCACGGCGGAAGATGAAAACGTGGTCGGCCTGCAACGCGTTGCTGAGCCGGTGGATGAAGAAGAGCTGGATGCCATCGACGGCACCGTGGCGGAAGGCGATGATGAAATCGCACCGCTTGCAGAAAGCGATGACGATGTGGCGGACGACGCGGACGAATAATCCGCATGCTGTCGTCTGAAACGCCTTGTTCTGGCACAGGTTGACGTTTTTCAACCCTTAAAACGCCTGATGCGCCGCATCGGGCGTTTTCTATTTTAATGCCGGTGCCATATGGCTATTACGATGAGATCTGTTTTCCGCCGGCCAGGCAATTCGATGTATCCAGGCATGAAGCAATAGGGTGTACTATTCTTCCTGGCACTTATGACGCAATTAATAAGGTAAAAGCAATGGCTATCCCTGAAAAGTATAAAGATGTAGAACGCTGGGCATTCGGTGATACGGAACGACAGGCGGATGAGCTGGTTAAGCTGGTGCTTGCTGGCGTGAAAACGGCCACCTGCTCTAACCTGGACGCAGAGGGTATACCGCAGCCCGGCGATATCTTTGTGGTGGTAGACGGCAAGAATGAGCCCGTTTGCGCGATAGAGCTGACCACGGTAGAGATGAGCACTTTTGATCGGGTGGACGAAGCCCATGCCCGTGCGGAAGGTGAAGGCGATCGCACCCTGGCTTACTGGCGCAACGAGCATCAACGCTTTTTTGAAGCGTACGATCTGTTCTCACCGGATATGACGCTGGTGCTGATGCACTTTAAGGTTATCGAAAAGTTCTGATTACCGTGCTTCGTATTCGGCGCCATCCCCGTTGGGCCATTGCCATCTCGATAACAGACAGATAGCGATGAACCTTATTTCTTTGCCGTTGCGAGGCCAGGCTTTTGCGGCTACCTTATCGGCATTCAGAGCACTGACTTTCCGCGACCAGGTTTAATTTGAAATATCTCGTCTCTTTTCGCAACACGTTAAAAATTTCCCGCTATCTTTTCCGGGCGCTGGCGCTGCTGCTATGGCTGCTGATAGCCCTCTTTTCGGTGTTCTATATCGTCAATGCGCTGCATGAAAAAGAGTCGGATATCCGCCAGGAATTTAATATCAGCTTTGAGCAGGCGCAGCGCTATATTCAGCGCACCTCGGACGTGGTCAAGGAGCTGAAGTATATTGCGGAAAACCGGCTCAGCGCCACGAACGGCGTACTGCCTTCCATTGAACGTGACGAGAGCAAAGTTGAAACGCCGGGTTTTATGCCTCTGTTCCCGGATTCAGACTGCTCGGCCGTAAGCGCCTCCTGGCGCAGTTCGCTGCAGTCGCTCGCCTGGTTCCTGCGATACTGGCGCGAAAATTTCTCTGCGGCTTACGATCTTAACCGCGTCTTCCTGATCGGCGGCGACAACCTTTGTATGGCGGATTTTGGCCTGCGTGAAATGCCGCTGGAGCGGGAAAAAGCGCTGAAAACGCTGCACGAACGCATCCTTAAATACCGTAATGCGCCGCAGGATGAACGCAGCAACAGTCTTTACTGGATTGGCCAGGGGCCGCGTCCCGGAATCGGTTATTTCTACACGCTAACGCCTGTTTACCTGGCAAACCGCCTGCAGGCGCTGCTTGGCGTGGAACAAACCGTGCGTATGGAAAACTTCCTGACGCCCGGCACGCTGCCGGTTGGCGTTACCATACTGGACGAAAACAACCATCCGCTGATTACGCTCGCCGGTCCCGAAGCAAAAATTGGCCCTGACGCGCGCTGGATGCAGGAACGCTCATGGTTTGGCTACACCTCCGGCTTCAGGCAGCTGGTGCTGAAGAAAAATCTCCCGCCGTCGTCGTTAAGCATTATTTACTCCGTGCCGGTCGATATCGTGCTGGAGCGTATCCGCATGCTGATCCTGAACGCGGTGCTGCTGAACGTGCTGGTGGGTATCGCGCTCTTTACGCTTGCGCGTATGTACGAGCGCAGAATATTTATCCCGGCGGAAAACGACGCGCAGCGCCTGGAAGAGCATGAGCAGTTCAACCGTAAAATCGTCGCTTCCGCGCCTGTCGGCATATGTATCCTGCGAACGCAGGACGGCACCAATATCCTGAGTAACGAACTGGCGCATAATTATCTGAATATACTCACGCACGAGGACAGGCAGCGGCTCACGCAGATCATCTGCGGGCAGCAGGTGAACTTTGTTGACGTGGTGACCAGCAACCATACCAATCTGCAGATAAGCTTTGTCCACTCGCGGTATCGCAATGAAAACGTAGCGATTTGCGTGCTGGTGGATGTCAGCGCGCGCGTGAAGATGGAAGAGTCGTTGCAGGAGATGGCGCAGGCCTCAGAGCAGGCCAGCCAGTCGAAATCGATGTTCCTTGCCACCGTCAGCCACGAGCTTCGTACTCCGCTTTACGGCATTATCGGCAACCTCGATTTGCTGCAAACGAAAGCGCTGCCGAAAGGGGTCGACAGGCTGGTGACGGCGATGAACAACTCCTCGAGCCTGCTGCTGAAAATCATCAGCGATATCCTGGATTTCTCAAAAATTGAATCTGAACAGCTGAAAATCGAGCCGCGCGAGTTTTCACCGCGCGAAGTGATGAGCCACATCACGGCAAACTATTTGCCGCTGGTGGTGCGTAAGCAGCTTGGCCTCTACTGCTTTATTGAACCGGATGTGCCGCTGACGCTGCTGGGCGATCCGATGCGTTTGCAGCAGGTGATCTCTAATCTGCTGAGCAACGCTATCAAGTTTACCGATGTCGGCTGCATTATTTTGCACGTCTCGGTGGACGGCGATTATCTTCGCTTCCGGGTGCGTGATACCGGCGTGGGCATTCCAGCCAAAGAGGTGACGCGGCTGTTCGACCCATTCTTCCAGGTCGGGACGGGCGTGCAGCGAAACTTCCAGGGCACCGGTCTTGGGCTGGCTATCTGTGAAAAGCTGATCAACATGATGGACGGGGATATCTCGGTCGACACCGAAGCGGGGATGGGCAGCCAGTTTACTATCCGTATTCCTCTTTACGCGGCGCAGTCCACGCCGCTTGCCCAGGTTGACGGCCTGGCAAAAAAACGATGCTGGCTGGCGGTGCGCAATGCCTCCCTAAGCGATTTCCTGGCGTCGCTGCTTAAGCAAAACAATATTCATACCCAGCCTTACCATGGCGAAGCGCCGGACAGCGACGATGTGTTGATAACGGACGATGCGCTGCAGGCCCCGTGGAGCGGGCGTGCGGCAATTATCTTCTGCCGCCGCCATATCGGTATCCCGCAGGAGCTATCGCCGGGCTGCTGGACGCACAGCGTGGCGGCGCCGCATGAACTGCTGAACCTGCTGGGGCGTATCTACAGCATTGATGTTGACGTGCCGGGCAGCACGACGGTTCTGCCTGCTCCGGGCGAAGCCTGCGAGCAGAATGACGACATGATGATCCTGGTGGTTGACGATCACCCTATTAACCGGCGACTGCTGGCCGATCAGCTTGGTTCGCTGGGCTACCAGTGCAAAACGGCGAATGACGGCGTGGATGCGCTCAACGTGCTGAGTAAAAATCACATTGATATCGTCCTCAGCGATGTGAATATGCCGAATATGGACGGCTATCGTCTGACGCAGCGTATTCGTCAGCTGGGGTTAACGCTGCCGGTTATCGGCGTGACGGCGAACGCCCTTGCGGAAGAGAAACAGCGCTGTATCGAGTCGGGCATGGATAGCTGCCTGTCGAAACCGGTAACGCTGGACGTGATTAAGCAAACGCTCTCCGTTTATGCGGCGCGTGTAAGAAGCACAAGGAAATAAACAGGATGCCCTCGCCGCCGGGCGGCGGTGAGGGCAGAGTGGTTACTCTTTATCAGCCGGCGACAGGCTAACGGAAGAAAGGTAGTTCAGCAGCGCGATATCGTTCTCAACACCCAGTTTCATCATGGCTGATTTCTTCTGGCTACTGATGGTCTTGATGCTGCGGTTCAGCTTGCGGGCAATTTCTGTGACCAGGAAGCCTTCCGCAAACAGGCGCAGCACTTCGCTCTCTTTTGGCGACAGGCGTTTGTCGCCGTAACCGCCAGCGCTGATTTTCTCCAGCAGGCGTGAAACGCTCTCCGGCGTGAATTTCTTGCCCTTTTGCAGCGCGGCCAGCGCCTTAGGCAAATCGGTTGGTGCGCCTTGCTTAAGCACAATCCCTTCGATATCCAGATCCAGCACCGCGCTCAGTATGGCCGGGTTATTGTTCATCGTCAGCACGATGACGGAGATATTCGGGAAATGGCGTTTGATATATTTAATTAGCGTAATACCGTCACCGTATTTATCTCCCGGCATGGAGAGATCGGTAATCAGCACGTGAGCGTCTAGTTTCGGCAGATTATTGATAAGCGCTGTGGAATCTTCAAACTCACCGACAACATTCACCCACTCGATCTGCTCGAGGGACTTACGAATGCCGAACAGAACAATCGGATGGTCGTCGGCAATAATTACGTTCATATTGTTCATGTAATAGGCTACCTTGCTACAGCAAACTCTTGACGTAAGCGTCAATATCGCTGATGTATTTTTGTATGTTGGCAGCATCACTTTCGCGAATGTGATGCTCTAACGTTTCACATAACTGCTTGCCGGGTACCAGATTGAGCATGGCAAACACCCCTTTTAAACGGTGCGCCGTCTGTGCCAGCGCAGCAAAATCGCTGTTCGCCGATTCAGTATACAATCTCCTTACATCTTCCGGTACCGTGTCGACAAAGAGTGAATAATAGCCGCTGGCGTGAAGCTGGGCATTTTCATCACCGCCCAAAGGCGACTCGGGTATCTCCTCCTGCGCCAGCTGCTCTTCTATCAGCTGAAGGACAGCATCCTGCATCGCGTTGCTGATATTAAAGTTAACGCGGAACTGGCCCGGGCCCAGTTTGCGCATTCCGTTTTCATCATCGCTTAAAAGCAATCCCGAAGATGTAAGATTAGACGGATTATCAGTCAGGAAGATATCAAACTCTTGACTGGCGAGTCTTTCATCGGGCGTGATGCAGTTCGCCCCCCAGTTTTCAAGCTGACGGGTCACGATATTACGCACTTCGTTAGAGGTGATATCCAGCATCGCTATCACTTCATCAAGCAGCTTTTCGTCCTGCTCTTCCGGCTGCGGCTCAGCGGCCATCCTGATATGCAGGTTGTACCTTGTGCCGATATCGGGACGAGTTTTAATGTTCAAATGGCCGCCCAGCTTGCGTGAAAGCCGATCGCAAAGATAGAACGTCAGGCCGTCGGCTTTCCCATAGCGGTCTTCACTGGTTTCGTTAAGGAACGGGAAATGCAGATTGTCTATCTCATCGTTACCTATTCCTTCGCCGGTATCCAGCATGCGGAACAGGAGGCGATCCGGGGCCGACTCTTCTTCGCTTATTTCAAGCGTGATCTTGCCTATCTGCGTTGTGGTGACGGAATAGTGCAGCAGCAGCTGCAGGATTTTACGCAGCGCCTCGCGGTCGCCGTGGCGTTCCTCGTCAGCCGGCAGCTGGTTATTAATCAGCAGCTGCAGCCCCTTGCGCTTGATAACCGGCAGCATTTCCAGCGCCACTTCATCTATCAGCGCCTGGATAGTAAAGGGGATGGCGGTTGTTTTCCAGCTGTCGGCTTCCAGCATATTCAGGAGCTGAATTTCATCGACGAGCCGGACGATAGTCTGGGCCTCGTTTGCCAGCAGTTTATATTCAGCGCTATTAAACGCCGCCGCTCGTTCAGCAAGATTTTTCACCGGCAGCTGCAAAGCTTCGCCGATATGCTGCATGAATGCCACGCGGCCCTGCTGGTTTTTCTCATACAGGCGCTGTGCCTGCTTCAGCTTTTTGTTTACCAGAATTTCGCGATCCTGATCGCGGATAACGAAAATCTGCGTACGCGGAGCGATCTGGCTGCGAAACTGACGGATCTCATAGAGTTCATTATTAATGGTCGCCTGAATCACGCCCTGATGCTGATCGGCCATCGCGATAATATTCTGCAGGTTCAGGTGGGGCAGCAGATGGTCGGCGATCTTGTTGCTGATAACCGTTCTGTTGGCATCAAGATCGTGCACCAGCAGGCCCAGCGGCAGCAGGGCGACGATCTCTTCGTTCAGCGCGCGCAGCACCTGCAGTTCGCCATTGCCGTTCGGCACTTCCGCTGCGCGCGGAGCCTGCTGGCGGAACGTGGTATAGCCAAACAGCGCCAGCGCCAGCAGACCGATATTAAGCAGCAGCGGCAGCAGGATATTTTGCAACGTATCCATCAGCAGCGTGCCGAAAGGCACCTGCCACACCAGGCGCAGATGCGTACTGGCTAGCGGCGAGGCTATTTCAATGCGCGCGCTGTTAAAGTTGATGGTGACGCTGTCCGGATCTTCTTTCGCACCTGCCTGCATGGCGCTCAGGGCATCATCTGGCTCCAGCTGGAAGCTATCCAGCGCCATGGTCGGCGGAATAAGATCGTTAATCGGTAAATCAAAGGCGACAACCGTGGCCAGATGCCCGGGCTGATTGAAGGTGGTACGCAGCGTAAAATAATGACCGTTTTGCCAGGCCAGACGCCGCAAAGGGGAGAAGCTTTCCCGTTCATCCAGCGCGTTCGCCTGCTGCAGCATCTCAGCGCGGCGGGAATCGACAATCGATCCTACGCCGGTCTCTTTAAACCCGGACGAGAGATCTTTTAAAGGCAGCGTTGAAACCAGGATCATGCTGTTGTCCTGGCCGTTCAGGTAGTACATCGACCATGGGCTGCTTTCCGCGCCCCAAAGCGTATCCAGCCAGGTTGAAATGCGCTGCGTCATCTCCAGCGTGGAGCTGTCGTGAGAGCCAAAAATCAGCGCTTCGGTCTTACGGCGCGGCTTTTCGAGATAATAAACGTCCTGGCGCAGGCGGGTTTCCTGCAGCCCGTTGCTGGCGGTGCCTGGCGCTGCGGCAACGTTGTCGTAGATTTGCCACGTAGCGTAACGGTAGGTATCGACACGTTTATGCAGCGCATGCGTAATGCCGACTATCTGATAGCTTTTGTCTTTTAGCCAGGCGTTAACGGCGCTTTGTACCATTACGCCCATGGCGACTAACAGCACGACGATCAGCAGCAGAAAGAAGCGCGTGATATTGCTGGGAATAAGGGAAAATTTGTTAGGGATCATGCCGTCTGACTGACTCATTATAAGCGCGTAACCCGGCGAACACTCGCCACTTTAGAGAAATTACCACGTGGCCTGCATGCGCAGGAACCGTGGCGGTGAGCGATGCATTAAACGCACCCGAGCTAAGAATACCTGCAACAGACGCTGCCGTCATCGACTCTCTTATATTCACAAGGAGTATAAGGATAAATGGCGGCATTTCCAGACTGTTGATAATTAGCTGAAATGGCGGGAAGCGGCGCCGACGCCGGCAATCGCGACGGCATAATTTATGTACAATTTCCGCGCTTTTGTACAATTATTATATTTGAAACACATGTTTAGAAAAATGCCTGTTCCTAAGAAACTTCTTAGTGCTCAGCGGCATAGCGGCAGGAGAAATGAAGTGTTTATTTAATAATCGTTATCTATTTGTGCGGTATAGCATAAATATTTGGATGAGGTAACGAAGCGTAAAAAAAAAGCCGGATGCAAGCATCCGGCGTTAATAGGGGTAAACAGACATTCAGAACTGAATGACGGTAATAAATAAAGTTAATGATGATAGCGGTATGTATTTTATAGATAAATCCTCAAATCATTTTACCATTCAGTGCTACAGGATGATTAGTATTTAACTATTTGATTTGTTTTAGGTATATATTTTTTTTGATTATAAGTGCCTATATTTTTAGCGATTCGTGCGAAAAAAAGTTCCCTTAAGTATACATTTTGATACATCTGTACGCAGAAATGAAACACCTCTATAGTTTTAGTATCATATTCGCATTGGATTATTCTGTATTTGTTTTGGACAATGAGTTTGCCGACTGATTAGAGGGTAATCAGTAAGCAGTGGCATATAAAAAGGCATATAACAGAGGGTTAATAAAATGAAAGTTAAAGTTCTCTCCCTGCTGGTTCCGGCTTTGCTGGTAGCAGGTACCGCTCACGCGGCTGAAATTTATAACAAAGACGGCAACAAATTAGATCTGTACGGCAAAGTTGATGGCCTGCACTATTTCTCTGACGACGATAGCGCAGACGGCGATCAGACCTATATGCGTCTGGGTTTTAAAGGCGAAACTCAGGTAAACGACCAGATTACCGGCTACGGTCAGTGGGAATACCAGATTCAGGGCAACAGCGCTGAAAGCGAAAACAACGCATGGACTCGTGTCGCCTTCGCTGGTCTGCGCGTGGGTGATGCAGGTTCCTTCGACTATGGTCGTAACTACGGCGTACTCTACGATGTGGCGGCATGGACCGACGTTCTGCCTGAGTTCGGCGGCGACACCTACGGTGCCGATAACTTCCTGTTCAGCCGTGCAAACGGCGTGGCGACTTACCGTAACACCGACTTCTTCGGTCTGGTTGACGGCCTGAACTTTGCTGCGCAGTACCAGGGCAAAAACGGCAGCACCAGCGGTGAAGACTTTGGCGGCCGCAGCGTTCTGAAACAGAACGGTGACGGTTACGGTCTGTCCCTGACTTACGATCTGGGCGAAGGCTTCAGCGTGGGCGGCGCGATGGCTTCTTCCAAACGTACCTGGGATCAGAACAACACTGCTGCTCTGGGTGACGGCGATCGCGCTGAAGCCTATACCGGCGGTCTGAAATATGACGCCAACAACGTATACCTGGCCGCACAGTATACCCAGTCTTACAACGCCACCCGTTTCGGCGGTGATTCTTCTTCTGCCGCTTACGGCTTTGCTGATAAAGCGCAGAACTTTGAAGTAGTTGCACAGTACCAGTTCGATTTCGGCCTGCGTCCATCCGTGGCTTACCTGCAGTCTAAAGGCAAAGAGATCGAAGGTTACGGCGATCAGGATCTGCTGAAATATGTTGACGTTGGCGCGACTTACTACTTCAACAAAAACATGTCCACCTATGTTGATTACAAAATCAACCTGGTTGACGAAAACGACTTCACCCGTGCCGCCGGCATCGGGACTGACGACATCGTTGGCGTAGGTCTGGTTTACCAGTTCTGATCCCAACCTTCGTTGCACAAGGCGCCTGCGGGCGCCTTTTTTAGCGCTGTAAGCCGCCGATAGCGCTCTCTTTGGTTCTTTACGCGCGGGTAAAAGAGAATGTCTTCTGCTTTACCTCAATCACCTTAAAATCACGCTTTTCAGGCGCTTGCCACTAACCTGCAGGCGCCTGCGGACGCTTTTTTATAACTGTAATCTCAACAGCGCTTCGCTTTTCCCGCCCTGGCTCTTCCTTTGATATACTCTTGCGCCTCTTAACGGGAGAACCAGAACAATGGAACGAAACTTTATGCAACGCGGCCTGGTTGCGCTGGCGCTTCTGATGCTGGTCGGATGCGATAGCCAGACCGCGAAAGACAGCGCAGCTTTAGTGCTGGAAGGCAAAACGATGGGCACCTTCTGGCGCGTAAGCCTCGCCGGCGTGGACAATGCCCGGCAGGATGAATTGCGTAAAAAAATTCAGGCGCAGCTTGATGGCGACGATCGCCTGCTCTCCACCTACAAATCTGACTCTACGCTGTCGCGCTTTAACCAGTCCCGCAGCACCGAGCCTTATCCGGTGCCGGAAGCGATGAGCGATATAGTTACAACATCCTTAAGGATAGGCGCCAGAACCGGGGGCGCTATGGATATTACCGTGGGGCCGCTGGTCAATTTATGGGGGTTTGGCCCGGATAAGCAGCCGGTAAAAACGCCGGACCAGGCGCAAATTAATGCGGCAAAAGCGCTCACCGGGCTGCAGCATCTGACGGTTATCAATAAAGCCGGGCGGCAATGGTTACAAAAAGATCTTCCGGGTCTGTATGTCGATCTTTCTACTATTGGCGAAGGCTATGCTGCGGATCATCTGGCGCGCCTGATGGAGCAAAACGGTATCAGCCGGTATCTGGTCTCCGTAGGTGGGGCCGTGGTGACGCGCGGGACAAATTCCGACGATAACGCCTGGCGCGTGGCGATCCAAAAACCGACCGACCGGGAAACCGCAGTACAGGCGGTTGTCGATTTAAATGGGCACGGCATCAGCACTTCCGGCAGCTATCGCAATTATTACGAGCTCGACGGCAAGCGGCTTTCGCACGTTATCGATCCCACAACGGGCGCGCCTGTCGAGCACAAGCTGGTTTCTGCGACGGTGATCGCCCCCACGGCGATGGAAGCCGACGGCTGGGATACCGGCCTGATGGTGCTTGGCACGGAAAAAGCCAAACAGGTGGCGCAGAAAGAGGGGCTTGCGGTATATCTGATTACCAAAGAAGGTGAAGGATTTACGACCTGGATGTCGCCGCAGTTTAAAACTTTCCTGCTGAGCGAGTAAAATTAGAAAGCAAGAATGTGGGTTTTCCAGAACGGTAAGGCTGTCACAGTGAGTCTGTGACAGTAAGACCAGGAGCCAGTCATGAAAACTATCAATGACGTTACCGCTGACGACAGCCGCTGGCACGCCGTCGAAACCCGGGAAAGCCGTGCAGACGGAGAGTTTGTGTTTGCCGTGAAGACGACGGGCATCTTTTGCCGTCCTTCCTGCACCGCACGGCATCCGCTGCGTAAAAATGTTCTTTTCTTTGCCGATCCTGATGCCGCCATGCAGGCAGGGTTTCGTCCCTGCAAGCGCTGCCAGCCGGATAAGCTCGCCCCCGAACAGCAGCGCGTGGAACGCGTTACCCGGGCTTGTCGAATCCTTGAGGAAAGCGCAGAGCCGCTTACGCTACAGGCGCTGTCTGCCCGGGTGGCAATGAGTCCTTTCCATTTCCATCGTCTGTTTAAAAGCGTGACCGGCCTGACCCCTAACGCATGGCAGAAAGCGTTGCGGACACAAAGATTACGCGACCAGCTGGCGCAAGGCGAACCAGTTACCCGCGCCGCCTATGATGCCGGTTACCAGTCGGGCAGCCAGTTTTACCAGCAGGCGAGCGCCGCGCTGGGCATGACCGCGCGCCAGTATCGTCAGGGCGGCGAGCGCGTAGCGATCCGCTTTGTGGTCGGCACCTGCCAGCTCGGCGACTTTCTGGTTGCCCAAAGCGAACGCGGGATCTGTGCCGTTTTGCTGGGTAATACGGCGGAAAAATTAATTGCTGAGCTGGAAACCCTGTTTCCGAATGCGAAATTAGTTTCTGACGATGACGGATTTGCCGGGCGCGTTGCGCAGGTGGTGAGCTTTATGGAGCATCCTGCCCGGCAGTTCGATCTGCCGCTCGATATTCAGGGCACCGCTTTTCAGCAGCAGGTCTGGCAGGCGCTGCGGGCGATCCCGCCGGGTGAAACCGCAAGCTATCAGGAGATCGCCGTACGCATTGGCAAACCTGCGGCGGTAAGGGCGGTGGCTGGCGCCTGTGCGGCCAACCGGCTTGCGGTCATCATTCCCTGCCATCGGGTTGTACGTAATGACGGCGCGCTTTCAGGCTATCGCTGGGGCGTTGAGCGTAAACAGCAGCTGCTGAACCTTGAGGCAGGACAGAGGAAAGAATAATGCTCGATCTCTTTGCGGATGAAAAGCCCTGGCAGGAGCCGCTGGCAGAAGGCGCCGTTATTCTGCGGCGCTTTGCCCGCGCCGATGCCGACGAGTTAATTAAGCAGATCGGGAAGGTGGCGCAGCACTCACCGTTCCGGCAGATGGTGACGCCGGGCGGCTATACCATGTCGGTGGCGATGACCAACTGTGGTGCACGTGGCTGGACAACCAGCCAGCACGGCTACCTCTACTCGCCGGACGATCCTCTGACGGGCCAGCGCTGGCCCGCCATGCCGCGGGCTTTTCGGCGCTTATCCGATGCGGCTTCAGCCGCTGCGGGCTATCGCGATTTTTGTCCGGATGCGTGCCTCATCAACCGCTACGCGCCGGGCGCTAAACTCTCTCTTCATCAGGATAAAGACGAGCCTGATTTGCAGCAGCCGATCGTTTCTGTTTCGCTGGGGCTACCGGCCGTTTTCCAGTTTGGCGGCCTGAAACGTAACGATCCGCTGGCGCGGATTATGCTGGAGCACGGCGACGTTGTGGTGTGGGGCGGGGCGTCCCGCCTGTTCTATCACGGTATTTTGCCGCTAAAATCCGGCCATCATCCCGCCACCGGCGAGGTGCGCTATAACCTTACCTTTCGCCGCACCGGGAAAAGCGAATAAAAATAAGAATTATTCTTGCTGTTAAAAGATTGCCGTTTAAACTGCTCGCTGTTTTTGTTAGCGGGTAATGAGCGATGGAACTTTTACGAGTGGTTTACCGGCAGTATCGCTGGCCTTTTCTGATGGTAATGGCGTTAAGCCTCGCCAGCGCGGCGTTGGGTATCGGCCTTATCGCTTTTATTAACCTGCGCCTGATTGAAACGCCGGATATTTCACTAAGGGTGCTGCCTGAATTCCTCGGCCTGCTGTTACTGCTGATGGCCGTCACGCTTGGCTCGCAGCTGGCGCTCACCGCGCTTGGCCACCATTTTGTGTTTCGCCTGCGCAGCGAGTTCATTAAACGCATCATGGATACCCACGTCGAACGCGTTGAACAGCTCGGCAGCGCTGCGCTGCTGGCGGGCCTGACCAGCGATGTGCGTAACATCACCATCGCCTTTGTGCGCCTGCCGGAACTGGTGCAGGGCATTATTCTGACGTTTGGCTCCGCGGCTTATCTGGCCTGGCTCTCACCAAAAATGCTCGGCGTAACGGCAATTTGGGTGGCGATAACCATTCTGGGCGGCTATCTGCTGGTGGCTCGCGTCTATAAGCATCTGGCGCATCTGCGTGAAACAGAAGACCAGCTCTACAACGATTACCAGACGGTTATCGAAGGACGCAAGGAGCTATCGCTTAACCGCGAGCGGGCTGAGCGTGTCTATGAAGATACCTATATTCCTCACGCCAGCGATTATCGCCGCCATATTATTCGCGCTGATACTTTCCACCTGAGCGCGGTGAACTGGTCGAACATTATGATGCTGGGCGTCATCGGCCTGGTATTCTGGATGGCAAACAGCCTCGGCTGGGCTGATACCAACGTTGCGGCAACGTATTCCCTGACGCTGCTTTTCCTGCGCACGCCTTTGCTTTCGGCGGTCGGGGCTTTGCCGACGCTGCTCAGCGCGCAGGTCGCTTTCAACAAACTAAGAAAGTTTGAGCTGGCGCCGTTCAACGCCGCCTTCCCGCGCTCGCAGGAGGCGGTTAAATGGCAAACCCTTGAGATGCGCGACGTGGTGTTCAAATACGGCGATAACGCTTTCACCGTCGGCCCGTTAAACCTGAAAATCGAACGCGGCGAGCTGATATTCCTGATCGGCGGCAACGGCAGCGGTAAATCCACTATGGCGATGCTGCTCACCGGCCTGTATCACCCGGTTTCCGGGGCGATTTATTTAGACGGCAGGCAAATTGACGCGGGCAATCTGGATGACTATCGCCAGCTTTTCTCTGCGGTCTTTACCGACGTCTGGCTGTTCGACCGGCTATTAGGGCAGCAGGGCAAGCAGGCCGACCCGGCGCTGGTAGCAACCTGGCTTGCGCGCCTGAAAATGAGCGAAAAGCTGGAGCTGGATAACGGCACCATCCTGAACCTGAAGCTTTCTAAAGGGCAGCGTAAACGCGTGGCGCTGCTGCTTGCCCTTGCGGAAGAAAGAGACATTATCCTGCTCGACGAATGGGCGGCCGATCAGGATCCTCATTTCCGCCGCGAGTTTTACCAGGAGCTGCTGCCGCTGATGCGGCAGATGGGCAAAACGATTTTCGCCATCAGCCATGACGACCACTACTTTATTCATGCCGACAGGCTGCTCGAAATGCGTCAGGGAGAGTTGACCGAGCTGACGGGCCATGAGCGTGAAAGCGCGTCGCGAGACGCCGTGGCGCGGACAGGTAGCTGATAAGCAGAAAACCAGCCGTTTGGCTGGTTTTTTGTTTTTTGGACGGCTTCAGGCTATAAATAAGCTCGTCGTTATCAGGGAATAAACGCCAGATGTCAGCCACAGTGAAGTACAACTCCAGACAGCGTGCCCAGGATCGCGCGCGAATCCTTCAAATTCTTCTCACCAACAGAGCCGTTGCCGGCGGCATACTTGGGCGTCTGCCTGCGCCTGATGCGCAAACGCCTGAGCAGGATATCGCTGAAATCGCCTCGCTGGTTGCAAGGCTGCCTGCCCCGGATCTCGCGGACGTGCTCGAAGCGCTTCCGACGGATGAGCGTCATGCGCTGTGGCGACTGGTAAAAGAGGATAAGCGCGGCCATGTGCTGATCGAGGCTGCGGAAAACGTCTGGGACGATCTGATCGAAGATATGAGCGATAAGGAGCTGCTCAGGGCGCTGCGGCCGCTCGATATCGATGACCAGATTTACCTCGCGCAATATTTACCGCGTGATTTGATGGGCCGCCTGTTGGCCACGCTCCCGCAGGAGGAGCGCGCGCAGGTTCGTAAGGTATTGCATTACGACAGGCACAGCGTCGGCGCTATTATGGACTTTGAGGTGATTACCGTTCGTGCGGACGTCACTCTTGCTGTCGTCCAGCGTTATCTGCGCCTTCGCGGCAGGGTGCCGCAGAATACCGACAAACTCTTCGTCACCACCCGCAATAAAACCCTGCTGGGGGAGCTGGGCCTGACAACCATTCTGCTTTATCCGCCTGAAACCCCCGTTCTGAAAGTTATGGACGATAATCCCACCTGCTTTGCGCCGGAAGATGACGGTGAAATCGCGGCGCGAACCTTTGAACGAGATAACCTGATAAGCGCCGCCGTCATCGACAGCAGCGGGAAGCTGATGGGGCGTCTGACCGTTGATGAGATCGTTGACGTGGTGTATGAGGAAACGGATAACGATCTCCGCCGCATGGGGGGCCTGAGCGCCGAAGAAGACGTCTTTGCGCCGGTAAGCAAGGCCGTTAAAGCTCGTTGGGCGTGGCTTGCTATTAACCTGTGTACCGCCTTTGTCGCCTCACGCGTGATTGGCATGTTCGAACATACCATCTCACAGCTGGTGGCTCTGGCTTCGTTAATGCCGATCGTTGCGGGCATTGGCGGCAATACCGGTAATCAGACCATCACCATGATTGTCCGCGCGCTGGCGCTGCAGCACCTGCAGGCGGGTAACTACTCGTTTTTAGTGCTGCGTGAACTGGGCGTGGCTCTGATAAACGGCATCGTCTGGGGCGGGGTGATGGGCGTGGTGACCTGGCTGCTGTACGACGATCCGGCTCTTGGCGGCGTCATGACGCTCGCGATGGTGCTCAATCTGTTAGTCGCCGCGTTAATGGGCGTGCTGATCCCGATGATCATGACGCGGCTGGGCAAGGATCCGGCCGTGGGATCAAGCGTAATGATCACCGCGTTAACCGACACCGGCGGGTTCTTTATCTTCCTGGGATTAGCGACGGTTTTCCTGCTCTGAGCGCTATTTTACCGTCCAGGCCTGGGAGAATTTTCGATCGCTGAACAATTCAAACAGGCCGCAAACTTGCTTAAGCCGCAGAACTTCATCGGCATCCATCCCCAGCTCGCGGCTGATTTTCTCATCGTTCCAGCCGAGCTGCGAGAGCTCCCGAACTATCTCGGCCATTGCGTTGATTTGATGGCGCCCACGCGCGCGGTTATGTCGGATTGTCGCCGCGATACGACGGCTTTTATCGTTGCCTGCTTCTGGCATCATTACCACGGGTACATAGCCAAGCAGCCTTTTCTTCAGGTCGGGATTTTTGTTACCCAATTCAAAGCGGTGAAAGCCATCAACAATCGCATACCTATCGGAGGCTGCCTCAGGAGAGACAACTATTGGTAGGGTAAAACCGTCCTGCATCAGCGAAGTGGTGAGCAGTTTTTTCTCGCCGGGAGCAACGTTATTTGGGTTGTAATCATTGGCAACGAGCCGTTTTGTTTTTACCCAGGTTACGCAGTCGACTGGCTCCTCCTTAAAGGGGCTGTATGCATGCAACGTTTGTCTGAACGCATTAATGGCATCAATAAGCTGATCGCCCGACAGCGACCCCAGAAGTTCTTTTAAGGCGGCCTGAATCTGCTGTGTGGTCATAGGATGTTCCATTGCTGTCGTTTCTCCTGCATACGCTTGTTATAACGCTGATAATTTGACGGTTTAGTAGGGCTAAATGAGAGCCCCCGGCACCAGTAGTCATTGCTCAGTAGAACCTTGCAGATACGCCGCCACGACGGTATATCCTTGCTGCCGGTATCTTTTTCCTGCTCATCGGGAATATCGTCAGGAAATCCCCTTGTTTGATACCAGTGCAGATAGACCGCGACCTTATTGCGATAGTGCTCGGCGGTAGCGGCCGGGAGGCTATCAAGCAGCGCAAGGGCGTATTCACGCCATGTCAGATGTACAGGTTTATTTATCTGGCGGCGGGCGTAGAAGTCGCCGCTGCCCGCGGCATACAGGCATCCGCTGTTTGCGCCGCTCACGCGCTCACAAAGCAGCGCCCAGCGTTCTGGTTCCAGCACATGATACAACCACAGTCCCTGGCGCTGCTCCGGGCCAAAAGGCTCGCATACGCGCATATAACGCATGGGAACCCCGGCCTGATACATCAGGGAATAAAGTTCGTTACAGGCTTCACCGGTTTGGGCAAACCAAGTCCAGATATCCGCCGTTTTCCAGTCATAGATGGGGTAGGCATTGTAGGCATGCCCTTTGGTTGTTGCGGTAGTCCAGGGTTTATCATCGGCAAAACGGAGTTTTTTGGCCGAGGCAATCGCCAGAAAACGGGTATAGGATTCGTCGGCCCGAATACCAATCAAAATGACGGCGGGGCGCGAGGCGGAAAACCATTCGGAAAACTCACTGACAAATTCTTCAAAGCTCATTGCAGAGCGGTAGAACGGAAAAAAATCAGGATCGGTAATCGCACAGGATGGCGGCTCACGGACCCAGGATACGCCTTCTTGCCAGCATACCCATTCTGGCTGGAATTGTGACACCGAGTTGGGTGTCGTAAGGGGAAGCGCAACCCAATAAAAATCTTCTATCACATCCTCATATTGCTTACGCATCGCTTCGATGTGTGAAATGGTATGGCTGAATTGCGCCTCCCAGTCCACGAAGAGTACGCTAAAGCGTCGCTTATATTGCCTGGCTAACATAGCGGTTAAATGCAACATTACCGTGGAATCTTTACCCCCTGAAAACGACACGCAAATACGGTCAAAGTTATCAAAAACCCAGTTCAGGCGATCGAGCGAGGCTTGTAATACATTTTGGTAAAGCGGGATTTTTCGTGATGACATAGATAAAGGTTTTGGCAATTTTGCAAAGATATGAAGAATTGACCATAACTCTAAAGTTCTATGTTTACAACGAGTTGCTTAATTTTTTTAAGTTTCATGTTGATAGGGTGAACTAGTAACAAATAAAGCATTTATTCAGGGAATAAATAGCGTTCAGCTTCATCATTATATTAGTCATAACTTGCTTTGGTTCACGTTCCTGCTTTTTAAGAGAATTCAGAGGTTATTTTAAGTCGTTGAAAAACGGTCAGGTAAATATGAGCCATAAAAAAAGCAGCCATAAAGGCTGCTTCTTCGGAGTTTTTGGTCGGCACGAGAGGATTTGAACCTCCGACCCCCGACACCCCATGACGGTGCGCTACCAGGCTGCGCTACGTGCCGACAACTGGGTAAAAATATTACCTTTTTTATCGGCTATTGCAAGGCGTCGCTTGCTAAGTGCTTTATAAATATACAATCAGTTAGCGATGAAGCGTTTCTCATCGGTCAGCACCTGGAGCAGTAGGCCGAGCTGCGGTTTTGTTTCCTCCACGCGTTCGCCCTGCAGATCGTAGATGCGATAGTTGCCGTTGTTATCAAGCACCAGCGTCATATGCGGCATGGTGATTGCCAGGCTATTGTTATCCGCCCCTACCACCCAGTTGTTACGGCGCGTGGCGGCAAAGAGATCTTCACCCTGCGAATATTCATTCGCCGCTGTTTTAACGTGCAGCAGACGCTGCATCAGGGTGGTCATCACGTCCTGATGGTCGGTCAGTTTACTGATGGTCTGGGCAGGCGTGCCCGGCCAGTGGATAACCAACGGCACCTGAATGCGCGAACGCGACCAGCCGAAAGAATCGCGCTCATCGCCCAGCGGAACGCCGTGGCCTGCCGTCACAATAACAACGGTGTTCTCCAGCTTGCCGGAGGCTTTCAGGGCGTCCAGCACTTCCTGAATCCTGTCGTCCACGCCGTGCGCAGCGCGGGCATAGCGCCGGGTGAAGTCCTGTTTATTGCTCTCCTCGCTGACGCTGGTGCCGTTAAAAGCAATCCAGGAGAACCAGCGGTTATCTTCGGAGGCGTATTGCGTCAGCCAGTTCCTCCACTGCGCGGCGGTCTGGGTATCCGACTGGCTTTTGGCCGACGGCAAAGAGAAGTCGGAGAGCAGCGCCTGGCGGTACATGGACGAATTAAAACCGTCGGAAGCAAACAGGCCCAGCTGGTAGCCCTGCTGGTTTAACGCGGTAATCAACGCCGCCGGAATGCGGGCGGAGAGCACGCCGTCCATATAAGCCGGGGAAATCCCGTAGAACAGCCCGAAGATGCCGTTATCGGTGCTGTTCCCGGCGCTCATATGCTGCGTAAAGTTAATGTTGCTGCGCGCAAACGCGTTGAGGGCAGGGAGATCCTTAGCAAAACGGGAAGCGTTCAGGCCGTCCACGGTGATCAGCAGGACGTTATGACCCGTGCCCATATCGCTAAATTGCAGATTGCTTAGCGGATACTGTACCGACACCGCCTCCGGGTTACCCTGTTCAACGAGGCGGCGCTGATATTCCTTCGCATCCAGCAGGCCGTGTTTCTCAAGGAAACGACGCGCCGTCATTGGGTAGGCCAGCGGCAGGTTGGCGCGTTGCATGGTAATCGGACGGTAGAAATTCGCATCCGCCCAGATATACATAATGTGGCTGCTGAAAAAGGCGACAAAGAACAGCGCGACAACGGGCCTGGCAAAATATCTGCGTCGCCCGAGGCTGCGCAATTTCTGCCAGCTCCAGGTTGCAAACAGCATCTCAACCAGCAGGATCACGGGCACGCTGATAAACATCAGCTGCCAGTCGCGCGCCATTTCGCTCTGGTCCGGGTTAATCACCAGCTCCCAGACGATGGGGTTGAGATGGAGGTGGAAACGGGTAAAGACTTCGCTGTCGATAAGCAGCAGCGTGATGCCCGCGGTGGCGAAGGCCGCCGATAAAAAGCGCATCAGGCGCTGGGACATCACCACAAAGGTCAGCGGAAAAAGAATCAGCAGATAGGCGGCAAACACTAAAAAGCTGAAGTGGCCGATAACGCTCAGGTATGAATAGATACGCCCGGTGAGCGTTGTCGGCCAGTCGGCGACAAACAGGTAGCGGCTACCCAGCAAAGTGGCCAGCAGGATATTAAACAGGGCGAACCAGTGTCCCCAACTGACCATCTGGGAAACTTTTTCGCGGTAGCGCTGACGGTTAGTCACCATAACTCGTAGCTACGATCCCTTAATGAGCTTGATCTTCGCTCACGGAGGCTTGCAGCGCCTGCGCGAAGGAGCGAGCCAGCGTCTGGCGTTGTGCAGAGGCCACGCTGGTATTAATCAGGTTAGTGACCATATTCCCCAGCACCATCAGGGAAAGATCGGTAGGGGCGTGATGCTTTTCCAGCACGCCAGCCAGCTCGGTCAGCAGTTCTTCTACTTGTTCATCACTATAGCGGGATATTTGTGGCATAAATTAACAATCAGTCAGGTTCAGGAAAGGGCGTTATCTTACCGTAGGAAGACCTTTTTTTCTGCTTTTTTATCTTCTGTTGCACATAGCCTGCGGCAGTGGTTGAATACCGCCCGGTCTAAAAGGAGAGTTTATCATGAGTCTGGATATCAACCAGATTGCCCTGCATCAGCTTATCAAGCGCGGCGAAGAGACGCTTGAGGTGGTGCTGCGCGATTCCCTGCTGGCGACTAACGGCGCCGTAGAAGAGATGATGGCTGAGCTTCACCGTGTTTATAGCGCAAAAAATAAAGCATACGGGTTGTTCAGCGAAGAGAGCGAATTAGCGCAGGCGCTGCGTTCACAGCGCAAAGGCGATGAGGATTTCCTCGCCTTCAGCCGTGCGGCAACCGGTCGCCTGCGTGACGAGCTGGGGAAATATCCCTTCGCTGACGGCGGCATCGTGCTGTTCTGCCACTACCGCTATCTGGCCGTTGAGTATCTGCTGGTGGCGGTGCTTAATAACCTGAGCAGCATGCGCGTCAACGAAGAGCTGGATATCAGCTCAACCCACCATCTGGATATCAACCACGCGGATATCGTGGCGCGCGTCGATCTTACCGAATGGGAAACCAACCCGGAATCAACCCGTTACCTGACGTTCCTCAGAGGCCGGGTAGGGCGCAAGGTCTCTGATTTCTTCATGGATTTCCTTGGCGCCAGCGAAGGCCTGAACGCCAAAGCGCAAAACAAGGGCCTGTTACAGGCGCTGGACGACTTCACTAACGAAGCGCAGCTGGATAAAAACGAGCGGCAGGAAGCGCGCAAGCAGGTATACGCTTACTGCAGCGAACAGCTGCAGGCCGGGCAAGAGATCGAGCTTGCTTCACTGGCTGACGAGCTGCCGTGGGCCGTTGATGATAAGAATTTCCAGCAATTTACCGCAGAGAAAGGCTACGAGCTGGAAGAGAGCTTCCCGGCGGACCGCAGCACGCTGCGTCAGCTTACCAAATATGCCGGCAGCGGCGGCGGGCTGACGATTAACTTCGACGCCATGCTGTTGGGCGAGCGTATTTTCTGGGATCCCGCTACGGATACCCTGACCATCAAAGGCACGCCGCCGAACCTGCGTGAGCAGCTGCAGCGCCGTACTTCCGGCAAGTAAAGTATTCGGTGGGTGGCGCTTGCGCTTACCCACCCTACAATTGTGCCGTAGGTCGGATAAGTATAAGCATCACCCAACGGATGTTGCAGGTCAGATAAGCGTAAGCGCCATCAAACGGGTGCTGTAGGTCGGATAAGCATAAGCGTCACCCAACGGTGTTGTAGGTCGGATAAGCGCAAGCGCCATCAAACGGATGTTGCAGGTCGGATAAGCGTAAGCGCCACCCAACGGTGCTGTAGGTCGGATAAGCGCAAGCGCCATCCGACATTTAGCGTCATCCGACATTTATCTCCATCCAGAAAGCAAAAAACCCGCCGGAGCGGGTTTTTTTCGAGCTACATTCGCGATTACGCGCGAACGAAGTCGATGTGAGCCAGTTTTGGCTTGAACGGGTGACGCTGAACAGCCTGAACCTTCGCTTTTACTTCTGTACCGTCAACAACCAGAGTCAGCACTTCTTCGTAGAAACCAGGTTTTGCCTGCAGGTTCATTACGGAGTCATGGTCCAGTTCGATAGAGATTGCAGCTTCGGAACCACCGTAGATGATTGCCGGGAATTTGTTAGCTGCACGCAGGCGGCGGCTCGCACCCTTGCCCTGCTCTTTGCGTTTTTCTGCGTTGATAGTAAACATTAACTGTTTCTCTCTTAAATACTCCTGTTACAGGCGACCCAGCAACAGGAAAAGTTTTCTGCTTTGCGGATGCAAAAGCGGGCGCATTATAGCCATATCTGGCCTTGTCGGCAACGAGTATCGACAATGGAAACCAAACGCCGTCAGCCGCGTAATTCATTCGCTCGACGAAAGCGTCCTTCATAGTCGAACACCTTCTCACGCACGTTCCAGAATTGCCCCTTCTTGCGCGCAACCACAAAGTCGGGATGGCGAAGCAGCGGCTGTTGCGCGATAACGTCCGCGAGGGTTATCCAGCGCAGCGGTACGCCGGGCGCCCGGCTATGCGGGCGGATAAACAGCTGCTCGAAAGCCGTCCGCTGGGCCGGTGTCCGCAGGCGGAAGCGCTCGCTCACATCGGCGCCGTCTTCGTCGTAATAGGTGACTTTCAGCCAGTCGCCTTTGGCGTCGCTGCCTTGCTGTAACGTCATTCCGCTGCAGCGCAGCACCAGCGCATCTTTAAGCTTCAGGGCCGCTTTTAGCATATCGTCCGGATCGACCAGCACACAATCGCACTGATGGCAGCGGCGAGCGGCGATATCGTTCTCCGCGTTGCACTGCGGGCAGTTTTTGAAGCGGAAGCGATAATCACACTGTTCCCGGTGCCCCTCGTCATCCTCGAACCAGCCCTGACAGCGGCGGCCAAAGTGTTCGATGATGGCGCCATCGCCGGTAGTTTTTCCCCAGAACGTATTGGCGAATCCGCATGCCGGGCAGAAAACCTGCACCGGAACGTTGTCGCTTTTTCCCTTTGCGTTGCCCACTTCCGGCGTAAACAGGTCGTGCGGATTACCGGCATAGTCAAGTATTAAACAGTCGGTCTTGCCGGGGGCGAGGCGTAGCCCGCGGCCAACGATTTGCTGATAAAGGCTTACCGATTCCGTCGGGCGCAGAATCGCTATCAAATCGACATGCGGCGCGTCAAAGCCCGTGGTCAGCACCGAGACGTTCACCAGAAAGCGGAACTGCTGATTCTTAAAGGCTTCAATTAAGGTGTCACGCACCGGGCCGGGAGTATCCGCCGTAATCAGCGCCGCATCGTCCGAAGGCAGAAGGGCGGTCACTTCTTTTGCGTGCTCTACGGTCGCGGCAAAAATCATCACGCCGCGTCGTTCAGCGGCAAATTCCACAATCTGGCTGATGATATGCGGCGTAATGCGCTTTTGCTGCTTCAGCTCGCGGTTGAGGTCGGCCTCGCTAAACAAACCGTTAGACCGGGCCTGCAGGCGGCTGAAATCATACTGCACAACCGGCATATCCAGCCTTTCCGGCGGGGTGAGATAGCCGTGCTTAATCATGTAGCGCAGCGGTAATTCATAAATGCAGTCGCGGAACAGCGCTTTTTCATCGCCGCGCACCATACCGTGGTAGTGATAATGGTAAATCCAGCCTTTGCCCAGCCGGTATGGCGTGGCGGTAAGCCCTAACAGGCGCAGGCTGGGATTCGCCGCGCGCAGATGAGCGAGGATTTGCTGATACTGGCTTTCATCCGCTTCGCCGATGCGGTGACACTCATCGACAATCAGCAGTGAAAACTCACCGTGAAACTGCTCAAGATTGCGGGCGACCGACTGAACGCTGCCGAAAACGACCTTGCCGTGGCTCTCCTTGCGCTGCAGGCCCGCCGCGAAAATATCGGCCTCCAGGCCCAGCGCGCGGTATTTGGCATGGTTCTGGGCGACCAGCTCTTTTACGTGAGCAAGCACCAGCACGCGCCCACGGGCAATGCGTGCCAGCTCTGCAATCACCAGGCTCTTGCCGGCGCCGGTTGGCAAGACAATCACGGCGGGCTCAAGGTGTTTGCGGAAGTGGGCGAGGGTGGCGTCCACCGCTTCTTGTTGATAAGGACGTAAGGTAAAAGCCATCGGCATTCCTGCCCTTCATCTTTCGAACCACAGGGGTGTTGCCCCGGTTACTTACTTTCGTAAGCCCCCTTGTCGCCTGCCTGTAGCACTAAATCTGAAGGATATATAAGATTTTCACAGGTAATAAAGAAAGAGCGATTATGGCACGAAACGGGGTTTTAACTTGAGAGAGTTTTTGATGTCGCTATACTGGCAAATTAATTAACAGGCGAACGATTTACGCTGCAAAAGCGGACTCAGATGTCCGGCCAGTTTAGCTTTCAGCTGGTTCCTCTTTGAAACAGGCAAGACTTAATGCGACTCGACAAATTTATTTCTCAGCAGCTCGGCGTGAGCCGTGCCATTGCTGGCCGTGAAATTCGTGCTCAACGTATCACCATCGACGGAGAAGCGGTGCGTGACGCCTCCTTTAAGCTCAATCCGGAGCATCAGGTGGCGTTCGACGGCAATCCTCTCAGTCAGCAGAATGGCCCACGTTACTTTATGCTGAATAAGCCGCAGGGCTATGTGTGCTCAACCGAAGATCCGGATCACCCAACCGTGCTCTATTTCCTCGATGTGCCGGTGGCGTACAAGCTGCACGCCGCCGGGCGTCTGGATATCGACACCACGGGCCTGGTGCTGATGACCGACGACGGCCAGTGGTCCCACCGCATCACTTCTCCGCGTCACCACTGCGAGAAAACCTACCTGGTGACGCTGGAACATCCCGTTGCGGACGATACCGCCGGGCAGTTTGCGCACGGCGTACAGCTGCATAACGAAAAAGATCTCACTAAACCGGCCAGGCTTGAAGTCATCACCCCGACGGAAGTTCGCCTGACCATCAGCGAAGGGCGCTATCACCAGGTCAAACGCATGTTTGCCGCCGTGGGCAACCGGGTAATTGGCCTGCATCGTGAACGCATCGGCGAAATCGAACTGGACCGGGATCTGGCGCCGGGCGAATATCGTCCATTAACTGAACAGGAAATTGCCAGCGTAGGCATGCCAAAAAGCTAACCTCAGGAGCTACCGTTGAGTATCAAGCAGAATTCGTCAGTCGGAATCGTTGTGATTCTTGGCCTGCTGGCCATGTTAATGCCGCTGTCGATTGATATGTACCTGCCGGCCCTGCCGGTTATCGCTTCCGAATTTGGCGTGCCTGCCGGTAGCGCGCAGATGACGCTGAGCACCTATATCCTCGGTTTTGCTATCGGTCAGCTCTTTTATGGGCCCATGGCGGACAGCATCGGGCGTAAACCGGTGGTGCTCGGCGGGACGCTGGTCTTCGCGGCAGCGGCCATCGCCTGCGCGCTGTCTAAGACGATAGACCATTTGATCTGGATGCGTTTCCTGCACGGGCTGTCTGCCGCGGCGGCAAGCGTGGTGATTAACGCCTTAATGCGCGATATCTATCCAAAGGAAGAGTTCTCGCGCATGATGTCGTTTGTCATGCTGATAACGACCATCGCGCCGCTGGTTGCGCCGATGGTGGGCGGGGCGGTGCTGGTATGGTTTAGCTGGCACGCGATTTTCTGGATCCTCGCGCTGGCCGCGCTGCTGGCGTCGGCGATGATATTCTTCCTGATTCATGAAACGCTGCCGGTTGAACGTCGTCAGAAATTCCGCCTCCGGACCACGTTAGGTAACTTTGCCACGCTGTTCCGCCACAAGCGCGTGCTCAGCTATATGCTGGCGAGCGGCTTCAGCTTTGCGGGAATGTTCTCGTTCCTCAGCGCCGGGCCGTTTGTTTATATTGAGCTAAACCACGTCTCGCCGCAGCATTTCGGCTACTACTTCGCGCTCAATATTGCGTTCCTGTTTATTATGACCATCGTTAACAGCCGCTTTGTGCGTCGTGTCGGCGCGCTGAATATGTTCCGCTTCGGCCTCTACGTGCAGTTTGCGATGGCTATCTGGCTGGTTATCAGCGCCCAGTTTGATTTAGGCTTCTGGGCGCTGGTGCTTGGCGTGGCGGCCTTCGTGGGCTGCGTTTCGATGGTGTCGTCTAACGGCATGGCGGTTATTCTTGATGAGTTTCCTCACATGGCGGGTACGGCATCCTCATTGGCGGGGACCTTCCGTTTTGGCATCGGCGCCCTGACGGGCGCGCTGCTTTCTATCGCTACTTTTAACACCGCCTGGCCGATGATCTGGTCAATCGCGGTGTGCGCCACCTGCTCGCTACTCTTTTATCTCTACGCAAGTCGACCCCGCAAGACCGCAGCCTGATACGAAATGGGTACGTCACGTACCCGTTTGTTAATCCATATCAACGAAATTTCTGCGTCAGCCCCTACAATTTGTTTCTGAAATGTAAACGTTACAGCAACGAAAAGTCACAGCTTTGTAGTTAAAAAGGTTGAGTTAGATCACAGAAAGCGTTACATATAGCGCCGAAACGCGCGCGCAGCCGCACAAACAAGCGTTACTCATAAAAATAAACTCCTTACTACAGCGGATGTAAACGGTTTACAGGTTCTTTATGCGCAATTTATCAACATTGTGTTAACCTTTGTGTAAACTCTTTGTGTAACACTTTTGTATGAATTTCTTCGGGGACACGATTTTGAATACGCTACAACTTTCCATCGTTCATCGCTTACCGCAAAGCTATCGCTGGTCGGCGGGTTTTGCTGGTCTGAAGGTTGAACCGATTCCGCAACATGCCCGGGACGGTGAGAACTGCCTTATCGGCCTGAAACTGCTTAGCGAAGATGGCGAAAAAGCGTGGCCGATCATGCATAAACTTAGCCAGGCGCTTAGCGATATTGCAGTGGATTGCTCGGTGGTGGAGTGTGAAGGCGAGCCGTGCCTGTTTGTTAACCGTCAGGACGAACCGGCAGCGACCTGCCGCCTGAAGAATTTTGGCGTAGCGATTGCCGAACCATTTTCAGGCACCAATCCTTTCTGAATGTACGGGGCTCAGGCCAGCGTCAGCAGCTGGCGAGTGTACTCCGTCTGCGGCGCCGCAAAGACTTGCTGACAATCACCCTGCTCGACAACTTCCCCCTGCCGCAACACGATTATCTGGTGACACAGCGACTTCACGATTTTTAAATCATGGCTGATAAAAATGTACGCCAGCCGGTGCTTTTCCTGCAGCGACTTCAGCAGCGCCAGAATCTGCGCCTGTACGGATCTATCCAGCGAGGAGGTTGGCTCATCCAGAACGATCAGCTGCGGCTGCAGAATAAGCGCGCGGGCGATAGCAATGCGCTGGCGCTGCCCGCCGGAAAACTCCGCCGGATAGCGATGGCGGGTTTCAGGATCGAGCCCAACCTCTTCTAAAGCCGTTATCACGCGTTGTTCGCGTTCAGCCGCGCTCAGCTGCGGATGGTGAACCCGCAAGCCCTCTTCCACAATCTGCAAAACGTCCAGCCGCGGGTTAAGCGCCGAGTTGGGGTCCTGAAAGACCACCTGAATACGGTGGCGAAACGGAAGAAGCCGTTTGCGGTTTAACTCGTGCAGCGGATGTCCGTCGAACCAGATGCTGCCGCCGGCATGTATCAGACGCAGCAGCGCCATTCCGGTGGTGCTTTTCCCGGAGCCGGATTCGCCTACCAGGCCAATACATTCGCCCGGGCGCAGCGAGAAACTTAAGCCTTTTATACCGTAGTGGTAGCCGACCGTTTTTTTCAGCAGGCCGCGGCGTACAGGGAAGGCAACTTCTAACGCCTCCACTTTTAACAGCGGAGGCTGATTTTCATCCAGCGGCCAGGGATCGCCAGCCGGTTCAGCGGCTAAAAGCTGTTGCGTGTAAGGATGCTGCGGCGCGCTCAGCAGCGCGGCGGCTTTATTCTGCTCCACGCATTTTCCGTTGCGCATAACCGCAATATTATCCGCAAGCTGTCTCACAATGCCGAGGTTATGGGTGATAAACAGCAGCCCCATGTTCAACTCCTGCTTCAGCTCTTTGAGCAGCTGCAGGATTTGCGCCTGAACGGTGACGTCGAGCGCCGTGGTTGGCTCATCGGCAATCAGCAGTTCGGGGCGGGTAAGCAGCGCCATGGCTATCATCACGCGCTGGCGTTCTCCGCCGGAAAGCTGATGGGGAAAATCTGTCAGGCGCTTTGCCGCGTTACGAATGCCTACGCGATCGAGGCAGGTCAGCATTTCGGCGCGCGCGGCTTCACGACGCATGCCGCGGTGCAGAGACAAGACCTCATAAAGCTGTTTCTCAATGCTGTGCAGGGGATTGAGCGATACCATCGGCTCCTGGAAAATCATGGCAATCTTATTACCGCGAACGCCGCGCAGCATGCGTTCCGGCGCGCGCAGCAGCTCCTGGCCTTTGAAGAAAATCTCGCCCGCTGGATAAACAGCCGGCGGCGATGGCAGCAGACGCAGCACCGAAAGGGCGGTAACGCTTTTTCCCGAACCTGATTCCCCCACCAGCGCCAGCGTTTCTCCGGCTTCGATTTGCAGCGAGAGGTTTTCCACCACCTGGCGGGTAATGTCGCCCTGACGGAAAGCGATGGACAGGTTATGAATGGCAAGTAGCGGAGTAGTCATGTCAGCGCGCCTTAGAGGGATCGAAGGCGTCACGCACCGCTTCGCCAATAAAGATTAATAACGTCAGCAGGATAGCCAGGTAAACAAAGGCGGTAATCCCCAGCCACGGAGCCTGCAGATTGTTTTTACCCTGCAGCAGAAGTTCGCCGAGCGACGGCGAGCCAAGAGGCAAGCCGAAGCCGAGGAAGTCCAGGGAAGTTAACGTCGTTATCGATCCGCAGAGAATAAATGGCAAAAACGTCAGCGTGGCGACCATGGCATTGGGCAACATATGGCGGGTCATGATCGCCCAGTCGCCCACGCCCATCGCCTGGGCGGCACGAATATAGTCAAAGTTACGCGTGCGTAAAAACTCCGCGCGCACCACGCTTACCAGGCTCATCCAGCCAAACAGCACCGTTATTCCCAGCAGCCACCAGAAGTTGGGCTGCACCACGCTTGAAAGCAGGATAATCAGGAAAAGCGTGGGCATACCGGACCACACTTCAATAAAGCGCTGCCCCCACAGATCGGTCTTGCCGCCGTAATAGCCCTGCACTGCGCCAGCCAGAATGCCGATGACGCTGGAAAACAGCGTCAGCAACAGGCCGAAAAGGATAGAGATGCGCGTGCCGTAAAGCAGACGCGCCAGCACGTCGCCGCCGTTGGCGTCCGTACCCAGCCAGTTCTGGCTGCCCGGCGGCGAGGGGAAAGGAACTTTAGTCGCATAGTTGATGGCGTTATCCCCGAAGCGAATCGGCGCCCAGAGCGCCCAGCCGTCGCGGCTTAAATGCCCGGCAAGCCACGGGTCCTGATAATCCGCGGCGGTCGCCAGCGGGCCGCCGAAATCGCTTTCGCTGTAATTGACGATGACCGGGAAGTAAAAACGATCCTGATAGTGCACGATCAGGGGACGATCGTTGGCAACCAGCTCCGAACCCAGGCTCAGGATGAATATAAGGGCAAAAATCCACAGGGACCAGTAGCCGCGTCGGTTCTGGCGAAAGCGCGCCCAGCGGGCCTGGTTCATCGGGCTTAATCGGCTCATCCGCGTCCCTCAAAGTCGATACGTGGGTCCACAAAGGTGTAGGTAATATCGCTGAGGATATTCAGCAGCAGACCAATCAGGGTGAAAATATAAAGCGTGCCGAACATCACCGGGTAGTCGCGCGACAGGGTTGAGTCATAGCCCAGCAGGCCAAGCCCGTTGAGCGAGAAGATAACCTCAATCAGCACCGAACCGGTAAAGAACATGCTGATAAAAGTGGCCGGAAAACCGGCAATAACCAGCAGCATGGCGTTGCGGAACACGTGGCGGTAGAGAATTTTCTTTTCTTCCAGGCCTTTTGCGCGGGCCGTGACCACATACTGTTTGCGGATCTCATCTAAAAAGGAATTTTTAGTCAGCATCGTTAACGTGGCGAAGCCGCCCACGACGGTTGCGAGCACCGGCAGCGTGATATGCCAGAGATAGTCGGTCACTTTTTCATACCAGGGCAGCGAAGCAAAGTTTGTCGATACCAGGCCACGCAGCGGGAACCAGTCCAGGTAACTGCCTCCGGCAAACAGCACAATAAGTAAGATAGCGAATAAAAATGCCGGAATGGCGTAGCCGATAATGATAAACGTGCTGCTCCAGATATCGAAGCTGCTGCCGTTGCTGACTGCTTTGCGGATCCCAAGCGGCACCGAGACCAGATAGATAATCAGCGTGCTCCACAGGCCAAGGGAAATGGAGACCGGCAGGCTTTCTTTAATCAGATGCAGCACGGACGCGCTGCGAAACAGGCTGTCGCCAAAATCAAAGCGCACATAATCCCACAGCATGTTGAAATAGCGCTCGTGAAGCGGCTTATCGAAGCCGTAGCGGTGGGTGATTTCAGCTATCACCTCCGGGTCCAGCCCGCGCGAGCCGCGATACTGATTATCCGTGCCGTTACTTACGCCAACTCGTGCATGGCCGCTGCCCATCGTATCCGCGCTGACGCCGGGCATCCCCGAACCGTGCCCAAACTGAATATTGGCAATGGCCTGATCCACCGGGCCGCCGGGCGCGATTTGCACGATAAAAAAGTTGATGGTGATAATGGCCCACAGGGTCGGAATGATGAGCAATAAACGCCTGAGCAGGTAGCTTCCCACGGTTTCCCCCTAGCGCCGCTGCGCAGGGAGATGCGCGGCTTTGTTGACGTCATACCACCAGGTATCGAACCCGGAAGTGTAGAGCGGGTGGATCGCGGGCTGGGAGAATTTATTCCACCAGGCGAAACGGTCTGCCGTCATGTACCACATCGGGATCATATAAAAATTCCAGGTGAGAACGCGGTCGAGCGCCCGGCCCAGCGGCAGCAGCTTTTCCTTATTCCCCTGGTTGGCGATTATCTGATTTACCAGCTTATCCACAACCGGGCTTTTGACGCCGGGCGCGTTGTAGGTGGAATCAACGTACTCCGAGGCCCAGGCTATCTGCACGTCGGCGCTGGGATAAGGCATGGCGCTGTAAAGGGTTGGCATCATATCGTAATCCCGGCTGCGCAGGCGGTTGGTGAGCTGCGAATTATCCACCTGACGGATCTCCATCGTAATGCCCAGCCGCTGCAGATTATGCTGGAACGGCAGCACCCACTGGGTGTTTCCGGTTGTGCCGATCAGCAGTTCAAAAGTGAAGGGCTTACCGGTTTTGGCGTTAATCAGCTTCTGGTTTTTTAGCTCCCATCCGGCTTCTTTAAGCAGCGTCAGCGCTTTTAACAGGTTATCCCGGTCAAAACCGTCACCGCTGGATTTCGGCGGGTTGTAGATCGTGGTGAATACTTCCGGTGGAAGCTCCTTTTTCAGCGGCGCCAGCAGCGTCAGCTCATCGGCATTCGGATACGATCGCGCCGCATATTCCGTATTCTGGAAGTAGCTGTTTGCGCGGCTGTAAGCGCCGTAAAACAGGGCCTTATTCATCCACTCGAAATCAAACGCCAGCCCAACGGCTTCACGCACTTTGCGATCGGCAAATAGCGGGCGCTGAATATTGAAAGCCAGCCAGCGCGCGTCCTGAGCGGCATTGTTTTCCTGCTCTTCCTTGACGATAAAGTGATTAGCGAAGTTCTTACCGATATAGCGCGTAGCCCAGTTTTTGGCCGAGCTTTCGGCCCGGAAATCAAAGGCTCCGGCTTTGAAAGCCTCAAAGGCGACGTTGTCGTCCAGATAATAGTCGTAGCGAACGGAGTCGAAATTCCAGCGTCCGCGGTTGACCGGCAGATTTGCAGCCCAGTAATCGCGAACCCGGGAATAGGTAATGTATTGTCCCATGCGCCATGCGGTAATTTTGTACGGGCCGCTCGCCAGCGGCGGCGCGGAAAGCGGGTCGCTCAGCTTGTGATCCTTCCAGAATTTTTGTGGAAAGACCGGCAGGGAAAACAAACCCAGCATGCGCTCTTTGCTCGGCTGGGCCAGCTCGATGCGCACCGTCAGCGGGGCGATGGCTTTGACTCTGGCGCCTTTATAAATCAGCCGGAACTGCGGCACGCCTTCGGTCATAAATTTATGAAAGGTGAAAGCCACGTCTTGGGCAGTAATGCGCGAACCGTCGTGAAAGCGCGCGCGGGGATTAATTTCTATTTCAGCCCAGGCGAAGTTTTCCGGGTAGCGCGCCATTTCCCCCACAAGCGGGTAATAGCTGCCAGGTTCGTCATCTGAGGTGGTAAACAGCGGATCGTAAAGCGTTTCCGTGCGCACGCCGGGGTTGCCGCGCAGGGCATAACGGTTGAAGTTATCAAAGGTACCGATAGCGGAGAGCGTAATATTACCGCCCTTCGGGGCCGCAGCATTCACGTAATCGAACTGGGTGAAATTGATGGCGTATTTAGGCTCTCCTAATACGGCAAAGGAGTAGCTTTCTTTGATAGTTTCCGCCTGGCTGCCGACGGCAAACAGGCTAAGACAAAGTAGAATAACCGCGCGCGCAAGCATCAATCTGCTCAGTCCTTGTTGAAAAGGGCAACCTGGCTGATTCGTTCCCGAAATGATAACCAGGGCAACAACCCGCTGCTTTATAACACCGTAATGGTAAATCATAAGTCAGGCGGCGATGATTGTGAACTTAATGGATGCCTTTCAGAACATTATGGCTATCCTGCGGCCGATCCCAGCTAAGCAGTTGCGTAAGCGTCAGCGGGCGGCTGAAATAGTAACCCTGTAAGTAATTTACGCCGCGCTCAATCAGCCATTTTGCCTGCTCTCGGGTTTCAACGCCTTCCGCCACGGTCGTCATATCCAGGCGCCTGGCTAACGTCAGTACCGCGTCGAGTACCGGCGCTGTAACCGTTTCCATGCCGATGGAGTTTACGAAGCCCCGGTCAATCTTCAGATAGTCCAGCGTGAAGCGCTGCAGGTAAATCAGCGCGCTGTGCCCGGTGCCGAAATCATCAATCGCGATTTCAAAGCCCTGCTCGTGTAGCCAGCAGAACAGGCCCGTGGCCTCCTTTTCCTTAAGCATATCCCGTTCGGTAATTTCAAATACGATCTTAAAGTGCCGCGGGGGCAGGGAGGCGGCAAACGCAATGATATCTTCTTTAAACGTCGGGGCGTGCAGATGACTTGGCGCCAGGTTGATGCCGAGCTTCGCTCCCGGCGGCAGCACGTTTTGCAATTGCTGAGCATCACGGGCCACCAGGGTAAACAAATGGCGCGTTAACGGCACGATAAGCTGCTGCGCTTCGGCAAAAGCGATAAACGCATCGGGTGGAATCATGCCTGCGGCTGGATGTTCCCAGCGCATTAACGCTTCAACACCCTGCATCTCTAATTTCTGCGCGTCTACGACCGGTTGATATACAACGTAAAACTGCCCGCGTTTAATACCGGTGAGGATCTCTTTGCCCGAACGCATATGGGCGAACAGAAAATAGCTGCATAACACGCCGCTGAACAAACCGAAGATCAGGCCCGCCAGCACCGAAAGCTGAATATCTTCCAGCGGCCAGAGCGCGCCGTAGAGGTAAATCTTTATGGGATAATCATTAAGCGTGGCGATGCGGGTGGGGTGGGGCGGTAACGAATCTGCGTTAATGACTTCAGCAGAAAGCGTGGTTAACGCTCTATCACCAACCACTATCGCCATGGACAGCACGTTGCTTTGGCGAGCGGTAAATAATAAGTAGGGGATTAAATTCGCATTCAGCGTGATAAAGACACCCCGATCGCCCACCTCCTGATTTTTAAACCAGGCCGCTATCGTTGGCTTGCCGGGCATCATCGGCGTGCCGGTCATAATAAAGAGATCGTTATTTTTATTTAAATCGATGTCGGGGATTAAGCTGTCCATCGCCATGCTCAGCGGCCCGGTGGCGGATGAACAATAGGCAAAGCCATGGCGAACCAGGACAAAAGCGCGAACGTTAACGCTAAACGCCGCTCTGGAGGTCAGCTCGCCGCTGACGAGGCGGCAATCTGTAATGGTTAATGGCTGAATGCTGCCTACAGTGGCATTGAGTTCCTGAAAGAAGTTGCTCAAATAGTGGTGAATATTTTTGGTCAGCGCGTCGTAATCCGCTTCACGCTTGTTATGCTGTAGCAGACTGGTTAATCCGCTGAACAGTAAAGCGCCCACCAGGCCAAACAAAATGCTGAAATAAGCAATTTGCCGCGGGGTGGAAAAGTAGCGCGCGAAAATTTTATTTGAGGACATGAACAAATTGTTCCTGCTGACGCAAGAGACGCATGATTGCTGGTTTTTTTCGACTATAGCGCAAAAGGCATAGCAGCGTCATATAGTTTCATATGGCAATTATAGCTAACCGCGGGAGGGGAAGGGAAGTAATGCTTTTACTTTCAAAGCGTTAAAAAGACGCTGCCGGAGCAGCGTCTTTTTTGTCTCGTCTGGCTGGCAGCCAAGGGAATTAACTGCCGCTCAGGAGCATCAGCTACGGCTTAACACGCGACGCGCTTCGTTGTAGCGCTTGTTCCAGTACGGTTCACTCATATTGGAGATCATGACGCCGCTGCTGGTGGAGGCATGTACGAACTGGTTATTGCCAATATAAATACCAACGTGGCGACCCGTAGAACCCGCACGGAACAGAACTAAATCCCCGGTGCGCAGTTTGCTGCGTGAAACGGACTTACCCATTTCCTGTTGTTCATAAGTTGAACGAGGCAGCTCTAAACCGAACTGGTCACGGAAAGTTTGCTGCACGAACGCAGAACAATCGATGCCTTTTTTGCTGCTGCCGCCCAGGCGGTAACGCACGCCTTTCCAGCTGGCATACTGATCCATGAGACGTGATTTCACATCTACATTACGGACCATTTCTTCGAATTCATCCTGAGAGGCTTGCAGTAAAAAACTGTCTTTATTGCCAACTGCATGCGTCTCAGGATGCATATTTGCGGTGTTTGTCGAACTACATGCTGAGAGCATTACTGCCACAGCAACAGCGGGAATCGCCCGCAGGATATATCTCAAAATAGGCTGAGATTTGACCATTTTATTTCTTTTCCCTTGATGTCCTTAACGATGCGAATCGTTATACAAAAATACCAACGTGACGAGACTAATTATCTGAGCGCTGTGAAACAATTACCTCTGAACAGAAGTGTGGTTTAACGCACAATTTTATTCATAGCGGGAACGAATCAGGTTAACAGCACAAAACGCATCTGAGAGTACCTTATCAACACTGGCATGGCGAGGGGTTTTCTCAGCTTTTTTTATAAGAAATTGTGATGTTAAAAGAACAAAAATAAACTTGCGTAAAAGTTAACGAAATGTGCGGTTTTTCTGCGCAGCCCTTTCAAAAAGCTGGAGAATCAGGTAGGGCGATAATTAAGCGATTCAGCCGTCGCTGGCAAATTTTCAGCGATCCCTTACGGAACCCTGAAAATTTGCGTTAAATGATGTTTATTTTATGTTATGAACTTGTTTTATTTTTACCGGAAAAGGCGCGGTCAAGCGCATTAATTAACCCGTCGCTGAGTGGGGTTAATAGCACCCAGGGCAAACCCACCAGCGCGATGGATAGCGATCCGACAAATACATCGGTAAACCAATGCGCGCCGATCATTATGCGTGGAAGAATAAATATCAGGAAAATAAGCGTCGCAATAAAGAATGCTTTTTGACCAAAATAACGCAGCACAAAGCCGGTGAAAATAAGCAGCATTAAACCGTGATCGCCTGGAAAACTGTCTTTCGAGGCATCTTTGGTAGGAAAATGCAGCAGCTCGCTGACGCGGTGAATATCAGTGAAATAGAGCGTTGGGCTGACGTGGGAGACAGGAATCAAATGGCCCAGCTGATTGATCGCCACGGCGCTGAGCAGCATCACAATACCCATGATAACCAGGCGTCGGCGTCCGACAGGCGTTTCGCGCCACCAGAACCAGAGAAGCAGCGAACCCATAGCCAGCAAAGAGATGCCGTCGAATATACGATTATTGGTTACGGCTACCAGCACCAGGAAAGCGTGGCTCTTTACCAGTTCCTGATTAAAGAAATGGAAAATGCCGGCGTCCAGCGTGAACCAGAAACCGTGGTTTTCAGGCAGATACCAGCTAAAGAACAGCGCCAGGCCAAGGGCGTTCAGTAACAGGATAGGCATTAAGCGAATTTTCATTATGCGAGCTTTCGTTATCTTCTGACAAGTCGGGGGAGGGTAGGCTTACAAACTTAAACGTAGCTTCAACAGAGCGCTTTGCAAGCTGTTCCAGTCCGTTTCTTCGCTATTTATCAATTCGATACGGCTATCAGGCGGCGCTACGCTTTGTGTCTCGATATGCAGGTCGTCGCCCTGACGATTAATGCGTACCAGTCCTTCAGCAATGCGTAAGACGCCTTTTACTCTGCCAACCGGCGCAAGACGAGCCCATTCCAGAATGCCGACGGTGTCAAAAATGGTCTCCGCATCGAAGATCCAGCCGCAGGCAACGTAGCCCTGTCCGCCGTTTATGCTGCGTCGCCAGCGCTGATGTTCCGGCAAATTCAGCGCCGCAAGGCCACGGCTGGCCGCATGGCTGTGGCTATGTTCGGCGCTGCGCGGTAACGCGCGAAGGTTCTGACGCGGATGGTCCAGCAGAGCGGCATCAATTTCTCCCTTTTGCGCCAGCACGACCTCTCTGCCGGCAGCGTGCTGTTGCTGCCAGTCAGCCAGCGCCTGACGGCTCTCAGCGGTCGCACGGTCATTTTTATTAGCGACGATGATATCGGCGGCGGCAAGCTGATCGCGGAAATTGTCGTTCTTAACGGCGCGCTCATCCAACAGCTGGCGGGCATCCAGCAGGCAGAGCGTGGCGTTAAGGTCGATCCACGGCTGGTAAACTTCGGCGGTAAGCATATCGAGAATTTGTTTTGGGTGCCCTAAGCCCGTGGGTTCGATGAGCAAACGGTCAGGTTTTCCCTGGCGTAGCAGGGTATTCAACCCGACCTGCATCGGCAGCCCGTTAACACAGCACATGCAGCCGCCGGGGATCTCCTTGAGCAGCGCGCCGCTGTCGGCCAGCAGCGCGCCGTCAATGCCGACTTCACCAAACTCGTTAACCAGCACAGCCCACTTTTCATCGCTGGGTTTGTTAGCCAGTAAATGAAGAATAGTGGTGGTTTTTCCGCTGCCGAGGAAACCGGTAATCAGGTTGGTTTTAGTCACAGTCGCTCCGAATTGGCGTTAGGGTTAACCAATATCCTGAACAACATTTGCGAAAAAATGAAGAGTAAACACGGCCTGCCGTAAAACAAGGCCGTGTAAAGGGCATGGATTGTTAATTACAGGAGGTTTGCCACGGCCTGTTTTGCGCCTTTATTGCGCAATTCGTCCCAGGCGGCACTGACGCGCCGTACAAAAATTTCGTTGCCCGGCAGATCGCTGCCGAAGATTTCAGTCAGGCTAAGCAGAGCCGTTACGCGCTCCTCTTCGGAGCTCTTCTCCACCAGGCCTTTAATTTTTTGCGCCAGCGGGTCGCGAACCTCGATAGCGTTGCCGGCATCGTCAACCCCGCTGACATAGCGCATCCACGCCGCGATGCCCAGCGCCAGACAAGGCCACTCATCTTCCTGCTGCAGATGCCAGCGAACGCTCTCCAGCATACGCTGCGGCAATTTCTGGCTGCCGTCCATGGCGATTTGCCAGGTGCGGTGCTGCAGGGCAGGATTGCTGAAGCGTTCTAAAAGGTTGCGCGCGTACTGAGGCAGGTCTACGCCCGTCACGCGCAGGGTCGGGGCCTGTTCCTGCATCATTAATCGCTGCGCCGCGCGGTAGAAATTCGCATCCGCCATGCAGTCGTTAATATGCTGATAGCCCGCCAGATAGCCCAAATAGGCAAGAAATGAGTGGCTGCCGTTGAGCATGCGCAGCTTCATTTGCTCCCACGGCATCACGTCATCCACCATTTCCACGCCAGCGACTTCCCACTGCGGGCGGCCTGCCACGAAATTATCTTCGATAACCCACTGGATAAAAGGCTCGCCGGAAATCGCGCACGGATCTTCAACGCCTAACGTATCGGTAATTTCCTGTAAGGATTCCGGCGTGGCGGCGGGCACGATGCGATCGACCATGGTGCTCGGGAAGGTCACATGCTCTTTTACCCAGTCGGCGAGCGCCCGGCTGCGTTTTTCCGCCATGCCGATAGCCGCATTGCGCACCACGTGACCGTTATCAGGAATGTTGTCGCAGGAGAGCACGGTAAAAGGAAGCAGGCCACGCTCGCGGCGGCGATTCAGCGCTTCAACCAAAATTCCCGGCGCGGAATGCGGTTCAGCCGGGTTTTGCAGATCGTGAATAATACGCTCGTTTGCGGTATCCAGCTTGCCTGTTGCCGGATCGATGCAGTAGCCCTTTTCAGTCACGGTAAGCGAAACAATGGCCACCTGCGGCTCGCAAAACTTCTCGATGATGGCCTCCATCCCGTCAAGCTTTGCATTCAGACATTCATTAACGGCGCCGACGATAATGGCCTTGTTGCCGTCACGGCCTTTTTCCAGCACGGTATACAGGTGATCCTGAGCGCGCAGGGCGCTCATTAATTTATCGCCGCTAAACAGGCTAATCTCACAGATTCCCCAGTCGCCTCCCTGCGCGTTAAGCACCCGGTTGGTCAGCAGCGCCTGGTGTGCACGGTGAAAGGCGCCAAAACCGAAATGCACAATGCGTGTCTTTAACGCGCTACGGTCGTAGCGGGGTTGCTGGATACTCTCCGGCAGGCTGGCTGAGGCGATGGTCTTCATAGAATGCAAATCCTGTTTAACGAATTAGTAACATCTGCAGTGTAAAGTTATATGACAGCAAATAGAATTGGTGTGCTGGCTTTATCCCTTTAATGTGAGCCGGATCAACCAAATTCAGGGATAAAATTGACCAGCAGCCTGTTTATAGTATGGTAGTCGCCAGTACAATATCCTAAAATTGGTATGACAACTTATTATGAGGAGCTGGTAATGGAACAAACCTGGCGCTGGTATGGCCCGAAAGACCCGGTATCGCTGGATGATGTGCGTCAGGCTGGCGCAACCGGCGTAGTCACCGCCCTGCACCACATTCCGAACGGTGAAGTCTGGCCGGTGGCGGAAATTAAGCAGCGTCAGGCGGCGCTTGCAGCGAAAGGGCTGAGCTGGTCAGTCGTCGAGAGTATTCCGGTACACGAAGAGATCAAAACCCACACCGGTGATTATGACAGGCATATCGCTAACTACCAGCAGAGCATCCGCAACCTGGCGGAATGCGGCATCGATACCGTGTGCTATAACTTCATGCCAATCCTCGACTGGACGCGCACCGATCTGGAATACGAGCTGCCGGACGGCTCTAAGGCTCTGCGTTTTGACCAGATAGCCTTCGCCGCTTTTGAGCTGCATATTCTCAAACGCCCGGGCGCTCAAGCTGATTACAGTGAAGAAGAGCAGCGTCAGGCGCGGGACTACTTCCATAACATGTCCGCTGCCGAAAAAGAGAAGCTGACGCGCAATATTATTGCGGGCCTGCCGGGCGCGGAAGAGGGCTACACCTTAGATCGGTTCCGCGCTCGCCTGGCGGAATACGATGGTATCGATAAAGAGCAACTGCGTGAAAACATGGCTTACTTCCTGCGCGCTATCGTTGCCGTGGCGGAAGAGGTCGGCGTGCGTCTGGCGGTTCATCCGGACGATCCGCCGTGTCCAATCCTCGGCCTGCCGCGCATTGTTTCGACTATTGAAGATATGCAGTGGCTGAAAGAAACGGTCGACAGCATCCACAACGGTTTCACCATGTGCACCGGCTCTTACGGCGTGCGGGCGGACAATGACCTGGTGCGGATGATTGAAACCTTCGGTGACCGCATTCACTTTACCCACCTGCGCGCCACCTGCCGCGAAGACAACCCGAAAACCTTCCACGAAGGGGCGCACCTGCAGGGCGATGTGAATATGGTTGCGGTGGTGAAGGCGATTCTGGCTGAAGAGCAGCGCCGTAAGGCGAGCGGCGACTTACGTCCGATTCCGATGCGTCCGGATCACGGCCATCAGATGCTCGACGATCTGCATAAAAAAACCAACCCGGGCTATTCGGCGATTGGCCGCCTGAAAGGGCTTGCGGAAGTGCGCGGCGTGGAGCTGGCGTTAAAGCAGATGCTGTTTCCTGATTTGCTGTAGCAGAGGTAAATGCAATAAAAAAACCCGCCTCGGCGGGTTTTTCTTTGTTAGTCAGCGCGGCCCATCGAACGCTTCTCAGCGATATGAATGCGGATCTTCTCGCCGGATACCATATATTCCGGCACCTGAATCACCAGACCGGTGGACATGGTGGCAGGCTTGGTGCGCGAGCTTGCGGAAGCGCCTTTAATCCCCGGCGCCGTTTCAACGATTTCCAGATCCACCGTTTGCGGCAGCTCCAGCGCCAGCAGCTGGCCATCCCAGGTCAGCACCTGCATGTCCGGCATACCGCCTTCAGGGATAAACTGCAGCTCTTCTTCAATCTGATCTTTAGTGAAGATGTACGGGGTGTAATCTTCTTTATCCATAAATACGTATTCGTTGCCATCGATATAAGAGAAATCAACGAAACGACGGGTCAGGGTAATGGTATCGACGATATCGTCACCTTTGAAACGCTCTTCCACCTTCTGCCCGGTACGGACATCGGAAAAACGCATCTTATAAAGGGTCGCCGCGCCGCGCGCGCTTGGGGACTGAATATCGATATCCTTTACAATCAGCAGCTTGCCGTTGTAGTTCAGTACCATGCCTTTTTTGACTTCGTTAGCTCTTGCCATCGATGTTTCCTGTAAAAATTGAGGGGCGAAAATATTGCGACAAATTACTCGCGAGGCGCATTTCAGGCAAGCGGATTTCATCGCCTGTAAGCCAAAGTATAAATGAACGTGGCAAAGCCCGTGCGCTACTGTTACAGTCCGCCCACAAGCCAGCCCACCGGAGTATTGCTGATGGACTGTCGTCCTGATTGCGGAGCCTGCTGCACCGCGCCTTCTGTCTCAAGTCCGATACCGGGCATGCCCAACGGCAAGCCGGCAAACACGCCCTGCGTTCAGCTTGATGAACGAAACCTCTGTAAGCTGTTTCGCTCGCCGCTGCGTCCGAAGGTTTGTGCAGGCTTACAGCCCTCGCGTGAGATGTGCGGCGCCACGCGCCAGCAGGCTATGGAGTATCTTATCTATCTTGAGGCGGCTACCGCGCCTTAAACATCTTTAATGCGCGCCATGCAGTATGCCGTAACGGCTATCATGCCCAGCGCGATAAAGAAGACGGTGTGATAGTTCCAGATTTCGGCAACCACGCCCGCCAGCGAGCCGGCGATAATCCAGCCCACGCGCGTGGTATTGGTATAGAGCGTGGTAGCGGCGCCCGCCTGGCCCGGCATCAAATCCTGGAAATAAAGCATGCCGATCCCCGCCAGAATGCCGATAAAAATAGCGTTCAGCAGCTGTAAAGCCAGCAGCATAATTTCATTGTGCAGCGTCAGCATGCCGAGGTAAAAAAGCAGGCCCGCAACGGCGGCGACACGCATCAGGAAGCGCTTACCAAAACGTCTGGCGTAATAGCCCGCAATCAGCATGGTAGGAATCTCCAGCCCGGCAGCCGTCCCCATCATCACTCCCGCCAGCCTCTCCGGCAGATGCAGTTCACCAATGATATAAAGCGGCATATTAATGATGTACAGGCTGTTGCAGCCCCACATCATGGTGCAGGCGACGAACAGCAGCAGGGCGTCGCGGCGGTTGCGACGCGGCGCTTCAAGCCGGGTGGACGCAGGCGCAGGCTCCTTGCGCATAGAGGGCAGAAGCAGCCACACCATCAGGCTGCACACCACAAATGCGAAGGCGGCGCTGAGGTACATCGTGGTAAAGCCGAAGCCCAGCGCCAGCGCATAGGCGACCGGCGGGCCGATTACCCAGGCAAGCGATACCTGAGCACGCAAAATGGAGCTGAACATCACGGCTTCGCGCCCGGTGCGGTCGGCGTGTTCGCGGGCAAGGGCGAACATTTGCGGGTTGGCGGTGGAGCCGAAGCTGCTGAGAAACACGCCAACAAAGAGCAAAATAAAGTAGTTACGGTTCCAGGCAAACAGCACGCAGGCCAGCGCGCCCAGCAGGCAGCAGACGAAAATCAGCGATTTGCGATCGCCTTTGCGATCGGAGCGTCCTGCCAGAAACTGGCTGACCAGGATCCCGATGACCGCGCTGCCCGTAAAGAAAAAGCCCACCATCGCCGGACGAACCCGCACTTCTTCGGTTAAAAACAGGCTCAGCGTCGGCGTTTGTAAGGCGCCAGCAATGCCGGTTAAAAAAGCTACAATCAAGAAGGCGGAAGAGGTCAGATCGAGAGGCTTACGGGCTGCGGCAGCGGGTGTGTTTTGCATCAGGTCAGAATCGGTTAACGGAGAACGCGCGGAGTTTACGCGCCTTGTCACAAAATAAACAGTTGTTCAAAGCAAAAGCGCCACAAAAAGTCAAAACAGCGTTCTGATTTTAAGCTTTGTCGGCCGGGATTTTTGCCTTAACAGCTTCAGCTTTACCGTTTCGGTTAAGCTGAAAATGTGCGTAACCTCAAAATTCCGGCAACAAAAACCCAACAAAGCTTGCCTGTACGCCGGGGAAAACAGACACTCATTGAAACGTTTCAGCGTCGTCTTTCATCGAATCGGGATTGGGGTGACGCTTTTTTTCTCACGCAAGCTGAATCGTTTCAAATCAGCAGGAGAGGGAACCATGTTTCAGTTATCTGTGCAGGATATTCATCCGGGCCAAAGCGCCGGAAATAAAGAAGAGGCCATTCGGCAGGTTGCCGCTGCGCTGACAAAGGCGGGTAACGTAAGCGAAGGCTATGTAGACGGCATGCTCGCCCGTGAACAGCAGACCGCGACTTACCTCGGCAACGGCATTGCCATTCCGCATGGCACAACCGATACCCGCGATCTGGTGTTAAAAACCGGCGTTCAGGTATACCAGTTTCCGCAAGGGGTTGAATGGGCCGAAGGCCAGAAAGCTTATGTCGCCATCGGCATTGCGGCAAGCTCAGACGAACACCTCGGCCTGCTGCGTCAGTTGACTCACGTGCTGAGCGACGACGCGGTGGCTGAACGGTTAAAAACCGCAACCACCGCCGAAGAGCTGCGCGCGCTGCTGATGGGCGAAAAGCAAAGTGCAGCGCTGCTGTTTGATAATTCTCTTCTGGCGCTGGATATCGCCGCAGGCGACCTGATGACCCTGCAGGCCCTAAACGCAGGCCGTATCAGGCAGGCCGGCGCCGCCGACGCCTCTTTCGTCAGCCAGGTCGTTTCCAGTAAGCCGCTGTACCTCGGCCAGGGTATCTGGCTGAACGACAGCACCGAAGGCAACCTTGCAAGCGCCGTGGCCATCAGCCGCCCGGTTTGCGCTTTCGAAGCTGAAGGGGAGCCGGTTTCTCTGCTGATCACCGTCGCTGTGGCTGACGAGCAGCCGCTGCTGGTGCTAAACCGCCTGAGCGACATGCTGATTAACAACAAGGCTGAACGTCTGCTGAACGCCGATGCGCCGACGCTGCTGACGCTGCTGACCAGCGACGAGGCGCCGGCTGAAAATCTGCTGACGGAAGAATTCACCGTCCGAAACGAACACGGTCTGCACGCGCGGCCGGGTACCGTTCTGGTGAATACCATCAAACAATTTGCCAGTGAGATAACCGTGACAAACCTCGACGGATCCGGCAAGCCAGCCAACGGGCGCAGCCTGATGAAAGTGGTCGCGCTCGGCGTGAAAAAAGGCCACCGCCTGCGTTTCACCGCGCAGGGCGAGGATGCGCAACAGGCGCTGGCAGCCATTGGTGAAGCCATCGCCGCCGGTCTTGGCGAGGGGGCAGCATGAGCAGACGTGTCGCAACCATCACCCTTAACCCGGCTTACGATCTCGTAGGCTACACCCCGGAAATCGAGCGTGGCGAAGTCAACCTGGTGCGCACCACCGGCCTGCATGCCGCCGGGAAGGGTATCAACGTAGCTAAAGTGCTCAAAGATCTGGGTATCGACGTCACCGTCGGCGGTTTCCTCGGCAAAGACAACCAGGACGGTTTTCAGCAGCTGTTCAGCGAGCTGGGTATTGCCAACCGCTTCCAGGTCGTGCAGGGCCGTACCCGTATCAACGTCAAGCTGACCGAGAAAGATGGCGAAGTCAGCGACTTTAACTTCTCCGGTTTTGAAGTGACCCCGGCAGACTGGGAGCGTTTTGTTGCCGACTCCCTGAGCTGGCTCGGCCAGTTCGATATGGTCTGCGTCAGCGGCAGCCTGCCTGCGGGCGTAACGCCGGAAGCCTTCACCGACTGGATGACGCGCCTGCGCAGCCAGTGCCCGTGCATTATTTTCGACAGCAGCCGCGAGGCGCTGGTGGCAGGGCTGAAGGCCGCGCCGTGGCTGGTGAAGCCTAACCGTCGCGAGCTGGAGATCTGGGCTGGTCGCAAGCTGCCGGAAATGAAAGATATCATTGAAGCCGCGCACGCATTACGCGAGCAGGGCATCGCCCACGTGGTTATTTCGCTGGGCGCCGAAGGCGCGCTGTGGGTGAACGCTTCGGGCGAATGGATTGCGAAACCGCCGCTGTGTGAGGTTGTCAGCACCGTCGGCGCCGGGGATTCCATGGTCGGCGGCCTGATTTACGGCCTGCTGATGCGCGAGTCCAGCGAGCATACCCTGCGCCTGGCCACGGCCGTAGCTGCCCTGGCGGTGAGCCAGAGCAACGTTGGAATTACAGATCGTACGCAGCTGGCCGCCATGATGGCCCGTGTCGACCTGAAACCATTTAACTGATTCAGGAGAGGAACAATGAAAACGCTGCTGATTATCGACCCTGCGCTTGGACAGGCACGCGCTTATCTGGCGAAAACGCTGTTAGGCTCTGCGGCGCACAAAGCGCAGCTGACCGTTACCGATAACCCAAACGAAGCTGAGCTGGCGATCGTTGTGGGCGCCGCAATCCCGGCGGATAGCGCGCTGACCGGTAAAAACGTTTTTCTCGGTGACATTGACCGCGCGGTGCAGCACCCGGAGCTGTTTTTAAGCGAAGCAAAGGGCAAAGCCAAACCTTACACCGCGCCCGTTGCGGAAGCGGCTCCGGCCGCCGTGGCACAAGGCCCGAAACGCGTTGTTGCGGTCACCGCCTGCCCGACTGGCGTAGCGCATACCTTTATGGCGGCCGAAGCCATCGAAACCGAAGCGAAAAAACGCGGCTGGTGGGTGAAGGTTGAAACTCGCGGCTCCGTAGGCGCGGGCAACGCCATTACGCCGGAAGAAGTGGCCGCAGCGGACCTGGTGCTTGTCGCGGCGGACATCGAAGTGGATCTGGCGAAATTTGCCGGTAAGCCGATGTACCGTACTTCGACCGGCCTTGCGCTGAAGAAAACCGCGCAGGAGCTGGATAAAGCGGTGGCGCAGGCCAAACCTTATGAAGCGACAGGGCAGAGCGCCGCTGCTGCGAAAGAAGACAAAGAGGGCGGCGGCGCCTATCGTCACCTGCTGACCGGCGTCTCCTACATGCTGCCGATGGTGGTAGCGGGCGGGCTGTGCATCGCGCTTTCCTTCGCGTTTGGTATCGAAGCTTTTAAAGTGCCGGGCACGCTTGCGGCGGCGCTGATGCAGATCGGCGGGGGCTCGGCCTTTGCGCTGATGGTGCCGGTGCTGGCGGGCTATATCGCCTTCTCCATTGCCGACCGTCCGGGCCTGACGCCGGGTCTGATCGGCGGTATGTTAGCGGTGAGCACGGGCTCCGGCTTTATCGGCGGCATTATTGCCGGTTTCCTTGCGGGCTACGTGGCGAAGGCCATCAGCACTAAGCTTAAGCTGCCGAACAGCATGGAAGCGCTGAAGCCTATTCTGATCATCCCGCTGCTCTCCAGCCTGATCGTCGGTCTGGCGATGATCTACCTGATCGGTACGCCGGTGGCGAAAATCCTTGCAGGCCTGACCCACTGGCTGCAAACCATGGGCACCGCGAACGCGGTACTGCTTGGTGCCATCCTCGGCGGCATGATGTGTACCGACATGGGCGGTCCGTTGAACAAAGCGGCATACGCCTTTGGCGTCGGCCTGCTCAGCACCCAGACTTACGCGCCAATGGCGGCAATTATGGCGGCAGGGATGGTGCCACCGCTGGGGCTGGGCCTGGCCACGCTGATTGCGCGTCGTAAATTCGACAAGGCGCAACAGGAAGGCGGCAAGGCGGCGCTGGTGCTCGGTCTGTGCTTTATCACCGAAGGGGCGATACCCTTCGCGGCTCGCGATCCGATGCGCGTTCTGCCTTGCTGTATCGCTGGCGGCGCGCTGACGGGCGCTATCTCCATGGCGGTCGGCGCAAAACTGATGGCGCCGCACGGCGGCTTGTTCGTGCTGCTGATCCCCGGCGCCATCACGCCGGTGCTGGGTTACCTGATTGCGATTGTGGCAGGTATGCTGCTGACAGCTCTGGCTTATGCTTTCCTGAAGCGTCCGGAAGCGGAGCTGGCCGCGGCGAAACAGGGATCCTGATTGCATAAAATTCAGCGATAAACCGCAAAGCACGATTTCAGCGTTACCCTTCACTTAAAGGCAGAGATTTCTCTGCCTTTTTGCCTTTTCCCGCGCCAACGTCAGTGCAGTAAATCGGTAAAGTGATTATCCGGATCCATCTCAAGCGCCAGCGCCGTGAGCGCCTTCTTATTGGTAATGAGATAGCCATTTTTCTGCTTTAAAAGCAGGCCTTGTGCGGTGAACTGCGCAATCACATATAATAAGTGGCGATAGGAGACGCCCATATATTCCGCCGCCGGCGTGTGTTTTTCGTGATATATATCACAATGCTGCGTTAATAAAATAAACGCCGCCAGACGATTGATTAACGGAAACGACTGATTCTGCGTCAGCGAGACGATATTGCGATAATTTTTCTGGCTTAACGCGACGCAAAGATTACGTAAAAAGGTGACGTCTTTTAAAAGCAAAGGACGATACTGCTTTACGGGTAAAGCCAGGCACCAGCACTCCTCTATGGCCTGTACGGCCCGGGGCTCGTGGTGTTGATCCACCAGCTCAATTTCGCCGATAAAACAAGGCGCGCCGAAAAAATCAATCAGCGACACTCGGCCGTTAGCCTGGGTGGCATAGAGCTTCGCCCGGCCCCGGGCGAGGTAAAACAGATATAACGGCGGGTGGCCCTCCTTGACTATGCAGTCACCTGCCAGCACGTGGAACAGCCGGGTACCGCTTATAATCTCAATGGAAAAATTGTCGGTATAGGCGGTTTCCTGCAGCAGCTGCTGTTTTAGTTTCTCGTTCTGGACTTCTTTCACGATTATCTCCCGATATGAGATTTCTCATATTTAATGTACGTTTTCTGTTGTTATGATTCAAACGTTATTAAAAAGCACGCTTAAATTTTCTTCCCAGCAAAAGAAAATTATTTTTATGACCGCAGAGGAGATAACCGTGGAAAAGAGAAAGATTATACTTGATTGTGATCCAGGCCATGATGATGCTATCGCTATTATGCTGGCAGCCAGACATCCTTCTATCGAATTGTTAGGGATAACCATCGTCGCAGGAAATCAAACGCTGGATAAAACGCTGGTTAATGGATTAAACGTTTGCCAGCATCTTGATATTAACGTTCCGGTTCATGCGGGCATGCCCAAACCCATTATGCGTGAGCAAATTGTAGCTGATAATATTCATGGTGAAACCGGTCTTGATGGCCCTGTATTTGCGTCGTTAACCCGTAAGGCAGAAAGTAAACATGCCGTTCAGTATATTATCGATACGCTTATGCACAGCGAAGGCGACATTACTTTAGTGCCGGTAGGCCCGCTCACTAATATTGCCGTAGCCATGCGCATGCAGCCCGCTATTGTGCCTAAAATCCGTGAGATTGTGCTGATGGGCGGCGCCTACGGCACCGGGAATTTTACGCCGTCGGCTGAATTCAATATTTATGCCGATCCAGAAGCGGCGCGGGTTGTATTTACCTCAGGGGCGCCGATCGTCATGATGGGGCTGGATTTGACAAACCAGACCGTTTGCACGGCGGATGTCATTGCGCGCATGAAAAAAGCCGGCGGGCCTGCGGGCGAGCTATTCAGCGACATCATGAACTTTACGCTTAAAACCCAGTATGAGAACTATGGCTTAGCCGGTGGGCCGGTGCATGACGCAACCTGTATCGGCTATCTTATTAATCCTCAGGGCTTCAAAACCCAAGAGATGTATGTCGAAGTCGATGTGAATAGCGGGCCCTGCTATGGACGTACCGTTTGTGATGAGCTTGGCGTCACCGGCCTGCCGGCGAACGCCAAAGTCGGTATCTCCATCGACACCGGATGGTTCTGGGACTTAGTGGAAGAGTGCGTACGGATGTATAACTGATCCATGCTGATAAACTGTTTGTCAGGCAAAGATGCAATTATATTAGCGGATTGCCTGACAAATAATTAATGGGCAGTTAGCCGGCGCCCAAAGATATCAGACATACCAGCAGCCTTGTATAAAAGGTTATTCATGATGGATACATTAAGAAGCGTTTTGGGTATGGTGGTATTACTGGCAATTGCTTTTCTGCTGTCAGTAAATAAAAAGAATATCAGCATGCGCACCGTTGGCGCAGCGTTGGTATTACAAATTATTATGGGTGGCGCGATGCTGTATTTCCCGCCGGGAAAATGGCTGGCTGAGAAAGCAGCCTCAGGTATCCATAACGTAATGATTTACAGCGATGCCGGTAGCGAATTTATTTTTGGCGCGCTGGCCGGGCCAAAAATGGATGCTTTGTTTGATGGCGCCGGATTTGTTTTTGCCTTCCGGGTCCTGCCCGCCATTATATTTATCACCGCGCTGGTCAGCTTGCTTTATTATATTGGCGTGATGGGTATATTGATCCGCATCCTCGGCGGTATTTTTCAGCGGGCGTTAAATATCAGCAAGATCGAATCCTTTGTGGCGGTGACGACTATTTTTTTGGGTCAAAATGAGATCCCCGCCATCGTTAAGCCGTTTATCGACCGGCTTAACCGCAACGAACTGTTTACCGCCATTTGTAGCGGTATGGCCTCTATCGCAGGATCTACGATGATTGGCTATGCCGGATTAGGCGTACCCATTGATTACCTGCTGGCGGCCTCGCTGATGGCCATCCCCGGCGGTATTCTGTTCGCGCGAATTCTTAGCCCGGCCACGGAGCCTTCACAGGTTAACTTTGACAATCTCTCCTTCACCCAAACGCCGCCGAAAAGCTTTATCGAAGCTATTGCGACGGGCGCGCTCGCCGGGATGAAAATTGCTGTGGGCGTTGCGACGGTCGTCATGGCGTTTGTGGCTATTATTGCGCTTATCAACGGTATGATAGGCGGAGTGGGCGGCTGGTTTGGCTTCGGCCACGCCACGCTTGAAGGCATTTTTGGCTATGCGCTGGCTCCGCTTGCCTGGCTTATGGGGGTGGACTGGGGCAACGCGACGCTTGCGGGAAGCCTGATAGGTCAGAAGCTGGCGATTAATGAATTCGTCGCCTATTTAAGCTTCTCTCCCTGGCTGCAGCCTGGCGGAGCGCTGGATGTTAAAACTGTTGCCATCGTCTCGTTTGCGCTGTGCGGTTTTGCAAACTTTGGCTCTATCGGCGTGGTAGTGGGGGCCTTTTCTGCGATTGCGCCGCAGCGGGCGCCGGAAATTGCTCAGCTGGGCCTGCGGGCGCTGGCTGCCGCAACGCTTTCCAACCTGATGAGCGCCACCATTGCCGGTTTCTTTATTGGTCTTGCCTGAAGGGCGCGCCAGAGTTTTCTGGCGCGTTTTGCCGCATTACGCCACGGCTTCCTTGTCCTGCTGGGCTTTCAGCCAGGCTATCTCTTCCGCCCAGATATCCGGTTTAATGGTTTCCAGAATGAGAGGAATGCCGTCAAAACGGCTGTCGCGCATAATCCAGCTAAACGGCGTATGGCCGATATTGCCCTCGCCGAGGCTGTTGTGGCGATCCACGCGGCTGGCGAAGGTGCTTTTGGCATCGTTGAGGTGCATGCCGCGCAGATATTTAAAGCCGACGACGTTTTCGAATTCGGCGAAGGTTTTTTCGCAGTCTGCGACGGTACGTAGATCGTATCCTGCCGCAAAAGCATGACAGGTATCGATGCAAACGCCGACGCGGGATTTATCTTCCACGCCGTCGATAATCGCCGCCAGATGCTCAAAGCGGAAGCCCAGGTTGCTGCCCTGGCCCGCAGTATTCTCAATTACCGCCGTTACGCCCTGGGTTTTATCCAGCGCTATATTGATGGACTCGGCGATCTTCGCCAGGCATTCCTCTTCTGATATTTGCTTCAGATGGCTGCCGGGGTGGAAGTTCAGCAGCGTCAGCCCAAGCTGCCCGCAGCGTTGCAGCTCATCGATAAAGGCCGCGCGTGATTTTTCCAGCGCCTCTTCCTCCGGATGCCCGAGGTTAATCAGAAAGCTGTCGTGAGGCAGGATCTGGCCTGGCCCATAGTTGTACTTTTCACAGGCGCGTTTGAAATAGCTGATAACGTCGTCGGTGAGCGGGGCGGCCCGCCACTGACGCTGGTTTTTAGTGAACAGGGCAAACGCGGTGGCTTCCAGTTCGTGGGCGCGAATGACGGCATTTTCTAACCCGCCCGAGGCGCTGACGTGCGCTCCAATAAACTTCATCTTTGTCTCCTGTAAACCCGCTTGCGGGAAACCGACAATGATAGCGGGTTAGCGGGGAGATTTCCGCGCCAAATTATGCAAACAGATAATGAATTCCCAGGTTAATCGCGCCGCCGCCGACAATCAGCCAGGCAAACAGCACCAGCGCCATCAGCAGCGGGCGGAGGCCCGCTTTTTTCAGCGCGCTGATATGGGTGGTTAAGCCCAGCGCCGCCATCGCCATTGCCAGCAGGAAAGTGTCCAGCGCCACCAGCGTATTCACCAGCCATGCCGGCAGCAGGTGGAATGAATTAAATATCGCCACCAGGATAAACAGCACCGCAAACCAGGGGATGGTGATTTTGCTCGCCTGCGCCGCACCTGCCGGAGCAAGCTGTTTGACTCTTGCCGCCAGCAAGATAAGGAACGGCGCCAGCATCATCACGCGCAGCATTTTGGCGATCACCGCAGCGTTTTCCGTTTCCGGGCTGATGGCATGTCCCGCCGCCACAACCTGGGCCACTTCGTGCATGGTTGAGCCAGTGTAGATCCCGAAAGCCTCAGGCGTGAACCAGTGGGCGACAAACGGATAAATCATCGGATAGATAAAGATGGCCAGCGTACCAAAGATAACCACCGTCGCCACCGCCACGGTAACTTTGCTGGCTTCTGCTTTGACAACCGGCCCGGTCGCCAGAATCGCCGCCGCGCCGCAGATGCTGCTGCCTGCGCCAATCAGCCAGCTGGTTTGTTGATCCAGGCCAAATACTTTCTGCCCAAGCCAGCAGGCGAGGGTGAAGGTGCTGGTCAGGGTCAGTATGTCGATGATAATGCCGCTGGCGCCCACGTCCGCAATTTGCGAAAACGTCAGGCGGAAGCCGTAAAGGATAATGCCCAGCCTCAATAAATGTTGTTTCGCAAACAGCACGCCGCCGTCGCACTGCCGCCAGATTTTAGGATACAAAGTATTGCCGATGACCATCCCGCACAGGATAGCGAGCGTCAGCGCGCCCAGGCCGAGGCGGGCAACAGCAGGAATATTGCCCATCCATAGCGCAAACGCGGTGATAGCGCCGGTTAGCGCCAGTCCCGGCATAAAATGCTGCGGGGTATGCCGGTGGGCGGAAGCAGTAAGTTCAGTCATAGCCTTCTCCTTTGTGTTGGCTAAAGGTTAAGGCCGGCTGGTTTAAAAATAAAATTGATTATATATTTATAACCAATCTGAATAAGTAATATAGGCTTCCTCCCTGAAGCTGTAGCTGGTCGGCCGCGCTACTCCCCGAATCGCTTATTTAATGTAAGCTCATCGGCAAGGTTCCTGCGCCGCCTGGCTACAGCGCCGGTCATTATGGTTCCGGGCTAACAACTGTGAGTATGAGAACTTATGCACATCACGCTGCGACAACTCGAAGTCTTCGCCGAGGTTTTAAAAAGCGGCTCCACCACCCAGGCCTCGCAGATGCTTGCGCTGTCGCAGTCGGCGGTGAGCGCCGCGCTTGCGGACCTGGAAGGCCAGCTTGGCGTTCAGCTTTTTGACCGCGTTGGCAAGAGGCTGGTAATTAATGAACACGGGCGTTTGCTCTATCCGCGCGTGGTGGGCTTGCTGGAGCAGGCGGGTGAGATAGAACAGCTGTTCCGGGAGGACAACGGCGCTATCCGCGTTTATGCCAGCAGCACCATCGGCAACTACATTTTGCCTGAGATGATAGCCCGCTACCGCCGTGATTTCCCAAATTTGCCGCTGGAGATGAGCGTTGGCAACAGCCAGGACGTGATTAACGCCGTGGCCGATTTTCGCGTGGATATCGGGCTTATCGAAGGCCCGAGCCATATGACGGAGCTGGTCACCGAACCCTGGCTGGAAGATGAGCTGGTAGTGTTCGCCTCGCCTTCAGCGCCGCTGCTCGCGCAGCCCGTCACGCTTGAGACGCTCGCCGCCCAGCAGTGGATCCTGCGCGAAAAAGGGTCGGGCACGCGTGAAATCGTCGATTATCTTCTGCTTTCGCATCTGCCGCAGTTTCATCTGGGCATGGAATTAGGTAATTCAGAAGCGATAAAGCACGCCGTGCGCCACGGGCTGGGGATTAGCTGCCTGTCGCGCAGGGTTATCGAAGAGCAGCTTGAAACCGGGTCGCTGGTAGAAGTTGCCGTGCCGTTACCGCGCCTGGTGCGCACGTTATACCGCATTCATCATCGGCAAAAGCATATCTCTAACGCCCTGCAGCGCTTTTTAAGGTACTGCGAAGATTAATTCCCGATCCACATTCGCCATTCTGTAGGGAGCATAAGCGCTTTACTTATAATCCAGCCGCGATCATGAAGGTCTCTTATAACCCGGCATTTCTGCTATATGAACGGGGCGGTTTTGTTACAATCGCGCCTCATTTTTTCGAAGGACCGCAATTTTCTATGGTTTCTCAAGATAAAACCACACAAGCGCCTGGCTTACGTCGTGAGCTGAAAGCGCGCCACCTGACGATGATCGCCATTGGCGGTTCTATCGGTACGGGGCTTTTTGTCGCATCCGGTGCGACCATTTCTCAGGCGGGCCCCGGCGGCGCGCTGTTGTCCTACATGCTGATTGGTCTGATGGTCTATTTCCTGATGACAAGCCTCGGCGAACTCGCCGCGTACATGCCTGTTTCCGGCTCTTTCGCCACCTATGGTCAGCAATACGTTGAGGAAGGTTTTGGCTTCGCGCTGGGCTGGAACTACTGGTACAACTGGGCGGTAACCATCGCCGTTGACCTCGTCGCCTCACAGCTGGTGATGAACTACTGGTTCCCGGACACCCCGGGCTGGATCTGGAGCGCGCTGTTCCTCGGCATCATGTTCCTGCTTAACTACATTTCCGTTAAGGGTTTTGGCGAAGCGGAATACTGGTTCTCGCTGATTAAGGTCACCACCGTCATTATCTTTATCATCGTTGGCGTGATGATGATCGTCGGCATTTTTAAAGGGGCGGAGCCTGCGGGCTGGAGCAACTGGACGATTGGCGATGCGCCGTTTGCCGGCGGCTTCTCGGCGATGATTGGCGTGGCGATGATTGTCGGCTTCTCCTTCCAGGGCACCGAGCTTATCGGCGTGGCGGCGGGCGAATCTGAAGATCCGGGCAAAAACATTCCGCGCGCCGTGCGTCAGGTATTCTGGCGTATCCTGCTGTTCTATGTCTTCGCGATTCTGATTATCAGCCTGATTATTCCTTATACCGATCCGAGCCTGCTGCGCAACGACGTGAAGGATATCGGCGTCAGCCCGTTCACGCTGGTCTTCCAGCACGCGGGGCTGCTGTCTGCGGCGGCCGTGATGAACGCGGTGATCCTGACGGCGGTGCTGTCTGCGGGTAACTCCGGCATGTATGCCTCAACCCGTATGCTCTACACCCTGGCCTGCGACGGCAAAGCGCCGCGTATTTTCTCGAAGCTTTCCAAAGGCGGCGTGCCGCGTAATGCGCTGTACGCAACGACCGTGATTGCGGCGCTGTGCTTCCTGACCTCTATGTTCGGCAACCAGACCGTTTATCTGTGGCTGCTTAATACCTCAGGGATGACCGGCTTTATCGCCTGGCTGGGCATCGCCATCAGCCATTACCGGTTCCGCCGCGGCTATGTGAAGCAGGGTTACAATATTAAGGATTTGCCGTACGTTTCAGGTTTCTTCCCGCTTGGGCCGATCTTTGCTTTCGTGCTGTGTTTAATCATCACGCTGGGACAGAACTATGAAGCCTTCCTGGCCGATACCATCGACTGGGGCGGCGTTACCGCAACCTATATTGGTATCCCGCTGTTCCTGATTATCTGGTTCGGCTATAAGCTGACCAGAGGCAGCCGCTTCGTGAAGTACAGCGAAATGACTTTCCCGGCTAGTATTAAGAAATAAAAATAAAAGGGCGCGATAATCGCGCCCTTTGCTTTTGCCTGTTACTAACCGTACGTTCAGCGATTAGAAGTTATAGGTTAAGCCCAGGGTATAACGACGTCCGTCAAGAATGGTGTTGTAAGTGGCGTAATCGATCGTTTTATCAAAGACGTTATAGACTCCAGCCGACACCGTCATCGCTTTATTGGCGTTATAACGCAGGCCGATGTCCACCAGCGTGTAGGAAGGCGTACCCTGAGACATTGAGGTTCTGCTCAGGTATTCGGACGTTTTCCCGCGCAGGTTCAAACGGCTCCAGAAACCGACGTCCGGCGTGGCCTGCCAGTCAAGCGTTGAGTTGAACATATGCTTAGGCATTTTGTTCAGCGGCTTGCCGGAGAATTGCCCGCTCTTTTGCTCTGACTCCGTGTAGGTGTAGTTGCTGGTAAGATTCAGCGTCTGCGTTATCTTCCAGCCAAACGTGGATTCCACGCCGCGCATGTTGGCTTTATCAACGTTTACCCTGTCGCTGACGAAATCATAGGTATGGTTGCCGATACGACACGCCGGGTCCGCGCTGCTGTTACAGCGGCGCACTTCGGTGATCTTGTCCTTAAAATCGGTGTTAAACAGGGTGATGCCTGCGTTGAGGTTATCGCTGTTATCCCATAAGAGCGCAATTTCCTCGCTCAGGCTTTTTTCAGGTTTGAGATCCGGGTTGCCGACGATGATCCCATCCAGGCGTCCACCCCCGGTCACCTGTCCCCAACTGGCCGAGGACTGGCGTAAATCCGGCGAGCGGTAGCCCGCAGATACGCCGCCTTTAAGCGTCCACTGGTCGGCGAGATGCCAGACGCCGTAGCCGCGCGGCGTCCAGTGAGTCCCGTAGTTTTCGTCTTTATCCATGCGCAGGCCGCCCGTCAGCGTGAAGCTGTCGGTCATTGCCCATTCGTCTTCGCTGAATAATGCCCAGCTCCAGCGCGTTAATTTATTCAGGCCCTGCGCCGCTTCAAGCTGGTTGCCGTCGTCCTTGAGCTTTTCATACTTATATTGCCCGCCAAGCGTTAACGTATGATCGCCCAGGAAGAGCTGGTTCTGGTTATTGAGGATGGTGTTGTATGACTCCATGTCACGTCCGGGATTGCTGGTTTTTTCCTGCTGGACGTAGCTTGTGGTATTGAAATCTTCATAGTAGCCGTGATGGGTCAGGGCGTAGGTTGTGTGCTCATAGCGGCTTTCGCTTTTATCCCTGTCAACCGCAGCGGATTCACCCGGCGTGCTGTTGCGATCCTGTAATTCCCGCGAAATATCGAGATCAAAATCGTTTTTATCATCGGGCGTCAGGTTTAATCCTACCGAGCCGTTACGCATTCTCTGCTCGTTATAGCCGTTAAGGATTTTATCTTCCGCCCGGCGTGAGAGTAGCCCGGTCACTTTGGCGCCCAGCAGTCCTTCAATGAGAGGGCCCGCAGCATAGAAGTCCGTCTGGAATATATCGCCGGAATCATTATTTTCCTGGAACGTCGCGTCGCCGTGCAGCGAGCCTGCCCAGCCGCGCGTATTGGACGTTTTTTTGGTAATGACGTTAATCACGCCGCCCATTGCATCGGAGCCGTACAGAGAGGACATAGGGCCGCGAATAACCTCAATACGTTCGATAGATTCGAGCGGAGGCATCCAGCCCTGTTCAATACCGGCGTTATCGCTATTGGGGCGGGTGCCGCGCGTGCTGATGCGCTTACCGTCGATTAAAAACAGCGTGTACTGGGAAGACATGCCGCGAATGCTGATATCGCTGCTGCTGCCGCCGCCGGTGACCACCACGCCGGGGACGTCTTTTAGCGCGTCGGTAACGTCGCGCCAGGCTTTATCTTCAATTTGCTGTTTGGTGATAACAGAGATCGAAGCTGGAGCATTCTGTATTTTCTGTTCGAAGCCCGTTGCGGTCACAACCATCGTGTCTTGTGTATCTGCAAGGACAGGTGAGGGCGCAGCTGCGGTACAAACAAGTGCGGCGATAAGTTTGATGCGAGGTATAGCCATGCTTTCCACTCCATGTGTTGAAAAAAGGCCCCATCAGAAATAACCCGATAATAATTGCGTATATGTTTGACTTCTAAAGTTTCCTGGGTGATGGAGAACCGTGGGGAATTGTACAAAAATATTATATTTTGTAAACACGAATGATATTAATTATCATTTTCTTTGTTAAATGAGGCGTGGTTATTACCGGATGGAAAAGAAAGGAGATAAACGGCGGGGCGGGGCCCGCCTGATGCTATTTCAGCAGGTGTTCCGCATGGAACCGCAGATGGTCTTCCACAAACGAGGCGATAAAGTAATAGCTATGGTCGTAGCCCGGCTGCACGCGCAGGGTTAGCGGCCAGTTTTTTTGCCTCGCCGCTTCCGCAAACCGCGCGGGCTGCAGCTGATCGGCGAGGAACTGGTCCGCATCGCCCTGATCGATAAGCGTTGGCAGCGCGTTTGCCGGGTCTGCCGCTATCAGCAAACAGCAGCTGTCCCAGGCCTGCCACTGGCTTTCATCCGTACCCAGATAAGCGGTGAACGCTTTTTGTCCCCACGGCACGCGGGCCGGGTTCACAATCGGCGCAAAGGCGGAAACGGAACAGAAGCGGCCCGGGTTTTTCAGCGCGATGCTTAACGCGCCGTGTCCGCCCATCGAATGCCCGAAGACAGAGGCCTTTTCGCTGATGCTGAAATTGTCGGCGATTAAGGCAGGCAGCTCGTCGCGAATGTAGTCATACATGCGGAAATGCGCGGCCCAGGGCTGCCGGGTCGCGTTAAGATAGAAGCCTGCGCCCTGGCCCAGATCGTAGCTTTCGTCATTCGGCACGTGCTCGCCGCGCGGGCTGGTATCCGGCATCACCAGAACAATGCCCAGCTCTGCCGCTACGCGTTGCGCGCAGGCCTTAGTGGTGAAGTTCTCATCGTTACAGGTTAATCCTGACAGCCAGTACAGAACGGGTGGGGGAGTGGTGCGCGGCGGAGGCAGAAAAATACTGAAGGTCATAGGGCAGTTAAGTACCGCGGAATCATGGCGCCAGCGCTGCTGCCAGCCTTCAAAACATCGGTGTTCTTCGAGAAGTTCCATCAGGACGTTTCCTTAATTATCTTCACTATCAATGAACAACTTTCACTTCACCCCAGTCTAGTCATGCTGCATCATGCTGACAACGATATTGTAACAATTGAGGTCGATGTGGCGGCACGTATCGCACTAACGGGTTTTCTGGTGCTGGTGGTGGCGATGGGCATCGGGCGCTTCGCCTTTACGCCGCAGGTACCGCTGATGATAAGCGAAGGCCAGCTCACGTTAACGAGTGCCGGTCTGGTGGCCGCCATCAACTACCTGGGCTATCTGGTCGGCGCGTGGGACGCGATGCGCGCCCGGCAGCGGGTTGAGCTGCGTTTGCTGGCCGGGGTCTGGGGAGCCGTCATCCTGACGTTGCTTTCGGCCACCGTTGATGCAGCGCTCTGGCATGCGCTTATTCGCTTTCTGACTGGCTGGGCGAGCGGCTGGGCGATGGTGCTGATCGCGGCCTGGAGCAATGAAAAACTGGCGCAGCTTGGTAAACCTGGCCTGAGCGCCGCGGTGTTTGCAGGCCCGGGCGCCGGGATATTTCTCAGTGGCCTGCTGGCGGTCGGCATTCACAGCCTCGGGCTTGAGGCGAGCGAAGCCTGGCTGGTTTATGGCGTTCTGGCGTTCGTTTTTGTGCTGCTGATAGCCCGCAATCTGCCGCGCAAAGGCGAACTGCATCGTCCGGAAACGGCGCCGGAGCCCCTGGTGCTGAACGCGCCGCTGAAACGGCTGGTATGGAGCTACAGCCTGGCGGGCTTCGGCTATATCCTGCCCGCCACCTTTTTATCGCAAATGGCGAACGCCCGCTTCCCGGACAGCCTGTTTGCTCAGTTCGTCTGGCCGGTATTCGGCGGCGCGGCGGTGACAGGGATACTGCTCGGCATCGCCACGCGTCAGTTGCTGCACAGCAATCAGCGGCTGGCGCTGGTGCTGTGGCTGCAGGCGCTGGGGGTTTTCGCCCCGGCGCTTGTTTCTGGCATGACGGGCCTGGTGCTGGGCGCGCTGCTGGTTGGCGGCGGGTTTTTATGTGCCGTGCAGCTTTCCTTGCAGTATGGCCGTGAAATGGCGCCGCAACATACGCGCTATCTGGCCGGGTTGTTGACCACCGGCTACGCCGTCGGGCAACTGGTTGGCCCCGCGCTGTCGGCGTTATCGACCGCCTTAACGCATCAGCTTGAACCGGCGCTCTATGTCGCCGGAGCCGCGTTAATCGTCGGCGGCGGCCTGGTCTGGAAAAGGAATTAACGATTTCAATAATTATCCTTTGCACTACTGGATTATGCGGGCGCGCTCCCGCACAATGAGCGCACACTTTGTCCCATGTAGGGCAGAGGTCAGCCACACCTGCAGGAGAAAACAGCATGTCTACACTCAGTAAAGAAGCCGCTCTGGTTCATGAGGCTTTGGTTGCGCGCGGCCTGGAAACGCCATTGCGTCCGCCGTTGCGTGAACTGGATAATGAAACCCGCAAACGCGAGATCGCCGAACATATGTCGGAAATCATGCAGTTGCTGAACCTCGATCTGAGCGACGACAGCCTGATGGAAACGCCGCATCGCATCGCTAAAATGTATGTCGATGAGATTTTCTCCGGCCTGGATTACGCTAACTTCCCGAAAATCACCGTCATTGAAAACAAAATGAAGGTCGATGAAATGGTAACGGTGCGCGATATCACCCTGACCAGCACCTGCGAGCACCATTTTGTGACCATCGATGGCAAAGCGACGGTTGCGTATATCCCGAAAGATACCGTGATTGGCCTGTCTAAAATTAACCGCATCGTGCAGTTCTTCGCCCAGCGTCCGCAGGTTCAGGAGCGCTTAACCCAGCAAATCCTGCTCGCGCTGCAAACGCTGCTCGGCACCAACAATGTGGCGGTTTCTATTGATGCGGTCCACTATTGTGTGAAGGCACGCGGTGTACAGGACGCGACCAGCGCCACCACCACCACGTCGCTCGGCGGCTTGTTCAAATCCAGCCAGAATACACGCCAGGAGTTCCTGCGCGCCGTACGTCACAGCTAACCCTTAAGCAGGCAGGAAACATGGAGAGAAACGTTACGCTGGATTTTGTCCGGGGCGTCGCTATTCTCGGCATCCTGCTGCTGAATATCGTGGCCTTCGGTTTACCGAAGGCGGCATATATCAACCCCGCCTGGTCGGGGTCCGTTTCCTTGAGCGACGCCTGGACCTGGGCCGCGCTTGATTTATTTGCTCAGGTTAAATTCCTCACCCTGTTCGCTTTGCTGTTCGGCGCGGGCCTGCAGATGCTGTTACATCGCGGCAAACGCTGGATCCAGTCACGCCTGACGCTGCTTGTTCTGCTCGGTTTCATGCACGCTTTATTGCTGTGGGATGGCGATATCCTGCTGGCTTACGGCCTGGTCGGGCTGGTTTGCTGGCGTATGATTCGCGATGCGCCGGGCACGCGCCAACTGTTCAATACCGGCGCGCTGCTTTATCTCACGGGCGTAGGGGTTTTGCTGCTGCTTGGTTTTATCTCCGGCGATGCGCCCAGTCGCTCCTGGGTGCCGGATGCGGCAAATCTCCAGTATGAACGCTTCTGGAAAATTAATGGCGGCGCGGAAGCCATCAGCAACCGCGTCGATCTGCTCTCGTCAAACCTGCTGGCATTGGGCGCGCAGTATGGCTGGCAGCTGGCGGGCATGATGCTGCTGGGCGCCGCCCTGATGCGCAGCGGCTGGCTGAAAGGCCAGTATAGCCCGCGTCATTATCGCCGCCTCGGCGCATGGCTGATTGCGGCAGGCATGCTGATAAACCTGCCCGGTATTTACGCCCAGTGGCACGTCAGCTGGGACTCCCGCTGGTGCGCGTTTTTGCTGCAGGCGCCGCGTGAACTGAGCGCGCCGTTTCAGTCGATCGGCTATGCCGCGCTGGCGTTTGGCTACTGGCCGTGGCTTGCAAAGCGGCGTCTGGCGACGGCCATCGCCTGCGTTGGCCGCATGGCGCTATCGAACTATCTGCTGCAAACGCTGATTTGTACCACGCTATTCTTCCGCTTCAGCCTCTTCATGACCTTTGACCGCCTGCAGCTGCTGGCCTTTGTCCCGGCGGTGTGGGCCGCCAATATCCTCTTCTCGGTGCTCTGGCTGCGCCGCTTCCGCCAGGGGCCGCTCGAATGGTTATGGCGACAGTTAACCGCCCGGGCCGCGGGCGTATCGTCGCGACATTCGGCAAGATAATGATATACATCACAAAGGTTAACAAATTGTATGTAAACGTTTTCATGACTGTGATCCTCTTCACGTAAACCCGCCCCTTCTCGCCGCAAAATAGCCACCTTGTCAAAAACAGGGTGCAGCTATGAGACCGACTCTTCCAACGGCCAGGTGTTCGTTATGATCACCATTCGTGACGTTGCCCGTATCGCCGGCGTGTCAGTGGCGACGGTATCCCGCGTGCTTAATAACAGCGCGCTGGTCAGTGCTGAAACCCGTGAAAGCGTGATGCGCGCCGTCTCCCAGACGGGATATCGCCCTAACGCAAACGCGCAGGCGCTCGCCACCCAGGTCAGCGATACCATTGGCGTGGTGGTGATGGACGTATCCGATCCTTTCTTTGGCGCGCTGGTAAAAGCGGTGGACGTCGTGGCGCAGCAGCACAATAAATATGTGCTGATCGGCAACAGCTACCATCAGGAAGAAAAAGAGCGTCACGCCATTGAAGTGCTGATTCGCCAGCGCTGCAATGCGCTTATCGTTCATGCGAAGGCGCTGGGCGATGCCGAACTGGGCGAGTTCCTCGAAAGTATTCCCGGCATGGTGCTGATAAACCGCATCGTGCCCGGCTACGCCCATCGCTGCGTCGGCCTCGACAACGTAAGCGGCGCGGTAATGGCAACGCGCATGCTGCTGAATCAGGGACATACGCGTATCGGCTACCTTGCTTCCAGCCACAACATTGAAGATAACGAACAGCGTCGGGAAGGGTGGCTGCGCGCCTTAACAGAGCACGGTATCACGCAGCCGGAAAGCTGGATTGGCGTGGGCTCGCCGGATATGCAGGGCGGGGAAGCGGCAATGGTGGAGCTGCTGGGGCGCAATCTGCAGCTCAGCGCGGTATTTTCTTACAATGACAGTATGGCGGCAGGCGCGCTTACTGCATTGAAAGATAACGGGATTATTGTGCCTCACCATGTCTCCGTTATCGGTTTTGACGATATTCCCATCGCCCGTTACACCGATCCGCAGCTAACTACCGTGCGCTATCCGATTGTTTCAATGGCTCGCCTCGCCACCGAACTGGCGTTACAGGGCGCGGCAGGAACGCTGGATCGCGACGCAACGCACTGTTTTATGCCGACTTTAGTGCGTCGTCATTCGGTAGCGCCAAAGCAAATTGTGGCGCCGATCACTCTCTGATTAAAGAGCTGTATGTAACCGGTTTCAATTTGTGAGTAAATTCACAGTTAATTAACATTACGCTGACTATGATGTCAGCGTTTTATAAGCTGAAACTCTATGTAACGGTGAGGCAGCAGTTTCACCGCGGGTATTGAGCGAAAACGCCCCATAAAATGCAGTTCAGGATCGTTACAGAACACGGAAGAGCAATTATTTTAGGATAATTTTCGGCATTCAGTAACGTTTTCAAAAGATTACTGCCCTGCCATGAATTTAACCAGAACTACCCTGCAAAAAAACCGGAGATACCATGAATAAGAAGGTTTTGACCCTGTCCGCCGTTATGTCTTGCATGCTGTTTGGCGCCGCTGCTCACGCTGCTGATACCCGTATCGGCGTGACCATCTATAAATATGACGATAACTTCATGTCCGTCGTGCGCAAAGCTATCGAGAAAGATGCCAAGGCCAGCCCGGACGTTGAGCTGCTGATGAACGACTCCCAGAATGACCAGTCCAAACAGAACGATCAGATTGACGTGCTGCTGGCGAAAGGCGTGAAAGCCCTGGCCATCAACCTGGTTGACCCGGCGGCAGCGGCCACGGTTATCGAAAAAGCCCGCGGCCAGGATATTCCTATTGTCTTCTATAACAAAGAACCTTCACGTAAAGCGCTGGATAGCTACGATAAAGCTTTCTACGTGGGTACTGACTCCAAAGAGTCCGGCATCATTCAGGGCGATCTGATTGCTAAACACTGGGCGGCAAACCCGGCGTGGGATCTGAACAAAGATGGTCAGGTTCAGTTCGTGCTGCTGAAAGGCGAGCCAGGCCACCCGGATGCTGAAGCGCGTACCACTTACGTGATTAAAGAGCTGAACACTAAAGGCCTGAAAACCCAGCAGCTGCAGTTAGATACCGCGATGTGGGACACCGCTCAGGCAAAAGATAAGATGGACGCGTGGCTGTCCGGCCCGAACGCTAACAAAATCGAAGTGGTAATCGCCAACAACGATGCGATGGCGATGGGCGCGGTAGAAGCGCTGAAAGCACACAACAAATCTTCTATTCCGGTCTTCGGCGTGGATGCTCTGCCAGAAGCGCTGGCGATGGTTAAATCTGGCGCAATGGCCGGCACCGTGCTGAACGATGCCAACAACCAGGCGAAAGCCACCTTCGATCTGGCGAAAAACCTGGCCGACGGCAAGCCTGCGGCGGAAGGCACCAGCTGGAAAATTGAAAACAAAATCGTACGTGTTCCTTACGTCGGCGTTGATAAAGACAACCTGGCGGAGTTCGTCGGTAAATAAGACAGACAGATTGCAACGGGCGTACGCAGGTGCGCCCGATTCAGATCTTACGCTCAGTGACACTATCGCAGCCAGGTATAACTATGGTCAGCAATCAGACATCTTCGCCTGAATACTTGTTGGAAATGACCAACGTCAACAAGTCATTCCCCGGCGTTAAGGCACTGGATGATGTGAATTTAAAAGTGCGTCCTCATTCCATTCACGCATTAATGGGAGAGAACGGCGCGGGTAAATCCACGTTATTAAAATGCCTTTTTGGGATCTACAGTAAAGATTCCGGCAGTATTCTTTTCCAGGGGAAAGAAGTAAATTTCACCAGCACCAAAGAGGCGCTGGAAAACGGTATTTCCATGGTGCACCAGGAGCTTAACCTGGTATTACAGCGTACGGTGATGGACAACATGTGGCTGGGGCGCTACCCCACCAAAGGCATGTTTGTCGATCAGGATAAAATGTATCGCGACACCAAAGACATTTTTGATGAGCTGGATATTGATATCGATCCGCGCGCCCGCGTTGGCACGCTCTCCGTATCACAAATGCAGATGATCGAAATTGCCAAGGCATTCTCCTACAATGCCAAAATCGTCATTATGGATGAGCCCACCTCATCATTGACGGAAAAAGAAGTTAACCACCTGTTTAAAATTATACGTAAATTAAAAGAGCGCGGCTGCGGTATCGTTTATATCTCCCATAAAATGGAAGAGATATTCCAGCTGTGTGATGAAATTACTATTTTGCGTGATGGACAGTGGATTGCCACCCAGCCGCTTGAAGGGCTGGACATGGATAAAATTATTTCCATGATGGTCGGCCGCTCCCTGAACCAGCGCTTCCCGGACAAATCCAACGTGCCGGGCGAAGTGATTATGGAGGTGCGCAACCTGACCTCTTTGCGTCAGCCGTCCATTCGCGACGTTTCCTTTGACCTGCATAAAGGGGAAATTCTCGGGATTGCCGGTCTGGTAGGCGCAAAGCGTACTGATATTGTCGAAACGCTATTTGGTATTCGCGAGAAGTCTTCCGGCACCATTACGTTACACGGCAAAAAGATTAATAACCACACTGCGAATGAAGCGATTAACCACGGTTTTGCGTTAGTGACCGAAGAGCGCCGCTCGACCGGTATTTACGCTTATCTGGATATCGGCTTTAACTCGCTGATTTCGAATATTCGCAAATATAAAAACAAAGTTGGCCTGCTTGATAATACCCGCATGAAAAGCGATACCCAGTGGGTTATCGATTCCATGCGCGTTAAAACGCCAGGACACCGCACGGCGATCGGTTCTCTGTCCGGCGGTAACCAACAGAAAGTTATTATTGGTCGCTGGCTGTTAACCCAGCCGGAAATTTTAATGCTTGATGAACCTACTCGCGGTATCGACGTAGGCGCAAAATTTGAAATTTATCAGCTGATTGCTGAGCTTGCCAAAAAAGGGAAAGGAATCATTATTATTTCGTCCGAAATGCCGGAGTTGTTAGGGATTACAGACCGTATTCTGGTGATGAGCAACGGTCTCGTCGCGGGAATTGTAGACACTAAAACAACCACGCAGAACGAAATATTACGTCTTGCGTCTGTGCACCTTTGATAATTTAGGGGCTATTGAAAAATGAGTGCGTTAAATAAGAAAAGTATTCTAACTTATCTGAAAGAAGGCGGCATTTATGTCGTTTTGCTGGTGCTGCTGGCGATCATTATTTTCCAGGATCCGACCTTTTTAAGCCTGATGAACTTAAGTAACATTCTGACCCAGTCTTCCGTGCGTATTATTATCGCGCTGGGCGTGGCAGGGCTGATTGTGACTCAGGGTACCGACCTTTCTGCCGGTCGTCAGGTTGGCCTTGCGGCGGTTGTCGCCGCAACGCTCCTGCAGTCCATGGAAAACGTCAACAAAGTTTTCCCCGACCTGCATACCATGCCGATCCCGGTAGTTATCCTGATTGTCTGCGTTATCGGCGCCATCATCGGCCTGGTGAACGGTATTATCATCGCTTACCTGAACGTGACGCCGTTTATCACCACTTTGGGTACCATGATCATCGTCTACGGCATCAACTCCCTGTACTACGACTTTGTGGGCGCATCACCGATTGCGGGGTTCGACAGCGGCTTCTCGACCTTTGCCCAGGGCTTTATCAAGATGGGCAACTTTAAGCTGTCGTACATCACCTTCTACGCGTTGATTTCGATTGGCTTTGTCTGGATTTTGTGGAACAAAACCCGCTTTGGTAAAAACATTTTCGCCATCGGCGGCAACCCGGAAGCGGCGAAAGTCTCCGGCGTGAACGTTGCGCTGAACCTGCTGATGATTTATGCGCTCTCCGGCGTGTTCTACGCCTTCGGCGGGATGCTCGAAGCTGGCCGTATCGGCTCGGCGACCAATAACCTCGGCTTTATGTACGAACTGGATGCGATTGCGGCGTGCGTGGTGGGCGGCGTGTCATTCAGCGGCGGGGTAGGGACGGTCATCGGCGTGGTGACCGGCGTTATCATCTTCACCGTTATTAACTACGGCCTGACCTATATCGGCGTGAACCCTTACTGGCAGTACATCATCAAGGGCGCGATTATCATCTTCGCGGTTGCTCTTGACTCCCTGAAGTACGCGCGTAAGAAATAAGTTGTTCTTCATCCCGACCCCCTCCCAAAGGGGCGAGGGAGCAAGCCTGGCCTGGTTTATCCCTCTCCCTTTGTGAGAGGGATAATGCTTTTTACTTCTTCGCTTTCTTTTGTATTTCCAGCAGCTGCTCTGGCGTCACCGCCGGGTAAGCCTGCGCATCTTCCGGAACCTCATGCAGGGCCGGGATCGGCACTAACGGGCCGAGGAAACGTGGCTCACGTTTGAAAATATAGACATCCGCAATCGCTCCCAGACGGGCGGCAAACTCACGTATTCTTACCGTCATCATATTTTTAGGCGAAGGTACGGCGTAGCACTGCGCCTGTATCCCCATATGCAGGGCGATAAACAGCGCGCGCTCGCAGTGGAAGCGTTGCGTAATGATAATGAAATCGTTGGTATCGAAAACTTTGCGCGTGCGAACGATGGAGTCCAGAGTGCGGAAACCGGCGTAGTCCAGCACGATATCGGCAGGATCGACGCCGCCTGCGATTAAATCCTTACGCATCGTCATCGGTTCGTTATAGCTGGTCTGCGCGTTATCGCCGCTCAACAGCAGGTAGTTAACCTTGCCGCTGTTATAAGCGTTAAGCGCGCCCTGAATACGGTAGCGGTAGTACTGATTAATGACGCCGGTGCGGTAATACTTGGCGGTGCCGAGCACGACGCCTACCTGGCGATAGGGCAGGTCCTGCAATTCGTCGTAAACGTAGGGGGACGTTTTCCAGCTCATCCAGCGGTCGAGGCTCAGCGCTGCCAGAAGCGTCAAGCCGATGATGGCTAACAGGCTGTAAAACACGCGCTTCAACATGGACTTGCGGACTCATGAATAGGATGAAATTTTATCCAAGGCTACTTTACCCGGGGATGAAGAGCAAGGTATGGGGATTTGGTTGAGCTAAATTTCAACAAAGCGGGTGGCATCCACCCGCAGCACAGGGATTAAACCAGCAGCGTACGTTCGAGATTCTGACAGCCCAGCGCGTTAAGCGTGGCGGCGGTGGCGTCCCACTGCGTCAGCGGCGCATCGGCTCGTTCAGCCAGAATGGCTCGCTGAATATCGCTGTAATCATAGCCAGAAAGGCTCAGCACATTCAGCGCAGCCTGCAACGGAGGCAGTGACGGGTTGAAGGCTGCGTTCTCCGCGTAGCTTCCGCAGATGATTTTGCCGTCGCGCAAGGCCAGCGCAACGCCTGCAGGAGCGTTGCTGTACGGCGCATGGCTACGGTTTGCCGCCGCGATCGCCGCCTGGCTTAATTCATCACCCTGCAGGGCAAAGCCGTGATCCCTTTCGTCCAGCAGAAGCGTTGTGATGTCCAAATCGCGCGGGCCGAAAGCATCCGGCAGGTAGTCGCCGAGCGTGGCGGGCTTGCGGCCAGGAAGGTTAATTTGCAGTTTCACACCGCTGTTTAACTCGTTCATAAACTGGCGGCAGTGGCCGCACGGCGTGTAGTTTACCGTAATGGAGACCAGGCCCTTTTCGCCGCGCATCCATGCATGGGTAATGGCGCTTTGTTCTGCATGAACGGTTTGCTGCATAGTGGTGCCTGCAAATTCCATATTGGCGCCAAAATAGAGATTGCCGCTGATGCCGCGGGCTACGGCGCCCACGTTGAAATGCGATAAATCTGTGCGGGCGCAGGCGGCGGCAAGGGGGAGCAGGGCGAAGGCAAGCGCATCATCATCCAGACCGGTCTGGCGTTCCAGCGTTTCCACAGCCTGTGCGCTAAACATGGCCGGGAAGTGGTCATCGGTAAGCAGAGGTTGCAGGGCAGCCTGCAGGGAAGCCGGGAGCTGTGCGAAAGCAGCATGAAAACGAGAGCGCATGTGTCTTTAGCCTCAAATAGGTAATGGAGCCGTAGTGTACGGCGCTACCGGGGCTTTATATGTGATCCGTGTCTAATTGCAAATGCAACGGATGAAATAAAAAACGAAAATGCGCGATCTCTCGCAACTTTTAGCCGCACACCGCCACGATAAGAGGGAACAGGAACGGGGCGATAAGCGAGGTTATGATGCCGCAGATCACCAGCGCCAGCGAACTAAAAGCCCCTTCCTGGAAATCCAGTTCAGCGCAGCGCGCCGTGCCGAGGGCGTGAGCAGCCGTGCCCATCGCCAGACCACGCGAAGCTTTGGTCGTAATGCGCATGACGTTCAGCAGCGCGTGGCCAAAGACGGCCCCGAGGATCCCTACAAAAATCACGCAGACCGCGCTGATAGCGGGAACCCCGCCGATACTGCCGCCCACGGCCATCGCAATCGGCGTGGTAACGGATTTTGGCAACACGGATGCGGCAATCTCCGGCGTAGCGCCCATATACAGCGCGATAGCGGTGCCGCTTATCATGGCGACCATGCTGCCGATAAAGCAGATGGTAATGATCGATTTCCAGCGGGCGCGGATCTGGTGCAACTGTTCATAAAGCGGAAAAGCAAGGGCGACAACAGCGGGCTGCAGCAAATCGTTAAGCACCTCGCTGCCTTTAAAATAATGTTCGTATGGCGTGCCGGTGAAAACCAGCAGCGGAATAATCACCACCATTGAAACCAGCAGCGGATTTAACAGCGGGGTTTTAAAACGCCTGCCAAGCTTACGTGAGCCAAAAAAGACCAGCAGCGACAGCGGTAAAGACCACCATATAAAGTGCATCATTTTTTGCCTGCCTCGCTTTTACCGACAATGTTGCGCTGGCCATGAATCAGATGAGAGCTCCAGCTCACGATAACCAGCACGATCAGGGTACTGAAAAAACAGGAAACCACCAGCGGACCAAACTGCGCCTTTATCACTTCGTAATACTGCATTACGCCCACGCCGATAGGGACAAACAGCAGAGCCATATAGCGAATCAGCAGGTGTGAACCCGGCTTGACCCACTTCGCCGGCAGGATCTGCAGCGAAAGCAGCACAAACAGAATCAGCATACCGATAATGCTGCCGGGAATAGTAATCGGCAGCAGCGAAGCAATAGCGATACCTGCATATAAGCACAGGTAAATTAAGATAAAAGATCGCAGATACTGCCAGATAACGGTGAGCGAATTGCGCATGGAAAAGACCCTTTAGAAAACTCATTCATCATACAATTAAACTTAATATTGTGCTACCGATCACAACATGAATTATGAGCATACCAAATATTTCTGTGGCGAAGGGTTCAGGCTCCGCTGGAATTCTGCCGGGCGGGCATAAAAAAGGCGACCCGAAGGCCGCCTCATTGCGATAGGTAAAACTTAGTTCAGACGCACCGGCATACCGGAGCGGTTCTGAACGGCCTGGTCCACAACGTTGGTATCAACGTCTGGCTGAGCCGTAATCGCCGTCACGTTGTTTTTCAGCGTAATCGGCACAATTTCACCGGAGTTGAACTGCGCTTCGGTGGTGGAGAGCGGGTTATGTACTTCAATGTAGCGCGTACCGTCCGGCTCCACCGTCGCTTTTACCGGCTCGTCAATGAACTGCACGCGTGTGCCGACCGGCACGTTTTCGAACAGGAACTTGATATCTTCGTTACGCAGACGCACGCAGCCGTGGCTTACGCGCAGGCCGATACCGAAGTTAGCATTAGTGCCGTGAATCGCGTACAGGCGGCCGATATAGAGCGCGTACAGGCCCATAGGGTTGTCCGGGCCCGCTGGCACAACGGTCGGCAGTGGCGTACCGGCAGCCGCGTACTCCGCGTGCATTTTGGCCGTTGGCGTCCAGGTTGGGCCCGCTTTCTTGCGTTCTACTTTCGTCGTCCAGTTGATCGGGGTGTCTTTACCCAGCTGGCCGATACCGATTGGCAACACGATGACGGTGTTGGTGTCTTTCGGGTAATAGTAGAGGCGCATTTCAGCGCTGTTGATAACGATGCCTTCATGAACGGTATCCGGCAGGATGAGCTGCTGAGGAATGTTCAGGATGGTGCCGGGCTTTGGCAGATACGGATCGACGCCAGGGTTAGCTTCCAGCATATTGGAAAGCCCCATCTGGTAACGCGCTGCAAACTCTTCCAGCGGCGCGGTGCTACCTTCAGGAATGGTGATGACCTGGTTCTGGCCAATCAGGCGGCTGCCATCGGTTGGCAGAGGATAAGTCACGGCGGAAGCTGTTTTGCAAAAAGACGCTACAGCCACAAATGCCAGTAAAATCGAGCGTAATTTTATATTCATGTTGTGCGAAATATTTATGGCCACACAGGCTAGTTAGTTGAGAATCAGATGGGGTAGCCGCGCATTATATGTGCATTCCCGCAGTCTGGGAAATCAGATGTGGATTAAATCACACTTTTTTCACATCGATTGAATTATAGACGGTGCATAAGCAGCGCGATCCATAAACGCACTTATGGCATACTGTGTGCGATATCACAAATACATCACTTCTTTTATCAGGACATCTCTGTGCTAGTTTCCAGTAACGTCACTATGCAGTTTGGCAGTAAGCCGCTGTTTGAAAACATCTCCGTCAAATTTGGCGGCGGCAATCGCTACGGCCTGATTGGCGCTAACGGTAGCGGTAAGTCCACCTTTATGAAGATCCTGGGCGGCGACTTAGAGCCGACGCTGGGCAACGTTTCTCTCGATCCGAACGAGCGCATCGGTAAGCTGCGTCAGGATCAGTTCGCCTTTGAAAAATTCACGGTGCTCGACACGGTGATCATGGGCCACGCTGAACTCTGGGAAGTTAAAGAAGAGCGCGACCGCATCTACGCGCAACCGGAGATGAGCGAAGAAGACGGCTACAAAGTTGCCGACCTCGAAGTAAGATACGGCGAAATGGACGGCTACACCGCCGAAGCGCGCGCGGGCGAACTGCTGCTGGGCGTAGGCATTCCTGTGGAGCAGCATTATGGCCCGATGAGCGAAGTCGCGCCGGGCTGGAAGCTGCGCGTGCTGCTGGCGCAGGCGCTGTTCTCCAATCCAGACATCCTGCTGCTCGATGAACCGACGAACAACCTGGACATCGACACCATTCGCTGGCTGGAAACCGTGCTCAACGAGCGCAACAGCACCATGATTATTATCTCGCACGACCGTCACTTTCTGAACATGGTCTGTACCCACATGGCGGATCTGGATTACGGCGAGCTGCGCGTCTATCCGGGCAACTACGATGAATACATGACGGCGGCCACGCAGGCTCGCGAACGCCTGCTTGCCGACAACGCGAAGAAAAAAGCGCAGATTGCCGACCTGCAATCCTTCGTCAGCCGCTTTAGCGCCAACGCCTCTAAATCACGTCAGGCAACGTCTCGCGCCCGTCAGATTGATAAAATCAAACTCGACGAGGTGAAAGCCTCCAGCCGTCAGAACCCGTTCATCCGTTTCGAACAGGACAAGAAACTGTTCCGTAACGCGCTGGAAGTCGAGGCGCTGGCCAAAGGCTTTGATGAAGGCCCGCTGTTCAAAAGCGTTAACCTGCTGCTTGAAGTCGGTGAAAAACTCGCGGTACTGGGGACTAACGGCGTGGGTAAATCTACCCTGCTGAAGACCCTGGTAGGCGAACTTGAAGCGGACGCAGGCGCCGTGAAATGGTCGGAGAACACGCAGATTGGCTACTACGCGCAGGATCATGAATACGAATTCGAAAACGATCTCACCGTCTTCGACTGGATGAGCCAGTGGAAGCAGGAAGGCGACGACGAGCAGGCGGTGCGCAGCATTCTGGGCCGCCTGCTGTTCAGCCAGGACGACATCAAAAAGCCTGCCAAAGTGCTCTCCGGCGGTGAAAAAGGCCGCATGCTGTTTGGTAAGCTGATGATGGAGCGTCCGAACGTGCTGGTGATGGATGAACCAACCAACCACCTGGACATGGAATCCATTGAATCGCTGAACATGGCGCTGGAAATGTACCCGGGCACGCTGATCTTCGTCTCTCACGACCGTGAATTTGTCAGCTCGCTGGCAACCCGCGTGATTGAAATTACGCCGGAACGCGTCATCGACTTTACCGGCGGGTATGAAGATTACCTGCGCAGTAAAGGGATTGACGGCTAGTAGCCTGATTCTGAATGATGAAAAACCGCCGGGAACGGCGGTTTTTTTATGGGTGGCGTTTGTGTCAGGACATCTTCTCTCCCTTGAGAAAGAGGGAAATGTTTCCTACAAACTCCAGTAATCCTGCTCGGCTCCGTCCACCACCAGACGTCTTGTTTCACCCGCAGGCAGCGTTATTTTCAGCGCCTTCCAGGCTGGCAGATAATCACCCTTGCGGTTAAACCTGATATGGATTTCCTGTGCGGTAGAGCGAATCTCCCACTCCAGCCACAGCGCGTTGCCCCGCTGATAGCCCCAGGATTCGCCGTCATCTTCAAACAGGCTGCCTCTGGATACGCCCGTTCCACGCAGCGGATACACTTTCAGCTCGCGCACGTTATCGGCTTTTGCATCGATATGGGCGAGGCGTGCGGAATGCGGCAGGGCGGCGCCGGCGCGTACCAGCAGCGGCAGATGCTCCAGCGGGGCGTCCAGCACAATGCTCTGGCCGCCGCTGTACCACCGGCCGGTGTAATAGTCGTACCAGCCTTCGCCGTTGGTCGGGAGCCACACTTCACGCTCGCGTTGACCGGGTTCAACCACGCTCGCCACCAGCAAATCGCGGCCCAGCATGAAGTCGTCGCACTCTTCGAAGGTTTTTGCGTCGTGCTCGTGGTCGAGGAACGTCGGGCGCAGCATCGGCTCGTCGTCTTTATGCGCCTGCCACAGCAGCGTGTAGAAGTACGGCAGCAGGCGATAGCGCGTTTCGATAGCGCTGCGAATCGCCGGCGTTACGCCCGGATACATCCAGGGCTCGTTCACCGTCCGGTCGTCGTTCCAGGAGTGGATGGTAAAGCGCGGGTGCATCACGCCGTTTTGCACCCAGCGCACAAACAGTTCCGCATCCGGTTTATCGCCGGAAAAGCCGCCCACATCGTGCCCGACGTTGTACAGCCCGGAGAGGCTCATCCCCACACCCATGCGGATGTTATAGCGCAGCGTATTCCAGTTAGTGCGGTTATCGCCGCTCCAGGTCTGTACGTAACGCTGCATGCCGGCGCAGCCGGAGCGTGAAATCAGATAAGGGCGTTTTTCCGGCGCGAAGGTTTGCTGCGCTTCAAGCGAGGCGCGCATCATCAGCAGCGGCATTACCGGACGGATATGCTTAATGGCGATCTCTTCACCGAAGCCGTGGCAGCGCGCCTCGCCGTCCCACACCTCAAATTCGTTATTGTCGTTCCACGTTGAATCGATGCCCATTTCCAGCAGCTGCGTGGTGACGCCGTTCTGCCACCATTTCACCGTTTCCGGATGGGTAAAATCGAGGTGCGAACCTTCATCATCCCAGAAGCTTGAACGCTCCGGCCCGTCCTGCTCTGAATCCTTAATAAACAGCCCGCGTTCCGCCACTTCTGCATAACGCGGATGATCCTGCAACAGGCACGGCTTGATGTTCGCCGCAAGCTTAATGCCGGCGTCGTGGAACGCCCGGCTCATCACCTTCGGCTGCGGCACTTTGTCGTAATTCCAGTTAAACACGTAGCGTTTGTTGTTGATGGAGGTGTAGCCCGATGAGAGCTGGAACGAATCGCACGGAATCGCATGCTCGTTGCACAGACGGATAAAGCTCAGCAGCTGCTGCTGGGCGTCCGGCGCATCGGTGTAATGCATGGTTGAACCGCTGTAGCCGAGGCTCCATTTCGGGCCGAACAGCGTTTTACCGGTCAGGCGGACAAACGCTTTGGTGACGTCCAGCACTTTAGGGCCGAGAAACAGGTAATAATCCACATCGCCCGACTCCGCCTGCCAGCGGCGGTAGGGCAGATGATAGTTGTCGATCTCGTTGCCCAGATCCAGCCAGCAGCTGCTGAGGTTGTCATAAAACATGCCGAAGCTGACATCGGGGCGCTTAGTGATGGTAAAGGGAATATGCTTATAGAGCGGATCGGTTGACTGCGCGTTATAGCCCATGGCGTCGAGGTTGCGCATTTCATAGCGTTTGCCGGTGCGCGCTAAAGGCCCGGCTTTTTCACCCAACCCATAGTAGCTCTCCTCTGAGTAACGACGCTGGTAGTGCGCCACGCCGTCGCCGTGCGCGTTCAGCAGATAGGCGCTGGTCGGGCGGTCGCTTGCCAGCGGTTGCCACTGGCCATGGTCGTTTTTGTATTCCCACTCCAGCCACAGCGGCTGATGGACGGTGACGCGCAGCTTGTCGGTGCTGATGCGCAGCGTGTCGTCGCTCTCTTCCAGCGCAAAGCCCGGCAGCGTGAAGCCCTCCAGACTTTCACGCGCGCGTCCTTCCCACGGAACATCGCTTTGTGGCGCGATGCTCCAGGTACGATTTAAAGCCAGCCTGTTCTCGCGTTTAATCAACACGCGGAACATCCCTTGTTCCAGCACGTACAAACAGAGCCGATGCTTATCGTCCACGCTTAATTCAACGTGATGCGCATCGGATTTCAACAGCGTCCAGTTCTTCAGGGTTTTCATCTTTCACTATCCATTTTTAGTTCAGGCACGCTTAGCGCGGCGTTCAGCAATAAAAGAGACCAGAAATACGGCGCCGATCAGGTCAAAGAAGCCCATGGCGATAAACAGCGGGTTGTAGCCAATTTTGTCGGCGGTAACGCCAATCAGCAGCGAGAAGAGGAAGCTTGCGATCCAGGCCGCAGAGCCACGCATGCCGTTGACGGTCGCCATCTGGCCTTTGTCAAAAGAGTCCACGACAAGGGCGCTTAACATGCAGGAGATTATCTGGTGCCCGAAGCCGCCCACGGAAATCAGCGCGATGGTGATATAGGGATCTTTAGTGATAGCGACCAGCGCCAGGGCGATCATCAGGAAAGCGCCGGTCACGGAGCTGGCGACGATTGAGTTAGTGCGCGTGCAGCCGAACCAGCGGGCATAAACTTTTGTCAGGTAGCCGCTCGCCACGCTGCCCAGGTCGGCGGCGAGGAACGGCAGCCAGGCGAACATGGCGATCTGTTTCAGATCCATTCCGCGTTCGCTGGCAAGATACAGCGGCACCCAGAAACTCAGTACGGCCCAGGCTGGCTCGGCCATAAACGCCGGGATCGCGATACCGTAAAAGCGTTTATTTTTAGACACGGTTTTCAGGGCGGTCAGGAAGGGCAACTTCACGGCTGGCGGTTCGTTATCCTGCTTGATAAACGCCAGCTCTTCCTTGCTCAGGTTCGGGTGCTGTTCAGGGTTATGGTAGAACAGCCACCACAGCACGACCCACAGCAGGGCCAGCGCGCCGGTAAACATAAACGCGCCCTGCCAGCCAAAAGAGGCGTGGGCGAAATAAATAATGGGTGGGGCAAGCATCGCGCCAATGGAGAAGCCAACGCCCGCCCAGCCTGCGGCAACAGGACGCTCCTTTTTCGGGAACCATTCACCAATGGTTTTGGCGTTGGCAGGCGTTGCGGCCGCTTCCGCGCCGCCCATAAAGAAACGCAGAATCGCCAGCTGCAGCCAGCTACCGGCGCCCGCGTGCATGATGCAAACCACCGCCCAGACGCCCGCGCAGACCAGGAAGCCGAGCTTCAGGCCAATCACGTCTATCAGCCAGCCGCAAAGGGGCTGGAAGAGAGTGTAGGCCAGCTGAAAAGCGCCGACTATCCAGGAATATTGCTCGGTCGTAATGCCCAGGGAACTCTTCAGTTCAGGAGCAAGAATACCCAGCGAGTTACGGGTGATGTAGTTGACGGTGACGCCCAGTAAAAACAGCACCAGCACCCACCAGCGCAAATTGCGGATGGTACGTTTAGTCTTTACCGCCGTTACATCCTGTTGTATGCCATGACTCATGATGTTCTCCACGTAGCAGGGTAGCTTTCGGAATTGGTATAACAGCCTTTTGATTGCGAGGTAATTATTAATTCTTTGATTTATATTGTTTTAATAAGGTTTCTGTCGCCAGCATCAGAAAAAGATGTTCGACCGGTTGAGACTAAATCAGTTATAAAAATGTCAACAGGAAATTTGATGCAATAATTTTCATAAGCATGCGGGAAGTGGCATAACAAAGGCATAGCTGCCAGCTAAACAGCCTGTCTGAACGCTGTGAAAATTTTTTCATCAGAAAAATGGGCGCAGATCACAGAATGAGTAAAAAGCTAAAAATCGCCGAAATTGCGGCGCAAACCGGGCTTTCCATCAGCACCGTTTCTCGCGTGCTGGCGGGGAAGGCCAACACCAGCGAAGCGGCAAAGCAGCGAATACTGAACTGCGCGCAGCAAAACGGCGTGCTCAAGGGCATGGCTGCGGGAAGGCTGTTACTCAATAGCCTGGTTGTGTTCGCGCCGCAGCGGGCGTTCGAAGAGCGGCTGGATGTGTTCTACTACCGCGTGATTCAGGGCATCAGCAAGGCGCTTAGCCCTCATGAGGTCCGGCTGCGTTACTGCGCGCTTGAAGAGCACGACAGCGATGCCAATCTCTTTCTGCGCAAAATAAACGAAGCGGAAACGGAAGCGGCGATCCTGCTGGGTATCGACGATCCGCATATTCACGATCTGGCCGCGGATCTCGCCAAACCCTGCGTGCTGATCAACTGCCGCGATCGCAAAATGCGCCTGCCGGGCGTTGCGCCCGATCACCAGCTAATCGGCGAGTTCGCGGCAAGCTACCTGTTCGAGCAGGGGCATAAATCGGTGGTAAATTTACTTTGCCTGCGCCGCTACACCATGGAGCTGCGCCTGGCAGGTATACGCGACGCGTGGGAAGCGCACAACCTTCAGTTTGACGAGGGACAGCATCTGATGACGGCGCAAAGCTTCAGCGCCAAAGAGAGCGAGCAGATTATCGGGGATTTTCTCGCCGCCACGCCGCGGCAAAGGCTGCCGACAGCGCTGCTGGTGGGCGGTGATTTTATGGCTGCCGGCGCGGTCAGCGCCCTGCAAAAGGCGGGGCTACGGGTGCCGCACGACATGTCGGTAATGAGCATCGACGGCTTTAACCTTGCGGCGATCCACGACGTTCCGCTCACTTCGCTTCATGTACCACGCGATGAGCTGGGCGAGGAAGCCGTGCATATCCTCCAGCAGCGGCTTATTCGTCCTGAGGCACCGGTCGGTAATCTTCTGCTAAACGGTACGCTCGCGGTGCGGGAGTCGGTACGCCGTATACGCGCTGACAAGAGCTATACGGCGGTTAAGAGCGACGGACTTTACGACGAGTGAGTTCCACACACCTCGCACTGCGCAAAACGCGTGAGCTTCATTTCGCGGAACTGGCAGGCCATAGCGTCGTACATAACAATTTTACCGGCGGCAGGCGTGCCGTACTGGGCAAGCAGCTTGATGGCTTCCATCGCCTGCAACGAACCTATTATACCTGGCAGCGGGGCCATCACGCCTGCTTCGACACAGGTGAGGGCGTTTTCCCCAAACAGGCGGCTCAGGCAGCGATAGCAGGGTTCATCCGGCTGATAAGTGAAGACGCTGATTTGCCCTTCCATACGGATTGCCGCGCCGCTGACCAGCGGGATTTTCGCGCTAAAGCAGCACTGATTGAGCTGGTTGCGGATAGTGACGTTGTCGGTACAGTCCAGCACCAGATCGTGCCGCATTACTTCTTCCGCGAGCTGCGCTTCATCCAGCCGCGCATCTATAGTTGCGAGCGAAAGATGGGGATTGATGGCGGCCAGCGCCTCCCGTGCGGAATCCACTTTCGGCCGTCCGATAGCCGCGTCGCGATGCAGCGTCTGGCGTTGCAGGTTAGAGAGCGCAACGGTATCGAAATCCAGCAGGGTGAGATGCCCCACGCCCGCTGCGGCAAGGTACTGCGCGGCGGCGCAGCCGAGGCCGCCAAGTCCGACAACCAGCACGCGCGCGGCTTTCAGCGCTTCCTGTCCGTCGAAGTCAAAACCGCGCAGAATAATCTGGCGATTGTAGCGCAGCATCTCCGCATCGCTCAGTTCGGCTCTCATCTTAGCCTCCAAACAGCATATTAAACGGCTCGATCTCGACCCATTCGCCCGCTTCAACGTGGCCGCGTTCGCGCTCCAGCACGATAAAGCAGTTGGCCTGGCTGAAGGAGCTGAAAATATGCGAACCCTGATGCCCGGTGCTGAGCACCTCAAGCTGGCCGTCTTCCGCGGTGCGCATGATGCCGCGCTGGAAATCGAGACGCCCCGGCGATTTTTTGAGCCTGCCGACCGTGCGTGCGCGCTGGCGTGGCGGCAGCGCGTTACCCTGCTGACCGCTCAGCCTGGCCAGCAGCGGCTGCACGAGCTGATAGAAGGTCAGCGCCGCCGATACCGGATTGCCCGGCAGGCCGCAGAACCAGCTATTTTGCAGGCGGCCAAAAGCGAAAGGTTTACCAGGCTTGATCGCCAGCTTCCAGAAGCCCACCTCACCCAGCTCTTCGAGAAGCTGTTTAGTGTAATCCGCCTCACCAACGGAAACGCCGCCGCTGCTGATTACCACATCTGCCTGGCGGTCTGCCTCGATAAAGGCGGCGCGCAGGGCTTGCGGGTCGTCTTTGATAATGCCCAGGTCGATAACCTCGCAGCCAAGCTGGTCGAGCATCAAGTGAACGGCGAGACGGTTGGTATCATAGATTTGCCCGTCGCCCAGCGGCTGGCCCGGCAAGCGGAGTTCATCGCCCGTTGAGAACACGGCGGCGCGCACTTTGCGCTGCACCGCGACATCGGCAATACCCAGCGAGGCGATAAGCGGCAGCTCGGCGGCGGACAATTTTTTGCCCGCGGGCAGCACGCTGGCGCCGCTACGAATATCTTCCCCACGCAGGCGGATGTTCTGGCCCTTTTTTACCGGCGCGTTAAAACGCACGCCGCTTTCGGTCACTTCCGTCTCTTCCTGCATGACGACGGCTTCCGCGCCTGCGGGCAGCGGAGCGCCGGTCATAATTCTTATGCAGCTTCCTGCGGGCCACTCGTCGCTAAACGGCTGCCCGGCAAAAGCTTTGCCCGCAACGGGCAGGGCGCCGCCTGCGGCGATATCGGCCATGCGCACGGCGTAACCGTCCATGGCTGAATTATCAAAGCCAGGCACATCAATCGGAGAAGTGACAGGGCTGGCGGTAACGCGCCCGGCGGCCTGTAACAGCGGGACAGTCTGCGATTCGGTGACAGGAACAATGCGTGAAAGCATCTGCTCCAGCGCGGTTTCAAGGGGGATCAGCCCGGCGGTAAATTCCATGAAAAACTCCTGCGGCGGGGGCAAAGTAAGGCGCTTATTATGGCAGATAAAGCCCCGTCGCTGAATGTTCCATTAGGGGTAAGGCGCGCGGTCAATTTCCTTTACAACACATTTACATCTTTCTATATTCAAAAATCGAATTAGTTAACGGTAACGATTCTGATATTTATAGAAAAAGTGTTGCCGGATGACAATCAGTACAGGGCCATGTCGTTATGAACAAAGCGGTAATCGCCATTCACGGTGGCGCAGGCGCAATCACTCGCGCGCGGTTAAGCGCTGAGAAAGAGCAGCTTTATATCCAGGCATTGTCAGAAATCGTTGCGGCCGGGCAGGCTATTCTGGCAGCGGACGGAAGCGCGCTGGATGCGGTGACCGAAGCCGTGCGCATGCTCGAAGAGTGCCCGTTGTTTAACGCCGGCATCGGTTCCGTCTTTACCCATGCGGGCACCCATGAGCTCGATGCCTGCATTATGGACGGCAATACGCTGGATGCCGGGGCCGTTGCGGGCGTCAGCCATATTCGCAATCCGGTTATCGCTGCGCGAAAGGTGCTGGAGTACAGCCCGCATGTGTTACTGATAGCCGGGGGCGCCGAGGCCTTTGCGCAGGCGCAGGGGCTTGAACCCGTTGCGCCTGAAATTTTCTCTACGCCGGAACGGCGGGAGCAGCTGGCACGCGCGCAGCTTACTAACCAAACCGCACTGGATCATGACGGCGGCGAGCCAATAGATCCAGACGCTAAATTTGGCACCGTCGGCGCCGTGGCGCGCGACAAGTCTGGCAACCTCGCGGCGGCGACCTCAACCGGCGGCATGACAAATAAACTGCCCGGTCGGGTAGGGGATTCACCTCTCGTCGGCGCAGGTTGCTACGCCAATAATGCAAACGTTGCCGTGTCCTGCACCGGCACGGGCGAGGTATTTATACGCACGCTGGCCGCTTATGACATCGCCGCGTTAATGGAATACGGCGGTCTGAGCCTGCAGCAGGCGACGGAGCGGGTGGTAATGGAAAAACTGCCCGCGCTTGATGGCAGCGGCGGCGTTATCGCCATCGACAGCGAAGGCAACGTGGCGCTGCCGTTCAACAGTGAAGGGATGTATCGCGGCTACGGTTATGTCGGCGATGCGCCCAGCGTAGGAATTTATCGCGACCAGGAGCGTTGATGCCGCACAGTGATGAACTGCCAGAAGACCAGGTGCTCAGCGTTAAAGAGCTGAACATTCGTTTTCGTCAGGAAAAAACGTACAGCGAAGCGGTGCGCCACCTTTCGTTCGATCTCAAACGCGGTGAGACGCTGGCGATTGTCGGCGAGTCCGGCTCAGGCAAGTCCGTTACCGCGCTGGCGTTAATGCGCCTGCTGGAGCAGTCCGGCGGCCTGGTCGGGAGTGATAAAATCCTGCTGCGCCGCCGCAATAAACAGGTTATTGAACCCTATGCCTTAAGTTCCTCGCAGATGCGCAACGTGCGCGGCGCGGATATCGCGATGATTTTTCAGGAGCCGATGACCTCGCTCAACCCCGTCTTCCCGGTAGGCGAGCAAATCGCGGAATCCATTCGTTTACATCAGGGCCTTGACGGCAAGGCGGCGATGCTTGAAGCGCAGCGCATGCTTGAACGCGTGCGCATCCCCGAAGCGAAGGCCATCCTTGGCAACTATCCGCACCAGCTTTCTGGCGGCATGCGCCAGCGCGTGATGATTGCGATGGCGCTCTCCTGCCGTCCGGCGGTACTCATTGCCGACGAGCCAACAACGGCGCTGGACGTCACCATTCAGGCGCAAATTCTTCAGCTTATCCGCGTTCTGCAGGACGAAATGGAGATGGGCGTCATCTTCATCACGCACGATATGGGCGTGGTGGCGGATATAGCGGATCGGGTGCTGGTGATGTATCGCGGCGAAGCGGTAGAAACCGGCAGCGTAGAACAGATTTTCCGCGCGCCCGCCCATCCTTATACCAAAGCGCTGCTGGCCGCGGTGCCGCGCCTTGGATCGATGAGCGGTTCAGATCTGCCGCGTAAATTTCCGCTGGTCGATCCGCACGATCCTGATAAACACGAGCCGGAAATCGAGCAAGATACTATTCCGCAAGGCTCAGCGCCGGTTTTGCAGGTGCGTGATTTAGTGACCCGGTTCGCTATTCGCAGCGGCATTTTCAACCGCGTCACTAAGCAGGTTCACGCGGTTGAAAAGGTCAGTTTTGATTTGTGGCCCGGGGAAACGCTTGGCCTGGTCGGGGAGTCCGGTAGCGGTAAATCAACCACCGGGCGTTCGCTGCTGCGGCTGGTGGAAACCCAGGGCGGCAGCATTAACTTTAACGGCCAGCGCATCGACAACCTGCCGAACACGCAGATGCAGCACGTGCGCAAAGATATCCAGTTTATCTTCCAGGATCCCTATGCTTCGCTGGATCCGCGTCTGACGGTCGGCTATTCGATTATGGAGCCGCTGCTGGTTCACAATATGATGCCAAAAGCGCAGGCGCAGCGTCGCGTCGCGTGGCTGCTGGAGCGCGTGGGCCTGCTGCCGGAACATGCCTGGCGCTACCCGCACGAGTTTTCCGGCGGCCAGCGTCAGCGTATCTGTATCGCCCGCGCGCTGGCGCTAAACCCGAAAGTGGTGATTGCCGATGAGTCCGTCTCCGCGCTGGACGTTTCCATTCGCGCGCAAATCATCAACTTACTGCTCGATTTACAGCGCGAGTTTGGCATCGCGTTTTTGTTTATTTCGCACGATATGGCGGTTGTCGAAAGGATCAGCCATCGCGTGGCGGTGATGTATCTGGGGCAGATTGTTGAAATCGGCCCGCGCCGCGCGGTGTTTGAAAATCCACAGCATCCCTATACCCGTAAGCTAATGGCCGCCGTTCCGGTTGCCGACCCGGCGCACCGTCGCCCCAACCCCGTTTTGCTTTCTGATGAGATCCCCGGCGCCACGCGCAGGCTTGGGGATGAACCGCAGGTTGCGCCGCTGGTGGCCGTAGGCCCCGGGCATTTCGTTGCCCGACATCCGATCGGAAGCCATGAAAACCGTCTTTAGGCAGGGATAATCAGGAGAATACCAGTATGACAAATAACACGAAAAAATGGCTGGCTGCGGCAGGCCTCGCCTCTTCCGTACTCGCCGCGCCGGCCTTTGCCGCCAAAGATGTCGTGGTGGCCGTGGCATCCAACTTCACCACGCTTGATCCGTATGACGCCAACGACACGCTCTCGCAGGCGGTGGCTAAGTCGTTCTATCAGGGGCTGTTCGGTCTTGATAAGGATATGAAGCTGCAGAACGTGCTGGCGGAAAGCTATACCGTCTCTGACGACGGCCTGGTCTACACCATCAAACTGCGCCCGGATGTAAAATTCCAGGACGGGACGGCTTTCAATGCCGAAGCGGTGAAGGTGAACCTCGACCGCGCCAGCAACCCGGACAACCATCTCAAACGCTATAACCTCTACAAGGCGATAGCCAAAACCGAAGCGGTGGATGCCGCTACCGTGAAAATCACCCTTAAACAGCCGTTCTCGGCGTTTATTAATATTCTCGCCCACCCGGCGACGGCGATGATTTCACCTGCCGCGCTGCAAAAATACGGCAAAGATATTGGCTTCCACCCGGTGGGCACCGGGCCGTATCAGCTTGATACCTGGAACCAGACGGATTTTGTGAAGGTGAAGAAGTTCGCTGGCTACTGGAAACAGGGACAGCCAAAGCTGGACACTATCACCTGGCGCCCCGTTGTAGATAACAACACCCGCGCGGCGATGCTGCAAACCGGCGAAGCGCAGTTTGCTTTCCCTATTCCTTACGAGCAGGCGGGAAGGCTTGAGAAAAACGACAAGCTGGAGCTGGTGGCTTCGCCATCCATCATGCAGCGCTACATCAGCATGAACGTCACGCAGAAACCGCTCGACAACCCGAAAGTGCGCGAAGCGATTAACTATGCCATCAATCGTCAGGCGCTGGTGAAAGTGGCGTTCGCCGGCTATGCGACGCCGGCGGAGGGCGTTGTGCCGCCGTCTATCGACTTTGCACAAAAATATAAGCCGTGGCCGTACGATCCGGCTAAAGCGCGGCAGCTGCTGAAAGAAGCCGGCTTCCCGAACGGCTTTGCGACCACGCTCTGGTCTTCGCACAACCACAGCACCGCGCAAAAAGTGCTGCAGTTCACCCAGCAGCAGCTGGCGCAGGTAGGCATTAAGGTCAAAGTGACCGCGATGGATGCCGGGCAGCGTGCTGCGGAGGTGGAAGGCAAAGGGCAGGCGGAAAGCGGCGTGAGAATGTTCTACACCGGCTGGTCCGCTTCTACGGGAGAGGCCGACTGGGCGCTGTCGCCGCTGTTCGCTTCCCAGAACTGGCCGCCAACGCTGTTTAACACCGCGTTTTACAGCAATGCGCAGGTGGATAAAGACCTGAGCGAAGCGCTGAAGACCACCAACCGCGATGACAAGGCGAAGCTCTATAAAGACGCGCAGGACATTATCTGGAAAGAGTCGCCGTGGGTGCCGCTGGTGGTGGAAAAACTGGTCTCCGCACACAGCAAAAATCTGACCGGGTTCTATGTGATTCCGGATACCGGATTCAGCTTTGATGACGCGGATTTGCGGTAGAAACGGGCCTTTCGCCGTCGGGTGGCTAAGCGTAAGCGCCATCCTGCGAAAAAACGGCGGGTGGCGCTTGCGCTTACCCGCCCTACGTTAACGGGGTAATTTTGTTTAACTATTTCCTCAAACGCCTGCTGGGCCTTATCCCAACTCTGCTTATCGTGGCGGTGCTGGTGTTTCTGTTCGTCCATATGCTGCCGGGCGATCCCGCACGCCTTATCGCCGGGCCGGAAGCGGATGCGCAGGTTATCGGGATGGTTCGCAAACAGCTGGGGCTGGATTTACCGCTCTGGCAGCAGTTCTGGCAGTTTATCGTCAACGTTGCGCAGGGTGATTTTGGCACCTCCATGGTGTCGCGCCGTCCGGTCGCGGAAGAGATCGCCAGCCGCTTTATGCCAACGCTTTGGCTCACCTTAACCAGCATGGGGTGGGCGGTGATTTTCGGTTTGTTTACCGGCATTGTCTCCGCCGTGTGGCGCAACCGCTGGCCGGACCGGATCAGCATGACGATCGCCGTATCGGGCATTTCGTTCCCGGCTTTCGCGCTGGGCATGCTGCTGATGCAGGTGTTTTCCGTCGAGCTGGGCTGGTTGCCGACTGTCGGGGCCGATAGCTGGCAGCACTACGTTTTGCCTTCCATCACTTTAGGCGCGGCGGTGGCGGCGGTGATGGCCCGTTTTACCCGCGCGTCGTTTGTTGACGTGCTTCAGGAAGACTATATGCGTACCGCCCGCGCCAAAGGGGTGAGCGAGACGCTGGTGGTGATTAAACACGGGCTGCGTAACGCCATGATCCCGGTTGTCACCATGATGGGCCTGCAGTTTGGTTTTCTGCTCGGCGGCTCGATTGTGGTGGAGAAAGTCTTTAACTGGCCGGGGCTTGGCCGCCTGCTGGTAGATTCGGTTGAAATGCGTGATTACCCGGTGATCCAGGCGGAAGTGCTGCTTTTCTCGCTGGAATTCATTGTCATCAATCTGGTGGTGGATATGCTCTACGCGGCCATTAACCCTGCAATCAGGTACAAGTAAGGATGCGACTTTTTAACTGGCGACGCCAGGCGGTACTCAATGCAATGCCGGTGGTGCGGCCCGAAGCCGTGCGCACGCCGTGGCGTGAATTTCTGCGTCGGCTGCGCCAGCAGCCCGTCGCGCTGGTCGCGGGGGCGTTTGTGCTGCTGCTGATAGCGATAGCGCTCGTTGCCCCCTGGATTGCCCCTTTTGATGCGGAAAACTACTTCGACTACGACAGCCTGAACAACGGCCCGTCCGCGCTGCACTGGTTCGGCGTGGATTCGCTGGGACGGGATATATTCAGCCGCGTGCTGGTTGGCGCACAAATCTCGCTGGCGGCGGGCG